>JBOHYW010000149.1:0-8974 GCA_050738155.1 Rhodanobacteraceae bacterium
CTCAGCGCCGCGCGTTCCCCGAGATCGATTTCGAATTCACCAGAGATGCCGTCTATCGAGCCTTTGACGAACGGAATGCCGCCGCCGGCCAAAGTAAAGGGCACCGCCGTTCCGGCATCAGTCCGATCAAAATCGGCCGGCCTGATGAAAGTGAGTTTTTGGTCGGCATAGTCGATGCGGACCACGAAACGTTTGAAGAGTTCGTAGCCGACGAGCCCGTCGAATTGCGTACCTTCGATGTTGCTGAATCCCGGCATCGGGAGCACGCCAAAGGGTTGGTCCTTGAGCAAGATCTTGTCGCCGAGGACAAGCTTCTCGATCTTTGCCAGACCGGCGCTCACGGACTTCTTGCCGCCGCCGCCGCCCTGGAGCGCACCCTCGCTTTTGATGTCGGCGCGCCTGGCCGCTTCGCGCGTCAAAATGTTCTGTGCACCCGTATCCACGATGAATCGAAGCGAATGGCCGTTGACGGTTACAGGGATGTAGATATGGTTGTTGACGAGTTTGAACGGGATCGTCGCCTTGTTGCCGCCGCCGATAATCGAGGTGTCGTGAAACGCCTGCTTCGGCATCGCGAAGTCGGTGTCGCTCAACGGTACATTCACCACGACCTTGTTTATCTGGAATATCCGGTCGTACTTCTTCTTGCCGTTGGAGGAGCGTTCGTGAAATGGCACCTTGATGCCGTGGACGGTGCGGAAATCGCTGAAATATGTGGTTTGGGGCTGCACACCAGAACGATCGACCGAGCGCACGACAAGATGCGTTTTCGCGTTGGTCCACAACTCGAAGGGATGACCGCCGCGCGGCGTGATGCGCAGCACCCGAAAGGCCTTGCCGCCGTCATTGCGCGTGCCGAGTGACTCGATCTTGCCCGGCCATCGCTTCGGAAACCACCATGCGCGCGCAGTTTGGTAGGCCGCGTTGACGTCGGATTTCATCGCGGCGGGGGAATCGTCGGACGCGATTTCGCCACCGGGGCTCTTGGTCCATCCCTTGTTGCCGTCGAAACCCTGCGCGCCCGCAATCGGGCCGAGTTTGAAGTGGGCCACCGATCGGCCGGTGGAAAGGTCCTCAAGCCTGACAAGAGTTCCCGTGAGGCCACCAGCCTTGATCGTGACCTTGAAGCGCATGCTGTGGATGCGATTCCAGGCTGCGCCTCCGCTTGCGGCCTTGGCTTGTGCAAGTATCTGCGTTGCCGTGGTCGGGGCCGTCGCCGCCAGCGCGAGCGCGGGAACGGCAAGAATAGCGAGGAGCAGCATGCGTCTCATGAAAATCTCCAGCAGTGATTGGCGCACTCGGGCCACTTGCGACCGATGCCCGAGACTGTAGGCAGCGGCACCGACTGGGGACAGGATGTTGCGATGAAGCGGTGGATGCGTGCGCCGGAACGGTCGCTGGTGATCATCAGCCCGATGCGAACGTGTGCAATGCCAGCGCGCCGCGCAAGGCGTCGATGTAGGTCCGGCTGACGCGCAGCCGGGTGCCATCGTGCAATCGCAACATTGTGTCGCAGTTGGACAGTGCGCGCATGTCGGCAATGCAGGCGAGTCGCACGATGGTGGAGCGGTGGATCCGTACGAATTGTCCTGGATCCAATCGCTGCACCAGGCGATGCAGGGGTTCGCGCAACAGGTGCACCTTGCTTGCGACGTGCAGACCGGCGTAATCGCCCATGGCTTCGATCCAGTCGATCTGATCGACGTCGACCAGCACGATGCGATGGCCGCTGCGCACGGCCAGGCGCGAGACGCCGGTCGTACCGGAGCGCCGGTCGCGCAATGCGTCTTCGTGGCTGGACGATGGCTGTAACCGGCGTGCTTCCATGGCTTCACGCACCCGATCCAGCGCTTCGGCGAAGCGATCATCGTCGATGGGTTTCAGCAGGTAGTCGAGCGCACGCACCTCGAAGGCATCGAGGGCAAAATGATCGTAGGCCGTCAGGAACACGATCAATGGACGCTTGTCACGAGGCAGGTCCTGCAGCGTTTCCAGGCCGCTGATGCCGGGCATCTTGACGTCCATGAATACCAGATCGGGGTTGTCGGCCTTCATGCTGGCGAGCGCCGCTTCACCGTCGTCGGCTTCGCCAATGATGGTGAAGTCGCTGTGCGCGGCCAGGCGCCGGCTTATGCCGCGCCGCGCCAAGGGCTCGTCATCAACGATGAGTGTACGTACCGTCATGTATCCACGCCGGAAGCAAGTGCCGGCTCGGGCTCCATATGCAGCGGCAATTCGATGCAAACACTGCAACTGCCATCAGCACGTCTGTTCAGCGCGAACCGATGGGCCGGACCGTACAAGCGTTGAAGTCGCGCACGAACGTTGTTGAGGCCGATGCCGGATGTTTCCCCGGCATCCCCTGATGTGGTCGTGGCGGCCACAGGTGGACCGTCGTTGGCCACTTCGATACGCAGCCTGTCGCCGACGCACTGCGTCGTCAGCCTCAAATGGCCGATACCGCGTCGCGGTGCGATACCGTGGCGGATGGCATTTTCGATGAGCGGTTGCAGCAGCAGCCACGGCACCCGGGCGTTCCGGGTATCTGCACTGATGCGGGTCTCCACGATCAGCCGTTCCCCCAGACGTGCTTTTTCGATATGCAGGTAATTTTCGGCAAGCGACATTTCCTCGGCCAGCGTGACTTCGTGGGCGCCGTTGCCGTGCAAGGTGGCGCGCAGGTAATCGCCCAGCCGCGCGATCATGCGGGTGGCGTCGCGCGTGCGCTCCTCCACGACCAGGGTCGAGATGGCGTTGAGCGTGTTGAACAGAAAGTGCGGGTGCAACTGGTAGCGCAGCGCGCGCAGTTCGGCGTCGCGGGCCATGGCCGTTGCCGCTGTCGCGCGCTCCCGCTCGTCCTGCATGGATACGTAATAACCGATCACCATCAGCATCGCGCTAAACCCGAGCAGCGCAAACCACACGGCTTGGAAACTGACCAGTACGACGCGCCAGCTGAAAGTATGGGAAACCCTGCCCAAGTGACTCTGCAGAATGAGCAACACTGCGGTGAGGGCCAAGGCGGTCAGCAGTGACAGCACCAGCATGGGCGGGACGCTTTTCGTCCATGGCATTGAGCGTTTCCACAGGCTGCGATAAGCCAGGCTCAGCGGGATCGTCGCCACCATGTATCCGACCAGGAACAGGCTGTGATCGAGCAGCGCCCTGCGCAGGTCCGACGCCGCCGAGACCGCGAGTGCAACCCCGAACGCAATCGGTATCAAGCCGGCCAGCCAGATCAGCCACAACGATGGCAGTCCACGGGCGGTATTCGCGTGCATGACGAGATCATATACGGTGGACTGCATCGCACACGAGGAAGCGTTGTCTGGTTCTTCGATTTTGTCAGTCGGCGCAAACCGGCAGACCTGATTTTTGTCCCTCGCGCGCGATACCGAAGATGCAGGCACGCCGCTGAAGACGCGCCGCCGTGTTCGCTATTCGGTCTTGGCGTGTTGCGAATACAAAGCGTGCCAGCCGCCGTCCTTGTAGACGAAAAGATCCGATGACCGGATGTGGCCGGTCTTCGGGTCGGAAAATGTCAGCAATGCAGTATTGCCTTGCATCACCACGCTGGTTTTCGTCTTGTGTGTTTTTTGCCAGGCTTCGACCTGCTTGCGCATCTTGTCCGAGCCGCGATTTTTGGCAGCGGATTTCAGCAACATCGCCTTGGTGCCGATCTTGCCGTTGGAGCTGACGGTCCGGTATTCCGGCATCAACATCGAATCCAGCCACGTAGTATTACCGCTCACTTCGGCGCGCAGCCAATGGTCGTCAACCGCGGTAACGGCAGCCGCGGTCTTTGCGGCTTCGTCCACATGAGTACCGGCTGCCGCTGCCGCAACGGGTGCGCCCAGCGCGATGATGCCGGGCAACAAAAGTCCAAGGCAAAGGGAGAAGGAGTGCTTGCGAACGGTCATTCGAATTTCCTCGATTTCGGCGGATTCGCCGTCGATGCAGCATGCGTGCCCAAGCGATACGCTGCAGTCGTTCTGTGACGAATGCCACCCTGACGGTGACAAGCGGCGTTTGTAGATCGAAAAGCGGATCGGGCCTTTCTTCTGCCCTGCGCAACAATCACACTAAGCCGCACTCGAATTGATTCGAAGCAACGCATGCACGGCATCGAACGTTCCGGATTGCGCCGAATGAAAACCATCGCAGCGGCGTTCGGTTTCTGGACCCTGCTGGCGCTGTGGTTCGGGTTCAGCCGGGGATTGGCGGAGATAAGCGAGGGATACCCGCCGACCTGGGAGCGGATGCTGATATGGAGCTTCACCAACTACTGGTTGTGGATGTTGCTGGTGCCGCTGGTTGCATGGTTGGGGCGGAACACCGCCAACCGCGATTGGCGCAGGTTTTGCCTGGTGCACATTCCGGCCGGTTTCGTGGTCGCGTTGGCCCAGGTGCTGGTGCGCATTTCGGTGTTCTGGGAGCTGTGCGGGCCGAGGGAACCTTCGGTACATACGCTCGGCCAGTATCTTCAGAACGAGTTCGTGTACAACTTCAGCCTTGCCGTATTGACCTACTGGATCATCCTGGCGGTGTTGCGCGGGATGGAATCGAGGCGGCATCTGCGTGACGAGAGGCTGCGCAGCGCCCGCCTGGAAACGGAACTCGTGCAATCGCAATTGCAGGCGTTGCGGATGCAATTGCGGCCACACTTCCTGTTCAATACCCTGAATGCGATTTCGGCGCTGGCACTCGCCGATCCGTCGCAGGCCAAGCTGATGATCGCGCGGCTGAGCGACCTGTTGCGCTTGACGCTCGAGGAGCATCAATCCCAGCAGGTACCGCTGTCGCGGGAACTGGAGTTCCTGCGTTGCTATCTCGATATCCAGCAAATCCGGTTTCGCGATCGCCTGCATACGCATATCGATGCCGCGGAAGATACGTTGGATGCCGTGGTGCCGAGCATGATCCTGCAGCCATTGGCGGAGAACGCGTTGCGACACGGCCTGCTGGCCAAGACCACGCGCGGCAGCCTCGTCGTCACGGCACGCCGCGACGGCGATTATTTGCACGTCAGGCTCGACGATGATGGCTTGGGCCTGCCGCCCGAGGGCGTGGTGGAAGGCATCGGCTTGAACAACACCCGCGCCCGACTCAACGTGTTGTTCGGCACGACAGCCCGGCTGGAACTTTACGCGCGCAAGCGCGGCGGTACCCGGGTCGACCTGCGTGTGCCGTTTCAAGTGGTTGCCGACAGGAAAGACGCAAATGAGCGAATCGCAGATACGAGCACTGCTGGTTGACGACGAGGTGCTGGCGCGCCTCGCGGTGCGGCAGGCGCTGGATTCGCATCCCGACGTTGCCATCGCCGGCGAGTGCGGCAACGCCGCCGAAGCGTTGCAGGCACTGGAAGTATTGCATCCCGACCTGCTGTTCCTGGACATAAGAATGCCGGGCATGGACGGTT
Organism: Rhodanobacteraceae bacterium; assembly: GCA_050738155.1. Lineage (GTDB taxonomy): Bacteria > Pseudomonadota > Gammaproteobacteria > Xanthomonadales > Rhodanobacteraceae > 66-474. Next base: position 5,420 of record JBOHYW010000149.1, read on the forward strand.
TCAAGCTGTTGCACGAGTCGCAGCCGGGCGCGCTGCCGATGGTGGTGTTCGTTACCGCGCTGTCCCAGCATGCGCTGCGTGCATTCGACGCCAACGCACTGGACTATTTGTTGAAGCCGATCGACCAGGGTCGTTTCGACAGGACCATGCAACGCGTGCGCCGACATTGGCACGGGTTGCGGATAGCCGATCCGGCATCGCCCGCCGTCGCGGGTCGCTGGTTGCAGCGCATCAGCGTGCACATCGGCGAGCACATCCGGGTGGTCACCACCGACGCCATCGACTGGATCCGCGCCGAAGGCAACTACGTGCGCATCCACGCCGATGGCGCCGTTTACCTGCATCGCGAAACGATGCGCAATTTGCAAGACACGCTCGACCCCGCGCGCTTCCTGCGCATCCATCGCGGGGTGATCGTCAACGTCGATCGCGTGCACGAAGTCCACCCGCTGTTCAATGGCAACGCCGAGATCGTGCTGCGCGATGGTACGCGGCTTGCCTTGAGCCGTCGCTTCCGCGCCGGTGCGCGCCAGGCACTCGGGTTGCGCTGAACCGCCCGTCCTGCGGCAGATGCCGCCTGTCACGGCGCGGGCAGCATTCACCACGAACCGATTGTTCGCAAAAGACGCCATGCACATGCTTGCGGTTGCACGTGTGCTTGACGGCAGCTCGAAAAGCTTCGCATTCGCCGTCATTCCGGTGAAGGCCGAAATCCATTTTGATTTTCGAAGCAGCAAGATGGATCCCGGCTTTCGCCGGGACGACGAGTGGAATATCGGTCATTCGAGGTTCCGTTGAGCATGCGTTGACCTTCGTTTCCATCGGAGCAATGCATGGTCCTTCGCACCATTCCGTCGTTTGCAGGCATCACGCTTCTGGCCCTGGCTGTCGCGGCACCGGCACATGCCGCGGACACTTCGTCTCGAACATTCCTGCAACCGCATTTGCAGGTTGGCGAACACCTCTCGCATGTATTTTCCCGTGCGATTTCCATCAAGGGGTCGGGCTTCAAGGAAGTCGTCGCGCGGGTCAGCGGCACCTCGTATGCGACGGTGGTGTCGATCGGCCCCGATGGCATCGTCATGCACGGCGGCTATCGCTACGACGGCAAGCCCGCCGGCAGCGGCGAGCAAAGGCTTTTGCCGGGTGGCGTCACGGCTTGCTGGAACGACCAATGCGCGGTCGACCACGAGACCAGCGGGGCGACCTTCAATCGAACCTTGTGGGGTCGAGCGCCCAAAAATTTGCATGTCGGCATGGCATGGACAGCGACCATCGCCGAGCCGTGGGAACTCGGTCCGCCGGGTACCGAAACGGTTAGCGTGCTGCGGCTGGACCCATCCGACCGCGCGGTGACGCTGTTTCGCGACGGCCACGGAGTCGGTCGTTCATTGCATGACCTGCGCGTCAAGCAGGTCACCATTACTACCGACCAGGGCACACCGTTGAAGGTGAGAATCGTGCCCGGCGAAACCCATTGGAGCGGGCGCACCATCGTGCGCGACGGAATCATCGTCGCGGACACCATCATGGTGAAGCGGCACGTGACGCTGGTGTCGAAATCCGGTCGCAAGTTCGCGGGCGAAGAACGCGCCTACACGCTGGAAAACCTGTTGCAGGATCACGCCGGGTCCCGTTGATGAATCCTTCATTGCGTGGAACCGGCGCGGCACGCCTCGGCTCAGGCTGGCGCCGGGTTGCTTTCGTCGTCCTGGCACTACCGCTGCCGTTATCCGCAATCGCGGCAACGCCAAGGGTCGAGGTGACGCGCGTGCACGACGGAAGCATCACCCTCGATGGTCGGCTTGACGAGGTGGCGTGGCTGCAGGCCAAGCCAATCCGACTGACCCAGCAGGATCCGCATCCGGGGGTGGCGACGCCGTACCGGACCACGGTCCGTGTGCTTGCCGATGCCCGGCACCTTTATTTCGGGATCACCAATATCGATCCGGATCCATCCGCGATCGTCGTGCACACCCTGCAGCGTGACCACAGCCAGGACAATGACGACCACGACACCATCGTGCTCGATACCTTCGGAGCCCACCATCTCGGTTATTTTTTTCAGGTCAGTGCGGGCGGCGCCCGCAACGACGGTCTGGACGTAAACGACACCACCGACAACAACTGGAACGGCATCTGGAACACGAAGGTCCGGCGCACCCGCAACGGCTGGACCGCCGAAATCGAGATTTCCACGCGCAGCCTGCAATTCCCGTCCACACGCAAGACGTGGGGATTGAACGTCGCGCGCTACGTGCCGCGCAACCAGCTCAGCTTGCGCTGGTCGGGCATCACGCTCAATTCGGATGTTTTCGACCTGCATCGCGCCGGCCGGCTTGCCGGCGTGGACGGCCTCCAGCAAGGTCTCGGCATCGAAGTGCAGCCTTATGTACTCGCGCGCTACAACAGTGCACCCGGCACTGGGCGATCCGGTGACGTCGGTGCGGACATCAAGTACGACTTCGCGCCGCAGTTGGCCGGCATCCTGACGATCAATCCCGATTTCGCCGAAGCCGAAGCCGAGCAGGGCCAAGTCAACCTGACCCGGTTTTCGTTGTTCATTCCTGAAAAGCGGCCGTTCTTCCTGGAAGGTTCGAACCTGTTCACCTTCTCGCACATCGTCAAGGACGGCAACCTGAGCACGCAGTTCATCCCGTATTTCTCGCGTCGCATCGGGCTGGTCGACGGACAGATCGTGCCGATCGACGAGGGCGCCAAGCTGATCGGCCACGCGGGTCGATTTTCCATCGGCGCGCTGGATGTCCACACCGGCGCGAGCGCGGTGGCACCGGCCACCAACCTGGGCGTGGTGCGTGCCGCCTACAACGTCGACAGCCACTTGCGGGTCGGCACCTTGATGACGCATGGGGACCCGACCGGCAAGACCGACAACAGCTTCGCCGGTTTCGACGGCGTCTGGCACACCTCGCGCTTCAACGGCAACAAGAACCTGACGATGTCCGGGTGGCTGGCCAAGTCCCACGGTGACGACATCCCCGGTCGGACCGATGGCTACGGCTTTGCCATCCAGTACCCGAACGACCTGTGGTATGCACGGCTCAAGTTGAACGTGTTTGGCGAGGCGCTCGACCCCGCGCTCGGATTCCTGCCGCGGCCGGGCACCCGCCAATACCTGGCCAACCTCGTCTACCACCCGCGACCGCAAGGAGGAGCGTTCGATTGGGTCCGCCAATTCACCTTCGGTGGCCAATACATCCAGGTCGACGACTTGAGTGGCCGCCCCGAAAGCAAGGCGCTGATGCTGGTGCCGTTCCATTTCATCACCAACTCGGGCTATCTGTTTCACACGGAAGTTGACACCGAGTACGAGGCACTGGACGCGCCGTTCACGGTTTCGACGGGCGTCGACATTCCCGCAGGCCGTTACCAGTTCACCCAGTTCACGCTGATGGTCAGCACGCCGAAGTCGCAACCGCTGGTTGTTTCCGGCCATGTCACCCGCGGTGATTTTTACACCGGCACCATCAAGACGGCTGTCGCCGATGCGAGTTGGACCGGCTTGCACGGAAAACTGCAACTCGGCCTCAGCAA
>JBOHYW010000150.1:0-8867 GCA_050738155.1 Rhodanobacteraceae bacterium
CCATGACAGCGGGCGACGACATGGTAACCACGGCGACCGGCCAGACCGGCGTGGCTGCCGTTGCGCCCGATGCGGTGGCGGGGGCGGCAGACGTTGCTGTGCGGAAACCGGCGATGCGACTCGAAGAACACATCGATTTTTCGACCCTGGGCTGGGTCAAGCCACAGATCGACCAACTGTTGTCGGAAGCCCGACAGGCGCTGGAGAGCTTCTCGGAAAACTCTGCAGACAAGCAGTCGATGCAAAGTTGCGTCGGCCTGCTGCACCAGGTGCTCGGTACCTTGCGCATGGTCGAGTTGTACGGCGCGGCCGAACTCGCCCAGGCGATGGAGCATCTGGCGCAGGCGCTGGCGGACGACCAGGTGGCCAGCGACGAAGCCCTCGGCGCGCTGATGCGCGCGTTGGTACAACTTCCCGATTACCTTGACCTGATCGAAACCGGCCACAAGGACATTCCGATCGTCCTGTTGCCGTTGCTCAACGATTTGCGTGATGCGCGCGGTGCCGAACCCGTCGATGACCGCGTGCTGTTCCATCCGGAACTCGATCGGCCACTGCCGCCCGAGGCGGCTGGCGCGCGGGTTGCCTATCCATTCGCGGACATGCGCCAGCGCACCACCCAGATTCGTTCACGTTTCCAGGTGCAGTTGCTGGCGTGGACGCAGGGCAAGCGGCCCGATTTCGCGGCGATGCGCGAGTGCATGGATGGATTGCTGGCGATTTGTTTCGCCGGATCCGCGCGCCGCCTGTGGTGGGTGGCCGGCGGCGTGCTGGAAGCCCTCGAGCAGGGCCGGCTGGATTTGCATTCGGCCAGCCTGCGGCAGCAGTTCGGGCAACTCGATCGCAGCATCCGCAAGATGCAGGACCAGGGCGAGGAGGTCTGCGAAGACGAGGATGCGCGCGAGCTGACGCGCGTATTGTTGTTCTCCGTCGCGCGCGCGAAACCCGGCCCGGGTCGCACCGACACCATCTCGCGCACCTTTGCGCTGGATCGCATGGTGCCGTCCGAAGAGGAACTGGAGCGCGCGCGCGCGGCGATGTCAGGGCGCAATCGTGCGCTGCTGGATACCGTTGCCAAGGCCGTCCGCGAAGATCTGTTGCGCGTCAAGGAAGGTCTGGACATATTCCTGCGCCGCGACGACCGCCATCCACAGCAGCTCGCGCCGCAAGTCGAAACCCTGCACCGGATTGCCGACACGCTCGGCATGCTGGGCTTGGAAGCGCCGGCGCGGATGATCGGCGACCAGCGCCAAACCATCGTCGACATCATCGACGGCAAGCGCGAAGCCAAGCCGGAAACCGTGCTGGATGTCGCCAGCGCGCTGCTGTACGTCGATGCCTCCCTCGACGAGCACATCGAAAATCTCGGCGTCGTCGATACCGACAACGAAGCACTGCCGACCAGCGAGGCGCGCAAGATCATGCGCGCGTTGATGCGCGAGGCCGGCGCCAATCTCGGCAAGGTCAAGAACGCCTTGACCGCGTTCATCGAATCGGCGTGGTCACACGAGCACCTGGCCGGCGTGCCGAAGATGCTCGACGAAGTCAGCGGGGCGTTGCGCATCCTGAACCTCGAGCGCCCGGCCGAGCTGGTCGACGGCATCGACCGTTACATCGAGAACGAACTCATCGCCGAGCGCAAGGTGCCGACGGTCGAACAGATGGATACCCTGGCCGATGCCATGGCCGGCGTCGAGTACTACCTCGAAATCGGACGTGACGCCAGCGCCAGCGACGATCGCATCCTCGACGGCGCGCAGCGCAGTCTGCAATCTCTGCAGTATTGGCCGGTGCCGGAACGCCGGGCCTCGACTTCACCGCTCGAGACGCCGCTTGAATCCGGTACAACGGGAACCGTCGATGTTGGCGTAACGGCGCTCCCGCATCCCACCGCAGCAGCGGAAACAAGCGCGGCCGACGCGCCGACGGCAATGTGGGCGTCGCCCGCGCCAGTCAACGCCGGTGGCAGCACGCAGGCGGTGCAACACGAGCCCGTGGTCATCCCCGGCTTCGGGCCGGGCAAGTGGGTTGAGGTCGACGAAGAAGTGCTGGAACCGATCGGTGGCGATAGCGCACCGGTCGACACCACCTTCCAGGATGCAGCCGGCATCGACGAAGAAATCCGCGAAGTTTTCGTCGAGGAAGTCGGCGAGGAAATCGCCAACATCAGTGTCAACCTGCCAGCCTGGAAATCCAATCCGGACGATCTGGACGCGCTCAAGAACGTGCGCCGTTCATTCCACACGCTGAAAGGTTCCGGACGGTTGGTCGGCGCGATGGCGCTCGGCGAGTTCAGTTGGAAGATCGAGAACATGCTCAACCGCGTGCTCGACCATACCATCGTGCCGGATGCCAATGTGCAGAACGTGGTCGACGCCGCAGTGGCGACGCTGCCCAGACTGCATGCGGGTCTGCAGGGCGAATCGGCCACACTGGATCCGCCACTCGACGCGATCATGCAGGCCGCCGACAAACTCGCCGCCGGCGAACCGGCGCGGATCGCCGATTTCATGCGCGGTTACCACAAGGTTACCCGCAAGGTGCGGCGCTGGCTGCCGCAGGTCGAAACCACCCCGGTGGTCGAACCGGAACTTGCCACCACGTTCGAACCCGTCATGACCTCGCCGGAAACGGGCTTGCCGGTGGTCGACCCGATTCTGCTCGACGTGCTCGGCACCGAGGTCGGCCAGCACTTGGGCGTTCTGCGCGATTACCTTGCGCGCAACGAAGGCCACGATGTCGCGGTCGACGACGAACTGGTGCGGGCGGTACACACCATGCACGGCGCCATCGCGATGGTCGGCATCGAATCGCTGGCCGGCATGCTGGCGCCCATGGAAGTATGGATGCGGCGGGTACGCAGTGCCGATGCGCCGCTCGATCGCGAAGGCTGCGACGCGGTGCGCGACGCCGCCACGATGACCGAACACGTGATGGCGCAGTTCGACACGCCGGTGCCGGACGTGCCGGATACTACGGCGCTGACCGAACGGCTTGACGCGCTGCGTGATCGCTGGCCGGAGGCCGCTCCATTCGGTGGCCCGCGCTCCGTGACGGCAGCGCCAGTGGCGTCCGATGCCGCAGAACAAGCCGGAGCCAAACGCGTTGCTGTCGAGCAAGCGGACCAGGAAGAACGCATCGCAGCGGAGCAAGCCGAACAAGAGCGTGCTGCTGCCGAACAAGCGGAACAGGAACGCATCGCGGCCGAACAAGTCGAAGCCGAGCGCATTGCGGCTGAGCAAGCGGAACAGGAACGCATCGCGGCCGAACAAGCCGAAGCCGAGCGCATTGCGGCTGAGCAAGCGGAGCAGGAACGCATCGCAGCGGAACGAGCCGAGGCCGAGCGCATTGCGGCTGAGCAAGCGGAGCAGGAACGCATCGCAGCGGAGCAAGCCGAACAAGAGCGTGCTGCTGCCGAACAAGCGGAACAGGAACGCATCGCGGCGGAGCAAGCCGAAGCCGAGCGCATTGCCGCCGAAAAAGCAGAGCAGGAACGCATCGCAGCGGAACGGGCCGAAGCCAAGCGCATTGCCGCCGCACGCAAGGTCGCTGAACACGAGATTGCCGCAGCGGCGCTGCCGCCGTTCCCGGATGACCCGCAACCCGACGGCCCGATCGCCATCGAAGGTCTCGATCCGGAATTGTCGGGCCTGTTTACCGAGGAAGCCGGCGAGCTGCTGGATGCCAGCGACAGCTTGATGGCGAGCCTGCGCAACGCACCGGACGACCTCGAAAGTGTGCGTGGACTGCAGCGCAACCTGCATACCCTGAAAGGTGGCGCGCGCGTGGTTGGCATCGCCGCGGTAGGCGATCTCGGCCATGCGATGGAAACGCTGCTCGAGAAGATCGGCGATCGCAATCGCGCCGTCGAACCGATCGAAGTGGATTCGCTCGAGCGTGGGTTCGATCGATTGCAGGATCTGGTTGAGCGCGTGGTGCAGGGCAAGGCCATTGCAACACCCGAACATGCGATCGAGCGTTTCAACGCCCTTGCCGGCGGACGTCCGGCCGGGCAGGCGGCAGGCACGACCGCGCAGGCCGCGCCACCACCGACGGCTGCGCCGACGCAGCCGTCGATACCGGCACCGCGTCCCGCGCCGCAACTGGTCGAAATGGAAGTACGCGTCCCGGCGGAATTGATCCGCGTGCGTTCGGATCTGCTGGATTCGCTGGTCAACGCTGCCGGCGAGGCGTCGATCTATCGCGCCCGTCTGGAACAGCAGGTTGGCAACTTCCGTTTCAACCTGGTGGAATTCAACCAGACGGTCTCGCGCTTGCGCGAACAGTTGCGCAAGCTCGAAATCGAGACCGAAACCCAGATCCTGTCGCGCTACCAGCGCGAGAGCGAGGATGGCGAAGGCGCGACCTTCGATCCGCTGGAACTCGATCGCTTCTCCAACCTGCAGCAGTATTCACGCGCGCTGGCCGAGTCGGTCTCGGATCTGGCCTCGATCCAGGACATCCTGGACGACCAGACCCGTCAATCGGAAACCTTGTTGCTGCAACAGTCGCGGGTCAATTCCGACCTGCAGGACGGCCTGATGCGCACCCGCATGGTGCCGTTCGAATCGTTGGTGCCGAACCTGCGCCGAACCCTGCGCGGCGCCGCCGACGAACTCGGCAAGCGCGCGCAATTGCGGGTGCTGGGCGCGCAGGGCGAAATGGATCGCAACGTGCTCGAACGCATGAAGGCGCCATTCGAGCACATGCTGCGTAACGCGCTCACCCACGGCATCGAGGATCCCGCGCAACGCGTCGCTGTCGGCAAACCGATGGAAGGCACCGTCACCATCCAGGTTGGCCGGCAAGGCACCGAGGTGCTGGTGCGGGTGTCCGATGACGGCGCCGGTTTCAATCGCGACGCGATCCGCAGGAAGGCCATCGAGCGCGGCTTGCTCAAGCCCGACGTGCCGGTGTCCGACAGCGAGCTGTTCAATTTCGTGCTGCAGACCGGGTTCTCCACCGCCGGCGAGGTCAGCCAGTTGGCCGGGCGCGGCGTCGGCATGGACGTGGTCGCCAACGAAATCCGGCAACTGGGTGGCTCGCTGAACATCGACTCCGAGCACGGCCAAGGCACCACCTTCAACATCCGCCTGCCGTTCACGTTGGCGGTCACGCAGGCGATCACGGTTCGCGCGGGCGAAACCACCTTTGCCGTGCCGATGACTTCGGTGCAGGCGGTCTCGCGCATCCGTCGCGAGGAAATGGCCGAACGCATGGCCAGCGACGATCGCACGGTCAGCCACGTCGGCGAGGAATACCAACTGTACGAGCTTTCCGAACTGCTCGGCCTCGGCCCTTCGCATGCGCCCGAGGACAGCACCGGACAATTGCCGTTGCTGATGGTGCGCGCAGGCGATCTGCGCGCGGCCATCCATATCGACATCGTGATCGGCTCGCGCGAAATCGTGGTGAAACCGGTCGGTCCGCAAATCAGCAACGTGCCCGGCATGTTCGGCGCCACCATCCTGGGCGACGGCTCGGTGATGTTGATCCTGGACCTCGCGCCGTTGGTGCGCCATGTGGTCGCCAACCGGGCGGCCGTCGTGGCAGAGCCGTCCACTGCGGAAGAAGTTGCGCCCGCCACAATCGTGCCGGTGTCGCGGCCGGATGATGCCGGCCCGAGCCTGGTCATGGTGGTGGACGATTCGATCACCATGCGCAAGGTCACCACCCGCGTGCTGGAACGCGAGCAGATGGAGGTGGTTACCGCGAAGGATGGTGTGGATGCGCTCGAGAAGCTGCAGGAACGCATCCCCGACGTGATGCTGCTCGACATCGAGATGCCACGCATGGACGGCTACGAGCTGGCCACGCACATGAAGAACGATGCGCGCTTCCGGCACGTGCCGATCGTCATGATCACGTCGCGCACCGGCGAGAAGCATCGTCAGCGCGCGTTCGAGATCGGCGTCGATCGTTACCTGGGCAAGCCTTACAGCGAAGCCGACCTTTTGCGCAACGTTGCAGAGATTCTGGAGGAACGCCGTGGCTGACCAGGCGTCCAGCGAACTGCCGCGCATTGCATTCGTGTTCTACGATGCAGCGCTGGCCGCGCATGTGCGTGAAGCCGTGGCGGGACACGTCGAGATCGTGTACGCGGCATCCAGTGCGGAGTTCGAAGCGGCGCGGCTTGCCGACGCGCGGGTTGCGGCGGCGCTGGTGAACGTCGATGGTGGCGACTGGCTGGAGGCCATCGAAGCCAAGTTGCAGACGACTGGCGTCCGCGTGGTCTTCAACGATCCCGAGATATCGCAGGGTCTGGAAGGTTGGGAGCGTGCGCGCTGGCTGCGGCACCTCACAGCCAAGTTGCGTGGCAGCATGGATTTCGATCCGCCGCGGCCGGTGGTACCCATGGCATCGTCACCGGCTGCCGTCGCCAACAATGAGCTGCCCGATGTCGTCGCGGCGGCACCAGCGGTGGTGTCCGTACCCGATGCGGTGCCCGAGAATGAAGAATCCGTGGTCGAACGGCCACTGTCACCGCATGAAATCGAAACCATGACGGCCGATTTCGTTGCCGTGCCCGAAATGCCGGGTCTGGATGTACCACCAATGCGTTCGTCTGAAGATCTGGCGGTGATCGCGGCGGTGCAAGTTGCACCGGTGGCTGCGCCATCGCGGGAATCCCGAGAGTTGCCAGAAGCGCTTTCAGAAAATCCCGCGCAGGCGACATCGTCATCCATCGCTGCCCCAAATGCAGCGTCCATGCTTGCCGCCGAACCCGTTCTACCGGTTGATGTTGCCGCATCGGCACAGATTGATTCGGATGCGACGGGGTTGCTCGATGTGGATACCGAGGCGCTTTCCGCCATGATCGATGCGCGGCTCGCTGCGCCCGAATCGCACGGACTGCCGAGTGAGGGCGAAACGTGGGCCATCCCGGCTGCGGCGAATTCTTCCGCGGACACTGTTGAAACCAGGACCGACTCGATGCACGATCAACTTGAGGCTCACTATTCCGAAGAAGCTCCGGTACCGGTGGTAGATGCACCCGCCCCGCCCGTGATAACCGCCAGCGATGCTGGTGCACCGGCCGCGCCCGCGGCAACCGCCAGCGATGCTGGCGCACCGACGACGCCCGTGGTAACTGCCGGTGATACCGATGCCGACGTGCTGGCCAGCTTGCCGTCACTGGATGACTGGCGCTTGCTCGATCCCGACACCGAGGTTGCGCCGACAGCGGCACCCGCGGTCGAAACCAAGGCCCCCGAACCGGTACTGCCCGACAGCTTCGCTGGCCTGGAACTGGTGCCGATGGAAACCATCGTTCCGATCGAGCGCAATACCGATCCCATCGAGCGTTGGCTCGATGAATCGGAAACCGTGCGGAAGGCCCAGGCGGACGGAAACAAGCAATGAATGCAAGCCAGTCACAGTCCCTGCCACGCGAAATCCGCGGCGTCATGTTGCCGGTCACCGGCGGGCGCATGCTGGTGCCCAACACCACCATGGCCGAGGTCATCTCGTATGCACATCCGGCGCCGGTCGCGGATGCCCCGGCCTGGTTACTCGGGCGCCTGGCCTGGCGCGGCTGGGGCCTGCCGGTGCTGGCGTTTTCCGCACTGGCCGGTGTCGCCGAAAACGAGTCCACCGAGAACGCGCGCGTGGCGATATTGAAAGCCCTCAGCGGGCATGCACGTTTGCCGTATTTCGGCGTGCTGACCCAGGGCTTCCCGCGCCTGACCCTGATTTCCGACGAGATGCTGATACCCGATGTCGACGCTGGCGCGCCGCCCCTCGGTGTGCGCGAACAGGTACGGGTACACGAAGAACCGGCCTGGATACCCGACCTTGCCGCCGTGGAGGCCTTGACCGTCGGAGCCCTGACCGTTGCCGCTTGAGCGCATCGAAGTTCGCAAGGCCGAAGTCGGCGACGGCTTGTTCGTGCGGCGCGCGTTGCCGAGCCGGCAACGGCGCACGGTCGGTGCGTGGTGCTTCCTCGATCATCTGGGTCCGGTCGATTACGAGACCGGTGGAGGGCTGAACGTCGGCCCGCACCCGCACATCGGCCTGCAGACCTTCACCTGGATGATCGAAGGCGAGGTCATCCATCGCGACAGCCTCGGCAACGAGCAGACCATCCGTCCCGGCCAGGTCAACCTGATGACCGCTGGTCATGGGATCTCGCATGCCGAGGATTCACCGCCCGATCGGGGCGGCCATGCGCACGCCGTGCAACTGTGGATCGCGTTGGACGAGGCGCATCGCCACGGCCCGCCCGCGTTCCGCAATTATCCGGTGCTGCCGGTGATCGAACGTGGCGATTGCCACATCACTTTGCTCGCGGGTTCGTTGTTCGGGCAGACCTCACCGGTCGAAGTGTTCTCGCCGATGGTCGGCATGGATATCGCCGCGCAACGCGCGGGTGAAATCGAAATTCCGCTCGATCCCGCATTCGAGCATGCCGTGCTGATGCTGGAAGCCACGGCGACCGTGGATGGTGAAACGGTCACGCCGGACGCGCTGGTATATCTGGAACCCGGCCGCGAACGTGTGCTGCTGCGCGCTGATGCGCCCGCGCGATGGGTCCTGATCGGAGGCAAACCGTTCGCCGAAGAAATTCTGCTGTGGTGGAACTTCGTCGCGCGCACGCAAGAAGAAGTCGCCGCAGCCGCGCGCGACTGGAACCAGGGCGATCGTTTTGGCAAGGTGCATGGCAGCCCGTCGCGTCCGCTCCTCGCGCCGGACCTGGCGGGACTGCGGTTGCGCGAAAGGCGCGGATAGCGGCTGTAGGCAAGCTGCGATTCCAGCCTGGCTGGCCGTCCGCTCCGGTCAGTGCTGACCGGTGAGTCGGTATTGATCGCTGCTCGGCGCCAGGTACTTGGTCAAGTCGGATATTGGAACAGTCACTATCGACCTCAAGG
>JBOHYW010000151.1:0-8843 GCA_050738155.1 Rhodanobacteraceae bacterium
GCTTCGTGGCGGGCGAACCGGTGCGCATCGTGGCGCGCGGCCCGGTCGGCGGCGACCCGCTGTTGGTCCAGATCGGTCATACGCGTTTTGCGCTGCGGCGGCGCGAGGCTTCGCGCATCGAAGTGCGTGCGGGGACGGAAGCATGAGCGCGTCCAGCTTGCGCATCGCGCTGGTCGGCAACCCCAATTCGGGCAAAACCGCGCTGTTCAACCTGCTGACCGGCGGCCGCCAGAAGGTCGCCAATTACGCCGGCGTCACGGTCGAACGCAAGGAAGGGCATTTCATCGCACCGTCCGGGCGCGTGATGCGCGTGCTCGATCTGCCCGGCGCGTACAGCTTCGATGCGGTCAGTCCGGATGAACAGGTCACCCGCGATGTGCTGGAAGGCCGCTATCCCGGCGAGGCGGTGCCCGACCTCGTGGTGTGCGTGGCCGATGCGACCAACCTGCGCCTGCACTTGCGGTTCCTGCTTGAACTGAAGCGGCTCGGCCTGCCGGTGGTACTCGCACTCAACATGATGGACGCGGCGCGGCGGCGCGGAATCGAAATCGACTTTCCCGCGTTGCGCGAACGTTTGGGCGTGCCGGTGGTGGAAACGATCGCGGTGCGGCGTGGCGGGGCACAGGCGCTGATTGCGCAGGTGGACGGCGACGTGCCGATGGTTTCAACGCGTAATGCCAAAGCGCGGGACGAGCACGACCTGCACATCGAGGTGCGTGCGATCCTGGCCGCGACGGTGAGGATGCCGCGTGCGACCGCGGCTCTCGATGACGCATTGGATCGCGTGGTGCTGCACCCGGTGGCCGGCCTCGCGATCCTCACTGCGGTGATGTTCCTGGTATTCCAGGCGGTGTACGCGTTCGGCAAACCGATGACCGATGCGATCGGCGACGGCTTCGGTTGGCTGGGCACGCAACTCGTGGTGTGGTTGCCGGCTGGACCGTTGCAGGGTCTGGTGGTAGACGGCCTGTGCGGCGGGCTCGGTACGGTGCTCGGATTCCTGCCGGAAATCCTGGTGCTGTTTTTCTTCATCCTCGCGCTGGAAGAATCGGGTTACCTGCCGCGCGCGGCGTTTCTGCTGGATCGCGTGATGGTGTCGGTGGGGCTGACCGGGCGCTCGTTCATCCCGTTGCTGTCGAGCTTCGCCTGTGCGATTCCGGGCATCATGGGCACGCGCAACATCACCGATCCGCGCGACCGGCTGGTCACCATTCTGGTCGCGCCGCTGATGACGTGTTCCGCGCGTCTGCCAGTCTACGCGCTGCTGATCGCCGCATTCATCCCGGCGCGCGAGGTGTTGGGTGCGTTCAATCTGCAGGGGCTGGTGTTGTTCGCGCTGTATGCGGCCGGGATCCTTGGCGCAATGTTGGTCGGCTGGGTGATGAAGCACATCCGCCGCGACAAGAGCGAACACGCGCTGCTGATGGAGTTGCCGTCTTACCGCATGCCGAAACCGCGCGACATCGCGATCGGCTTGTACGAACGCGGCATGATCTTCATGAAACGCTTGACCGGCGTGATCCTTGCGCTGACGGTATTGATGTGGGCGCTGTCGAGCTTTCCGGCGCCGCCCGCGGGTGCGACCGGTCCTGCGATCGATTACAGCATCGCCGGTTATCTCGGACGTGGTTTTGCACACCTGTTCGCACCGATCGGTTTCAACTGGCAGATGAGCATCGCGCTGATCCCGGCTTTCGCTGCACGCGAAACCGCGGTGGCGGCATTGGCGACCGTGTATGCGGTAGGCGGCGATGCGGCCGGCGCCGGTTTGACCCACGCACTGGCCGGCAATATTTCCCTCGCCAGCGCGCTGTCGCTGCTGGTGTGGTTCGCCTATGCGCCGCAATGCATGTCCACGCTTGCAGTGATCAAGCGCGAGACGAATTCCTGGCGCAATGTCGCCATCTCCTTCGGCTACATGTTCGTGATGGCCTATGCCGCATCGCTTGTCACGTACCAAATCGCGAGGCTGTTCGCATGAGCGCCGGACTCGCCGCGCAGTACGCCGTGGTTGCCCTGATCGTGCTGGCAAGCGTGCTGATGACGTTCCGCAAGCTGGCGCCGCAACTCACCAACCGCTGGCTGGCCGGCGCGTCGATCCGCTTGCGCCTGCACGGCCGGTCGCGATTCTCGAAATGGCTCGGCCGGCATCTGCAACCCAAGCAGGCCACCGGCAACTGCGCGGACGGCTGCGCCACTTGTGGTGCGTGCGGGCCAAAGAAACCGGCGGCGGCGCAACATGGGGCCGCGCCGTTGCAGCTGCGACCGCGCTCGCGTTGATACCGTTCCGGTCTCAGCTCAATAGTCCGGCGGCGGAACGAAGCCGCCGAACTCAGACTCCATCAATTGGGCCAGTTTGAGCGGCGTACGATCTTCCAGCGACGGCCCGATGATCTGGACACCGATCGGAAGGCCCTGCGGCGACATGCCGATGGGAACCGACGTCGCCGGCAGGCCCGGAAGCGTGGCGACGCCTGGCCATATGAGCTGGTCGGCGTAGGGATGGGGCTTACCGTCGATGAATATCCGCCGTGTTTCCCTGGCCGAATGGTCGTGCGGGAACGCAGTCACGGGTGAGACGGGGCAGATCAGTGCGTCGAACGCTTTGAAAAAATCGCGCCATTGCGCACGCAGTCGGCAACGGACGTGGTTCGCCACGATCCAGTCGCGGTGGCTCAGCACCGCCCCGCGAACCCGTTCGGCGTCCAGTCCGGAGGCATCTGTGGGCATCGCCGCAGCCTGCTTCTGAAGACCGGCATAGGCCTCCGCGGACCAACTCGCGGCCAGTAGGGACATCAGCATCCGCATGTAGAGTCGTGCGCCATTTTCGAGATCGGGAAGCAGCTCGCTTTCGTGGGCAACCCGAACGCCGGCTCCCCCAAGCCGTTCGGCAAGCGACCCGACCGCGCGCCGCACGGCGCTGTCGGTCGGCAGTAGCGGATGCGTGTCGAGGACCAGTACGCGAAAGTCGCCCAGCCGCTCGTGTCGCGGGGCCGGCAGGTCGAGCCTGTAGGCGATCCCCGCATCGATCTCGTCGGGTCCGGCCATGACGTCGAAAAGGAGCGCAAGGTCCGCGGCGCCACGCGCCATCGGCCCGACCACCGCAAGGTCGGCCGACTCGGGCAGGGGCGCGACAGGTGGTGGGCAATGTCCGCGTGCCGGCACCACCCCGAGCGTGGGCTTGTGGGCATAAACGCCACAGAAATGCGCCGGCATCCGCAGCGATCCGCCGAGATCGGAGCCAAGCGCGAGCGGCACGTAGCCCGCGGCAAGCGCGGCGGCCGATCCGCCCGACGAGCCCCCGGGAGAGCAGGTTGGGTCGAACGGATTGTTGGTGGTCCCGTAGATGTCGTTGTAGCTCTGCCAGTCCCCGAGGCCCAACGGAACGTTCGTTTTGCCCAGCACAACGCCGCCAGCGGCCTTGACACGCGCGACCGGCAGGGCGTCCTCCGTTGGAACGAAATCCTTGTGCTGCGGAAAGCCCCACGTCGTCGGCAGGCCCGCGACATTGAAGGATTCCTTGACGAGCAGCGGAATGCCCAGGAGGGGCCGCCGCTCGCCCATCGCCAATGCGTCATCGGCGGCACGCGCGGCATTGCGCGCCCGATCGAAGTCGCGCACACAGACCGCATTCAACTTCGGGTCGAGGTTTTCAATTCGGGCGATGGCGGCATCCGCAAGTTCGCAGGCCGAAACCTCCCTGGCCGCCAGCGCCGCCGCCAGTTCCTGGGCCGACTTGTATGTCCATTCGAAGTTCGTCATGGGCACAACCACATCCGATGTTCATGGCAATACGGTCCGCCAAATACGAGCTGACGGCCGCTATCGACTTCGCAGACACGTAATTGCGCAGGACGATGTTTTGGAACTCCTGAAGAAATACGGTCAACAGGTGCCCTGATTACGCAGTGGCGGACAACATCCGGGCCACCATTTGCGAACAGATCTCTTCACTTGCAAGAAGCTGGTGGCCGGCACCTGGTATGAAGTGGGGTTCGCATCCAGGTATCAGCTTGGAAAACGCACGGGCCGTGGATATGGGCACATGGGTATCAGCGGTACCATGCCACATGAATATGGGGACCGTCAGCTTCTCAAGATCGAGATGCCAGGGACGACTTACAAGCAATAAGTCGCGATAAGTGCCATCGCCACCCTGGCGGAAAATTTCTTGCGCTTGCATTCTTGCATGTTCAGGGTTCTGCGCTTCAAAAACCTTCTTGTCCCACTCCGGGAACTGCGCATACCGTTTCACCTTCAAGCGTGCCAATTTCTGCGCTTTTCTTGATCCGGGATGCGGCGGCGGTCGCTTCACGGATTTGGCATTGATCGCGAACAGCACCCTCACAACCAAGGGGGCATGTCTGGCGAGAAAAAACACAATCCTGTTTCCCGAATTCATCTCCTTGTTCGCTGGCATCACTTCTGGTGGACCGCCGCTACTGAACAGCGTTGCGGACATTACTTGTTGCGGGGAATGGATTGCGCAGGCCAGCGCATAAGGGCCGCCTCCCGACCCGCCAGCGACGTGGTAGCGGGCCAAGCCAAGGTGGTCGGCCAGCTCATCCACATCCGTTGCCCAGTCCATGATTTTCCGCTTGGAAGCCGGATCGGAAAGGCCATAGCCGGGGCGGTCGGGAACAATCACGCGGATGCCGTTTTCCTTGATCCACGACGCGGTCTCCAATCGCTTCAGGATGCGGCAGCCAGGTGTGCCGTGAAACAGAAACAAAGGAATGCCGTCGAATTGGCCGTACTCGGCAAAGGCCAGTGTTCTCCCGTCATGCAACTTTGTCGTGTTGTCCTGCATTTGTGTTTTCCCTTGTCGCCTTCTGAATATGCGGCCGGTGGATCAATCGACTTTTGCGGGTTTTTCGGGGAGCGTAACGATGGATACGGTTCGCCGCATTCGATGCCTGGCGGGACCGTGTCCTGCGAACTTTTGGATGAGTGCAGCGAATTCTTCCATGAAGCTGGCGAATTCCTTTGGTGTCGCGAGGATGGGCACCTGCAAATAGTGGACTTCGTCGCGCAGCACATCGACATCACCGCTTCGGGTATAGCGACCGAACTCTTCGAGCAGCGAGGCGACAAATATCGAGAAATACTTCTGGTGTGTCTCCGGGGTGATGGCTCCGATGTCTTCCGCAGGCACCCTGACGGTTTTGGGATCGATTCGATAGGTGCGTTCCAGGGCGCCGCGCACGGAGGTTTCTGCCGTCACGGTCAAGACGCCGGCTTTGGTCAATCGGTTCAAATGCCGGTAAAGCGTGGCTTGCGGGACATCGTCAAGGCTTTTCGCCAAATCCCGCGCGGTAAGTTCAGCCTTCCCCGCAAACACCCGCACGATCCGCATGCGGATCGGGTGCAGCAAGACATCCAGGACGGTCTTTTGGGTCAAAGAGCGCCTACCTTTATCAATTATGATAAAGGTAGTCCGAAAATATGACCGGTGTCAATAGGGCTATGTCAACGATACCGCGGATACTGCGGGCGGGTCGCCGCGTTTTGAGATGTGCCCTATGGCAGCCATGTGGCGGCGCGATTCGGGCCACGACAGTCCGGAGTTGGCCGACACCCCCGCTCCGATTCACTCTGACGGGCTGGCCGCTGCGTTGAGGATCCTCCGCACGGTCGGCGACGAAACCCGCGGCCAGTTAAGCTTCTCCAATGAGTAGCCTGCACGAAACCAGGATCACTGCCGCGGCGGGTGTGCTGGCCGTCAAGGTCCACAGCAGCCGGACCTTCACACGTCACAGTCACGAGCAGTACGGGATCGGCGTGTTTGATGCGGGCGGGCATCGCTCTGCCAGCGGCCGGGGCATGGTCGAGGCCGGGCCGGGTGACGTCATCACCGTCAATCCGGGCGAGATCCACGACGGCGCTTCATTGGGCGGCGAGTCACGCCGGTGGCGGATGTTGTATTTCGACGAACCAGTCCTGCGCGCCGCGGCTTCCGGTTTGGCCGACCATGCATCGGCAGTTTACGAATTTCACGCACCGGTGCTGCA
This sequence comes from Rhodanobacteraceae bacterium, assembly GCA_050738155.1. GTDB lineage: Bacteria > Pseudomonadota > Gammaproteobacteria > Xanthomonadales > Rhodanobacteraceae > 66-474. The sequence goes on from JBOHYW010000151.1 coordinate 6,012, forward strand.
CGATCGCCGCGCGAGTTTGACGTTGGACACCTTGTTTCGGGTGTACTGCGGCAGCCGTGGTGGCAGCGCCGATGGGCTGCTCGTGGATGAATGCCTGCTCGGCCTGATTGCGCAACTGGGCAAACCCACCCGGTCAAATCGTTCGCCCGGCGTGGCCGCAGGCATAGCCCGGATGAAAGCCGCCATCGATGCTGATCCGGCGCACGGGTTCACGATTGCCCGTTTGGCTGAATTGAGTGGCGTGAATCACTACCAGACGATTCGCATGTTCGCACGCGTCACCGGGCTCACACCGCACGCGTATCTCGTGCAACGGCGTGTCGACCTCGCGCGCGGTTTGATTCGCGAGGGCAGCGGCTTGGCGAATGCCGCGATGGCCGCAGGTTTCAGCGACCAGAGTCATCTGACACGTGCGTTCGCCACGCGCTTTGGCTATACGCCCGGCGCCTACGCCGACGCTTTTCGGCAGGCGTAACCAGCGCGCAATTTCGTTCAAGAACGTAGCGGCATGGCTGCCTAACCTGCCGTTTCCGACCCTTGCAGGGAAAGCCGATGCCGACGGGAAACATGCGTCTTTGCGATGCTTCCGATCGCGACAGGATGGCCGCGATCATCAATCGCGCGGCCGAGCGCTATCGCGGCGTCATTCCCGCCGACCGCTGGCGACAACCCTACATGCCCGATACCGAGCTGGACCGCGAGATCGCCAGCGGCGTCGTGTTCCACGGTTTCGAAGAAGAAGGACGCCTGCTCGGCGTGATGGGCATCCAGGCCGTCGACGACGTTCATTTGATCCGGCATGCCTATGTGTTGCCTGAAACGCAGGGGCGGGGCATCGGCGGACAGTTGTTGCAGCGCCTCGTCGCGCAATGCTCGACGCCAATTCTCGTCGGCACCTGGACCGCGGCAAGTTGGGCGATTGGTTTCTACAGGCGCAATGGGTTCAAGATGGCTGATGATGATGAGATTCCGGTGTTGTTGCGACGTTATTGGAATATCCCGGAACGGCAGATCGAAACTTCGGCGGTGCTTGCGCGCCAGCCGTGACCGGTTGCACCGCACCCTCTCCGCTGGTGGGAGCGGCCCATGGCTGCGATTACCGCATCGCGCCCAGGCTCCGAGCGTGCCGGGGCCGTCAGTCAGCGGCTCGCCTTCTTGTCGAGGCCTCGGCCGTGTGCAACCAGGTCGTGAAGCCGTCGCTGGCCGGCACAAGCGAGTTGAGCAGCATCAGCGCGCTGACCTGTCCGCGATGACCGACGCCATGGGTGATGACGTGCATCAGCATTTCCTCGCGTGACATGCGCCCGGGTGCGCCGTCGGTGAAGGTGAAGTCGATCTGCTCGGCAAGCTGTTCGTCGTCAAGTTGCGACGCATACTCGACGTAGGCGTGGTCGGTGGCCCTGATCTCGGCCGACAGGGCTTGCAGCGTCGGCGGCGCGCCCAGATTGGTCGATGTGTACGGGTGATCCGCGCGTCGCAGATGCGCCGCGAAGATTTGATCGACGACGTGGGTGTGGCTCATGGCTTTGACTGCCAGATTCATAACCGGTGATTCGTTGCCCAGTTTCGCCAGTGCAGTCAGCAGCGAATCGTTGGCCCAGGCCTTACGCCATGACTCCGGGCACTCGGCATTGGCGCAATGTCGAGTGCCGGCGCTCACGTCAAGGAGCCCGCGGCCAGCCAGCCAGCCGGCCGCGGGCATCTCGAAGTTCAATCGAGCTCGTCGCCAGCGGCAATCTCGCGTGCGGCGCGTTCCAGGATCGCAACGATCCGCTCGGCTTCGGCCTTGTCCCATTTGGTGATGCGCATGGCCAGCGCGTGTTTCAGCGCGTGCACGGCGTTGCGGATAGCCATCGGTGTCGCGAGCTTGGCGGCAAAGCGGGCCTTGCGCTCGACGCGTTCGGTGACGGCTTCGACCGCATCGCGATTCTCATTGAGAAACGCCCGGCCTTCATCGGTGATCGCATAACGCTTGCGCACGCCTTCCTGGCTATCCACGGCGACGTAACCCATTTCCTCCAACATCGTGAGAGTGGGGTAGACCGTACCGGGACTCGGCGAATACTGGCCGTGGAACATGTCCTCGATGGTACGGATCAGTTCGTAGCCGTGGCGGGGTTCCTGCTCGATCAGGGCCAGCAGCAACAGCTTGAGGTCGCCATGCCCGAACATCCGGCCGCCGCCGCGGCGTCCGCCGCCGCGCAAGACGTTCCAGTCGGGAAACCCATCAAAGTCGTCGTGATGGTGATGGCGTCCGCCGAAAGGGCCGCGCCCGGCGTAGCAGTAATGATGATCGCCATGATCGCTTTCCGATCCGAACGGATATTCGCGATACATGGCGTGCAGTTTCTGGTGCAATCGATGGTGCATGTGCATGGGTAGATTTCCTTGTTGAGTGCGTTACTAAGATATATCTAAACTATATCTAAAACAAGGTGTCTTCGGCGAACCTGCGTAGGGGAGCACCGCAGCAGGGGCCGCTATCAGTGCGTCGGGAGGTGGTTCGTACCTGTTCCGGGTGCCGCAAGGGACCATTGCAGCCACAGGCCGCACTACATTCGGAACACGCCGTAACGCCCGGGTTCGATGGCTGCGTTCATCGATGCAGTGTAGGTTGGGTTGAACTCGCGCTGCTTGCGGGCGAAACCCAACATTGTTCGCCCGTCTCGTTGGGGTTCGCGATAAAGCCGCTCACCCCAACCTACGCACTGCATTCGGGACACGCCGTAACGTGTGGGTTCGATGGCTGCGTTCATCGATGCAGTGTAGGTTGGGTTGAACCCGCGCTTTTTGCGGGTGAAGCCCAACGCGCCGAGCCGAAATCGCTGGGGG
>JBOHYW010000152.1:0-8829 GCA_050738155.1 Rhodanobacteraceae bacterium
ATCCCGATTGCCAGCTCGACCCCGATTCACTGGCGCGAATGCTGGATGTGCTGCATGCGCGTACCGATGCAGGAATCGTCGGTGCGGTGGTGTGTGATGCCAACGGTGTACCCGATCCGGCGTCGCGACGTCGCGATCCGCTGTTGCGGCGTTCGCTGAACGCATTGACCGGCCGCGCGCACCGTGAGGCCGAGGATACGACATGCGAAGGCATCAACGTACCGGGACTGGTTCCGAACGAAACCATCGAGGTCGAGAATCTTTCAGGCGCCCTGATGCTGTTGCCGCGCGCGATGTTCGACCGTCTGCACGGTTTCGACGAAGGTTATTTCCTGCACTGCGAGGATCTGGACTTGTGCCGACGTGCGCGCGACGCGGGATACAAAGTGCTGCTGGCTGGTGGCATTCGCGTGCACCACGGCAAGGGCGGTTCCAGTGCGCACCGGCCGGTGTTCGTTAGTTGGCACAAGCATCGCGGCATGTGGCGCTGGTTCCGCAAGTTCGATCCGGCCGCGCGTAAACCGCTGACGCCCGCATTGGTGTGGTGCGGGATCTGGCTGCATTTCGCATTGACCGCGCCAAGGCTGTGGCTGCGTCGAAGGCGTGCCTGAGGTGTTGCGGTGACGCGGTGGCGGACCCATTGTGTTCATGGGTCGCTGTGTAGACTTCGCGCAGCGTCCGTGCTCGGCCCGTGGCCGCGTGGTGCCTGGTTCATTTTTACGTCAATACGAGATGTCGATCGTGCAGACATTCCGAATGGATCAGAAGTCTTTGGACGCGGATTCACGCGGATGAACGCGGATAAAACAAGCACTCGATGAAGATTCGTGTCGATCGGCATCTTGATCCGCGTCAGACCGTGCTCTTTCCTGTTTCAGCGATGTAGAAATGGAATCAAGCCATGATCCGTGAAATCCTGAAGATGGGCGACCCGCGTTTGTTGCGTGTGGCGCCTGCGGTGCCGGAGGCGATGTTCGGCACGGCCGAATTGAACGACCTCATCACCGACATGTTCGAAACCATGCAGGCGGCCGAGGGTGTGGGCCTCGCCGCGCCGCAGATCGGCGTCGACCTGCAATTGGTGGTGTTCGGTTTTGAGCATTCCGACCGTTATCCCGACGCGCCCGAGGTGCTGCGAACGATCCTGCTCAATCCCATGATTACGCCGTTGTCTCGCGACATGGAAGAAGGCTGGGAAGGCTGCCTGTCGGTACCGGGGCTGCGCGGCGTAATCAGCCGCTATTCGATGATCCGCTACCAGGGTTTCGATCCGAAAGGCGTTGCGATCGACCGCAATGCCGAGGGGTTCCACGCGCGCGTGGTGCAGCACGAATGCGATCACCTGATCGGGCGGCTGTACCCATCGCGCATCACTGATTTCTCGAAATTCGGTTTCATCGACGTGTTGTTCCCCGATGATGCCGACGCATTGGAATGAAGCAAAAGCCTGTTTGACACGAATCAGAGCAGATGAATGCCGATAGACCGCGCCATGCGCTCTGATCAGATTTGATCCGCGTCCAATTGATGTGCTGTTTCCGGGCGAAGTCGGTACGCGCGGGTAGCCGGGCAGTTGCTTTGGCGGAGAGTCCGCCTGTGCGAAGTTCCTGCAACAGCGTTCGCGGCCATGGGCTGCTCCCACAACGATGGCTGTCGTGGGAGTGCGCCATGCGCGCGAATGACAGTAGGTTGGGCTGAGCGGCTCTTCGCGAAGCCCAACAGATCGTTACGTGTTCCCGATCCTGCCGGCCGGATCATGTTGGGCTTCATCCGCAGAAAGCGCGGATTCAGCCCAACCTACGGTGTCGTCGTGGGAGCGCCCTGCGCGCGACGACTATGGCCCGGATTGGCTCACGCACTCAATTCGCCAGCCGCGCCACTTGTTCGTGCAGTGCGGCTCGCTGGGTGTTCCAGTCGGCGAGACGCGTGCGTTCCTGAGCGACCACGGCAGCGGGTGCGTGATCGACGAAGTTGGCGTTGCCCAGCTTGTCCTCGCACTTCTTGATCTCGCCTTCAATGCGCGCGATTTCCTTTTGCAGCCGTGCGCGTTCGGCCTCGAGGTCGATCAACCCCGCCAGTGGAATCAGCACGCGCAGGCCACCGACCATCGTCGCCGCAGCCGCCGGTTCGCTCTCGCCGTGTTGCAACCAGCGTGGCGCTTCACAGCGCGCCAGGAATGCAATTTGCGTGGAGAATTTGTCGGCACGGCGGCGATCTTCGCCGTCACCGTCCGCGAACAACAGCGCGATGCTCTTGCCCGGCGGGATATTCATCTCCGCACGGATCTTGCGCACGCCGGTCAGCACCTGCTTGAACCACTCGATCTCGGCACTGGCGGTTTCGTCGACCGGGAACTCCGTTGCGCGCGGATATGGACGCTGCAGGATGCTCGCCGCATCCAGCCCGAGCTGTGGCGCCACCGATTGCCAAATCTCTTCCGTGATGAACGGGATGACCGGGTGCAGCGCACGCAGCGCGGTTTCCAGCACCACCAGCAGCGTGTGCCGCGTGGACGCGGCAGCGTCGGCATCATCGCCGTTCAATGCCGGCTTCGAGAGTTCCAGAAACCAGTCGCAATACTCGTTCCACACGAATTCGTACAGCGCTTGCGCCAGATGGTCGAAGCGGTATGTCGTGAAGTGTTGTTCCACTTCCGCGAGCGTTGCGTGCAAGCGCGAAAGGATCCAGCGTTCCGCCTCTGTCTTTGCTGTTCCTTCTCCCTCCGGGAGAAGGGGCGGAACGCCGCCTTTTCTTTTGCGCGAAGCGCCGGATGAGGGTTCGGTACCTCGCGCGAGGTCCGGACCCTCACCCCTGCCCCTCTCCCGAGGGGAGAGGGGTTCAATGTTCATCAACACAAATCGCGCCGCATTCCACAACTTGTTGCAGAACGCCTTGTAGCCTTCCGCCCGTTTGATATCGAAGTTGATGGTGCGGCTGTAGCTCGCCAGTGCGGCGAAAGTGAAGCGCAAGGCGTCGGTGCCGATCGCGGTGATGCCGTCGGGGTATTCGCGGCGGATGCGTTTTTCGACCTTCTCGCGCACCTGTGGAATCAGCAATGATCTGGTCGACTTCTCGACCAGGGCAGGCAGGTCAATGCCGTCGATGAGGTCCAGCGGGTCCAGGGTGTTGCCCTTGGACTTGGACATCTTCTGGCCTTCGGCGTCGCGCACGATCGCGTTGATGTAAACCTCGCGAAACGGCACGCGCCCGGTGAAGTACAGGCTGGTCATCACCATCCGCGCGACCCAGAAAAAGATGATGTCGAAGCCGGTGACCAGCACCGCGCTGGGCAGGAAGACCTGATCGACCGGCCAATTCGCGATGACTTCGCCACGCTCGTTTTTCACGGGTTGGTCCGAAGGCCAACCCAGCGTCGAGAACGGCCACAGCGCCGATGAGAACCAGGTGTCGAGCACGTCTTCGTCCTGATGCAAGGTACCGACCGGTTGCGTCGTCGCATGCGCGCGCGCATCGGCTTCGTCCTCGCCGACGAAGATGGTGCCGGCCTTGTCGTACCAGGCCGGGATGCGGTGGCCCCACCACAACTGACGCGAAATGCACCAGTCCTGGATGTTGTCGAGCCACTGGGTATAAGTCGTGGTCCAGTTTTCCGGCACGAATTTAATGTCGCCGTTGCGCACGGCGTCGAGCGCGGGCTGCGTGATCGCACGGCGGCCGCCCGCGCGTCCATCCTTTTGCGCATCGGAAGTCAGATCGACGAACCATTGATCGGTCAGCATCGGCTCGATCACCGCGTCCGAGCGCTGGCTCACTGGTATCGACAGTTTGTGCGGCTCGACCTTGATCAGGTAATCGTAGCGTTCGAGGTCGGCGACTATCGCCTTGCGCGCTTCGTAACGGTCGAGTCCGCGATACGCGGCCGGGGCGTTGTCGTTCATGTGTGCATCGAGCGTCATGATGATGATCATCTCGATGTCGTGGCGCCTGGCGCAGGCGTAGTCGTTGAAGTCGTGCGCACCGGTGATCTTGACGCAGCCACTGCCGAATTCGCGCTCCACGAAATCGTCCGCGATGATCGGGATTTTGCGATCACACAATGGCAGATCGACGTAGCGGCCGACCAGATGACGGTAGCGCTCATCGTCCGGGTGCACCGCCAGCGCGCCGTCGGCCAGCATGGTCTCCGGCCGGGTGGTCGCGATCGTCATGCCGCGCATGCCATCGATCGGGCCGTCGCTGAAGGGATAGCAGATGTACCACATCGAGCCATCGCGCTCGACGTTGTTGACCTCGAGGTCCGACACCGCGGTCATCAACACCGGGTCCCAGTTGACCAGCCGGTTGCCACGATAAATCAGCCCGGCGCGATACCACTCGATGAATACCTTGCGCACCGCGGCGGACAGGCCTTCGTCCATCGTGAAACGCTCGCGCGACCAGTCCGCCGCCGTGCCGAGCCGGCGCATCTGCCTGGTGATGGTCGAGCCGGACTCCTGTTTCCACTTCCACACGCGGTCGATGAACGCCTCGCGGCCGAGATCGTGGCGGGTCTTGCCCTCGGCGGCGAGCTGGTTTTCGACGATCTTCTGGGTGGCTATGCCGGCATGGTCGGTACCGACCTGCCACAACGTGTTGTCGCCGCGCATGCGGTGGTAGCGGATCAACGCGTCCATGATGGTTTGCTGGAACGCGTGCCCCATGTGCAGCGTGCCGGTGACGTTCGGCGGCGGCAGCAGGATCGAGTATGGATCGCCTGCGCCAGTCGGCTTGAAACAACCGGACTCTTCCCAGCGCGCATACCACTTCGATTCGATCTGTTTGGGGTCGAAACTCTTGTCCATCGCACGGATCCCGGTTCCGCGCGAGGCGCGGTTTGCAAGGCAAACGCGCATTGTAGCGAGTCCGATGCGGCAGCCGTTGCGAGCACCAGAGTAGGCCGGATCAAGCCGCATGAGCGGCGACTGCGCCGCAGGAGCGGCGCGAACGGCGAAGCCGGGCCCGAAGGGCCGAAAGGCAGGATGCCTGGAGTCTTCCGGCACGTGCGCTTCGCGCTCGCGCCTTGATCCGCCCTACCCGCGGTTGTTGTGCAGGCAGGCGAGATTGATGGCGCGGCAATCGCGCTACACCGTCACCTTGCGATGTGCGTGGATCGACATCACCACTCCGAACCCGGTGAGCAGGGTGATCGCCGAGGTGCCGCCATAACTCACCAGCGGCAGCGGCACGCCCACTACCGGCAACAACCCGGTGATCATGCCGCCATTGACGATCACGTAAACCGAGAACGCCAGCGCGAACGCGCCGGCCACCAGCCGCGACCAGGTGTCGCGCGCGTTGACGGCAATCCACAGGCAGCGCCCGATGATGAAGGCGTACACCGTCAGCAGCACCAGCACGCCGACGAGGCCGAATTCTTCGCCCAGCACTGCGAAGATGAAATCGGTGGTGTGCTCGGGCAGGAATTCCAGTTTCGATTGGGTGCCCTGGTTGAAACCCTTGCCGAGGATGCCACCGGAACCGACCGCGATCATCGACTGGATGATGTGCCAGCCGCTGCCGAGCGGGTCGTTTTCCGGGTGCAGGAAGGTCAGCACGCGCTGGCGTTGGTAATCGTGCAGGAAGTGCCACACGATCGGCGCCGACGCCGCCACTGCCGCGCCCATTGCGCCGATCTTCCACCACGGCAGCCCCGCCAGGAACAGCACGAATACGCCCGACGCCGCGACCAGGATCGCGGTGCCGAGGTCGGGTTCCTTCACGATCAGCAGGGTCGGAATCAGGATCACCACCAGCACCGCCACGATGTCGCGCCAGCGCGGCGGCAGCGGGCGCGGGTGCAGGTACCACGCCACCATCATCGGCATCGCCAGTTTCATCAACTCCGACGGCTGGAAGCGGACCACGCCGATATCCAGCCAGCGGCTGGCACCGTTGCCCTCGCCGAGCAGCTTGACCACCACCAGCAGCACGATGCCGAAGGCATAGAACCACGGTGTCCACGCACGCAACAGGCTCGGCGGAATGCGCGACACCACCACCAGCAGCACCGCGCCGATCAGGAAACGCAACGCCTGCCCGATCAGCGTGCTGGTGTCGAGATCGCTGGCGCTGTACAGCACGGTGAGCCCCATCAGCGCCAGAACGGTCAACGCGATCGCCAGCGGCAGGTCGATGCGCTGGCGTGCGAACACCCGCCGCCCCATACGCAGCGCGCGCCCGGAGAGGCTGGCGGTGAGCGTATTCATTGCGTTGTCCCGGCCGGGTGGCGCGGCAATTCGGCGACTGCGGTGACCGGCAACGGTGGTCGTTCCGATGGTGGCGTATCGGCCAGCCACTGATTCAACATCTTGCGCGCGATGGGCGCTGCCGCGCTGCCGCCCCAGGCGCCGTGTTCCAGCACCACCGCGATTGCGATTTGCGGGTGGTCGGCCGGCGCGTAGCAGATGAACCACGCGCGGTGACGTTTGGCGAGATATTCGAGATTCTTGTCGGTGTTGTAGGCGTTGGATGTGCGCGAATAACGCTCGGCAGTACCGGTCTTGCCGGCGACCAGGTAAGGAAATCCATTGCCGATGCCGGCCCGATAAGCCGTGCCGAGTTGGTTGTAGACCACGCCCAGCATGCCCTGCCTGACCGCGGCAAGGTCGGCCGGGGCATGGGTGATTTGCACGGGCGGTGGCTGTTTGTAGGAAACTTCCGGCGCCTTCAACCCGTCGCTGGTTGCCGCCAGCAGGTGCGGGGTGTACGCGCGCCCGCCGTTGGCCAGGATTGTCAGCGCGTGCGCCATCTGCAGCGGCGTCACCATCCAGTAGCCCTGGCCGATCCCGGAGATCACGGTTTCACCGGGGTACCACGGTTTGTTGAAGGTTTTGCGCTTCCATTCGGGTGACGGCAACACGCCGCCGGTTTCGCCCGGCAGGTCGATGCCGGTGGGGCTGCCGAACCCGAATTTCGCCATCCATTGGTCGAACCGGTCGATGCCCATCTTCCAGGTCAGCGAATAGAAATAAGTGTTGACCGATTGGGTGATGGCCTGCATCAAGTCGACGCGCCCGGCGCCGGAGCGTTTGTCGTCGCGGTAACCACGCGACCCCGGCGAGGATCCCGGGATGTGCCACACGCCGGTCGACAGCACGGTGTCGGTCGGGGTGCGCAGGCCGAGTTCCAGACCGCCCAGGCCGATGAACGGTTTGACCGTGGAACCGGGCGGATAGCCGCCGCGCATCGCACGGTTCAGCAGCGGCTTTTCGGGATTGTCCAGCAACGCGTCGTAGTCGGTCTGGCTGATGCCGTTGACGAACAGGTTGGGATCGAAACTTGGTACCGTGACCATCGCCAGCACGTTGCCGTTGCGCGGATCGATCGCGACGGCGGCGCCGGTCTGGCCATCGAACGCCGCAAAGGTCGCCTTTTGCAGGCGTGCGTCGATGGTGAGGTAGAGGTTCTTGCCTGGCTTGGCAGGGACCCGTTGCAGCACGCGCAAGGGGCGCTGGTCGGCGTTGACTTCTACCAGTTCGTAGCCCGGCGTGCCGTGCAGCAGTTTTTCGTATTGCTGCTCGAGACCGGTTTTGCCGATATGGGTGGTGCCGGCGTAAAGGTCGGGATCGATCTTCGCCTGTTCCCTGGCGTCGATGCGGCCAACGTAGCCGACCACGTGCGCGAACTCGGCTCCGTACGGATAGTTGCGGGTAAGGTAGGGGTCGACGCTGACACCGGGGAATTGCCACTGGTTGACGGCAAAGCGGTCGCGCTCGCTTTCGGTGAGGTGGAATTTCAGCGGTACCTGATCGAACGGCCGATGTTGCTTCAGGCTCTGCTTGAAGCGGCGGATGTCATCGGGCGACAGCGGCACGACACTCGCCAGCCGCTCGAGCATCGCGTCCATGTGCTTGACCTCGTCCGGTACCACGTCCAGCCGAAACGCGGGTACGTTGTCGGCCAACAGCCTGCCTTCGCGGTCGAAGATCAATCCGCGCGGCGGCGGCAGGTGCTTGAGCTTGACGCGGTTGGCCTTGGCGCGGGTGGAATATTCGTTGTGCTGGTATACCTGCAGGTACACGAAGCGCCCGGCTACCACCAGTAGCAGCGCCAGCATGATCGCGAATCCGGCCAGCGCACGCCGGGCGAAGCGCACGCGTTTGGCGTGCTTGTCCGGCAGCTCACCACGACCGTTCATGGTCAAGACGCCCTGGCGGTCTTGCCGCGCAAGCGGGTGTTGACGTCGTCGAGCAACAGGAACACGAACGGCCAGATCACCGCACCCACCACCGGCGCCAGCCATGACAGCAGCGGCATCGGCGCGTCACCCGCGAACGCGCGGATCAGCGCCTGCAGCACGTGGTTGTTGAGCAGCAACAACCATACGGCCAGTGACTGTTGCCACATCGGGAAGAAACGCAGACGCGAGCGGAAACGCAGCACGATGAACACCAGCACGGCCAGCCTGAGCGCCTGGTCGCCGAGCAGCGCGCCGTTCAACAAGTCGGCCACGATGCCGATCAGGAAGGCCAGGCCGACCGTCACCCGATCGCTGGTTTCCAGCGACCAATAAACCAGCACCAGCGCTGGCCAGTACGGTTTCAACGGCTGTATCACCAGTGGCAGCGGGACCAGCATCAACAGCAACGACAACGCGATGCTGATGCCGAACGCCCAGCCCTGTGCGCGCAGGCGGTTCATGCTGCGGCGCCGGCGTGTGTCACGCGCTTGCGAGCCGGTGACTCATGTCGGCCGGCGGTCGGGGCCAACGACTCCGGCGGTCCGATTGGTGGTGCCGGCGCGGGCGGCCCCACCGGATCCGGTTGGTCGCGCAACAGGAGTACTTCACCACTGCGTTCCAGTTCCGCCGCGGGCTTCGCCAGCGCCTGC
>JBOHYW010000153.1:0-8800 GCA_050738155.1 Rhodanobacteraceae bacterium
CCATCCTTGTTCAGGATGGCGAGATTGCGCTCAGGGTGAACGGCAATCCAAATGGAACGCGTGCAACGGCGTGGCTTGACAAGCGGGGGGCAATACGCTTGACACCCGCTGCATGACCAAGGAGAGTCAGCTTGCGGCTCGTGAACCGTCCATCATTGCAACGAGGGAGACAATCGATGAGCGTCCCACCGGAATCCGTGACACCCCCGGCGTCTTCGACCGGATCACCCCAACCACCCGCGGGCGCACCCAGCGCCGAAGAAAAACAGTGGGCGATGTTTGCGCACCTTTCCGCATTGCTCGGTGGCCTTGTCACCGGCTGGGTTGGCGGCTGGGGTTGGTTCCTCGGCCCCCTGATCATCTGGCTGGTGAAGAAGGACACCATGCCGTTCGTGAATGATCAGGCCAAGGAAGCCCTCAACTTCAACATCACCATGACGATCATTTTCGTGATCCTGACGATACTGGGCGTGATGACGCTCGGGATCGGTTTCCTGGTGATTGCACCATTGATGATCCTGATCGGCATCGCTGCGCTGGTGTTCATCATCATGGCGGCGGTCAAGGCCAACGAGGGTGTGGCCTATCGCTATCCGTTCGCGCTGCGGTTGATCAAATAGCCGGCCGGTTGGCGTTGGCATGTCGGCGTGGAGCGGGTCGCCGTGCGATTCGCGCCATGCCATGATCGTTCGCGGACTCGGCGCAGTCGCCAACGGTGACGTTCAGGAATCTTCCGCGGACGTGAAGGGTTGCGCGGATTCCGGATGTTCGGGGTCGAGTAGCAGCTTGACCCGCGCTTCGGCCTGCTCGAGTGCAGTCTGGCAATGGCGATAAAGCGCGATTCCACGCTCGAACGAGCGCAGCGATTCGTCGAGGCTCAACTCGCCACCTTCCATTCTGGCGACCAGTTGCTCGAGTTCGGCCAGCGATTGCTCGAAGCGGGCGACGTTGTTGGCGTTCTGCTCCGGGGGTGCGGTTTTGGCGGTGGTCTTCGGCATTCGTGCAAACTAGCGCAGCGCAGTCGCCGAAGCAACGGAGTTGCCAAGCCGCCTTTGGCGCTTGCAAGTTTTGGCCAGCTCAATGAAAATTGTCCGTTCGCTGCGCGATGTTTGGCGATGTACGGCGCCGACGAAAGTCGCTTGCCGGGACATTGGTCGCGAGCACGCTCGCTCCTGCGGTGACCGGCTGCAGGAGCGGGCCGGCGCGGAGCGCCGGCTTTTGCTGTTGCCCGCGACCGGTGCTTCAATGTCGTAATGTTTGTCGCGCGCGTGGCGCGCTCCCACTGTGGAGTGCAGGAGTCTGCTTGCAGGCGACAGGTCGTACCAAGGATGGTTCTCGAATAGAGTTTCAGTGGTGGATGTAGCTCAGTTGGTCGAACGCCGAGTGCTTGCGGCAGTCCGGTGGACTGTCGCGCGAGGCGTGAGGAGGAGGCAGGGATGCCGATTGGCGATCGCACCATGGATGGTTGGTCGAAAAGTTTTCAGTGGTGGATGTAGCTCAGTTGGTTAGAGTCCCGGATTGTGATTCCGGTTGTCGTGGGTTCGAATCCCATCATCCACCCCATTTTCTGTACAATGGAGGGCTGGTGTACGTGGCTGTATCGTAAGGTATGGCCCTCACCCGTTGCCCTTTCCCGCAAGCGGGCGAGGGGGAGCCACCGTCGCGCTGCGCGCGGCAACACAATTGATTGGAAAGCGGGCCGTTAGCTCAGTTGGTAGAGCAGGAGACTCTTAATCTCTTGGTCGTAGGTTCGAATCCTACACGGCCCACCATTTTGACCCGTTGCAGCGGTTTTACCCTCACCTCTTGCTCTCTCCCGCAGGCGGGCGAGGGGAGTGATAATTGCGCTATGCGCGATATCATCCTTGGTTGGAGCGGGCGAGAGTGGCGGAACTGGCAGACGCGCTGGATTTAGGTTCCAGTGGGGCAACCCGTGCGGGTTCGAGTCCCGCCTTTCGCACCAGGAAGTATCTTTTTGCCATGGATGGCAAACGTCAAGCTTGCCATGGAGCATTTTTCGAGTTCTGGATGGCGAACATCGAGCTTGCAGGAAACAGCCGATGTGCACGGATGGCGGCTCCGGGATCAGGAACGGCGCGTTGCCGCGCTTGATCGGCACGAACACGCAACATCGCACTGAACATCAGGAGCTGCAATGCAAGTGTCCCTGGAAAACGTCGGCAAGCTCGAACGCAAACTGACGGTCAAGTTTCCCGCCGAGCAGTTCGATTCGAAAGTGCGCCAGCGCATCAGCGAGTTGGGTCGCAGCGTGCGCCTGAAAGGGTTTCGGCCGGGCAAGGTTCCGGTCAAGGTGATCGAACAGCGGTTCGGCGAGCAGGTGCGTGGCGAGGCCCTTTCCGATCTCATCAGCAGCACTTTCCGCGAGGCCGTGCAGCAGCAGAATCTGCAGCCGGTCGCGAACCCCAGCATTGACACCGACGGCAAGCCGCAGGATGGCGAAATCGCGTACACCGCGACTTTCGAAGTCATGCCGGAGCTGCCGGCCGTGGAAGTCGGTCTACTGAAGGTCGACCGTCCCAAGTCCGAAGTGGGCGAGGCCGACATCGACCACATGGTCGAAACCCTGCGCGTGCAGCGCCGGGTGTTCGAGAAGGTGGAGCGGTCGGCGGCCGACGGCGACATGGTGATTGTCGACTACACTGCCGAGGCCGACGGTTTCCGGCATCCGGCCGAGGGCCGCGAGCGGGCAGCCACCGTCATTGGCGGCAATTCGGCACTGGCAGCCTTCGATGGCGCGCTCAGGGGCCATTCCGCCGGTGACGAGATCGACTTCGAAGTCGACTTCCCGCCGACGTTCCCGATTCCGCAATTGGCTGCCAAGCACGCCCGCGTGACCTTGCGCGTGGGTGAAGTACAAGAATCCCAGACCCCGGAAGTGGACGCGACGTTCATTCGCAATTTTGGCATCGACGACGGCAGTATCGAGACGTTTCGCACGGAAGTGCGCGCCAATCTCGAACGCGAGCTCGACAACGCGCTGCGCGCGCGGCTGCGCAACGAGGTCGGCGGCAAGCTTGCCGCTACCTACGCCGATATCGATGTGCCGAAGGCGCTGGAAAACGCCGAAGCCGAATCACTGGTACGTGCGGCAATGCCCAATTTGAGCGGCGAGCAAACCTTGCCGGCGGCGGCGCTGGAAGCCGCGCAGCCGATCGCCCATCAGCGCGTGATCGCCGGCTTGCTGCTGCGCCAGATTGCGCAGAGCAACAACCTGCGGGTGGACAATCGCAAGGTCAGCGAGCGGATCGCGAAGGTTGCCTCGACCTACGAAGAGCCTGAGCAGGTCGTTGAACTCTATCGCAACAACCCCCAAATGATGGACAACGTGCGAACCGCGGTGCTGGAAGACCAGGTATCCGAATGGGTCGCCGAGCACGCGGACACCACCGATGTCGCTTTGAATTTCGACGAAGTGATGCATCCGCAGAACACCACGGCCTGAGCGCCGCGTCCGTCCACGGGAGAACCCCATGCAAGGCCCGATCAAGAATCTCAACCTCGTCCCGATGGTGGTCGAACAGACCTCCCGCGGCGAGCGTTCCTACGACATCTATTCGCGGCTGCTGAAGGAACGCATCATCTTCCTGGTGGGACCGATCGACGACAATGTGGCCAATCTGGTCGTCGCGCAGATGTTGTTCCTGGAATCGGAAAACCCGGACAAGGACATCAGCCTCTACATCAACAGTCCCGGCGGGGCGGTGACCGCGGGTCTCGCGATCTACGACACCATGCAGTTCGTCAAGCCCGACGTCAGCACCATGTGCACCGGCCAGGCCGCCAGTGCGGGCTCGATGCTGTTGATGGCGGGCGCCAAGGGCAAGCGCTACGCGCTGCCCAATTCGCGCATCATGATCCACCAGCCGTCGGGTGGAGCCCAGGGACAGGCGACCGACATCGAAATCCAGGCCAAGGAAATCCTGTACGTGCGCAAGCGCCTGAACGAGCTCTATGCCGAGCACACTGGGCGCCCGGTCGAGGAGATCGCCCGCGACATGGAGCGCGACCGCTTCATGAGCGCGGCCGAGGCCAAGGATTACGGCCTCATCGACTCGGTCGTGGAACAGCGCCCCGATCAGTCGGTGAAATCGGCCTGAGGCATCGGTCACAAATTCCTGAAACTCCCCCTGTTTTTTACGGTAGCCCGACGCCGCGGTGCGTCGGGCATCGCGTCCGGCTGTGTTATGCTGCAGCCGAATGCGGGGCTTTCCGTATGACCCATTGCAAGACTGATCGACGGAGCACGAGATGAGCGAGGACCGACCCGGCCGCGGCAGCGAAGGCGGCAAGATCCTGTATTGCTCGTTCTGTGGCAAGAGCCAGCACGAGGTCCGCAAGCTGATCGCGGGCCCAAGCGTGTTCATCTGCGATGAATGCGTCGAACTGTGCAACGACATCATCCGCGAGGAACTGGAAGAAAAAGCCGCTTCCGGTCGTACCCAGTTGCCCAAGCCGCGCGAAATCATGGAGACGCTCGATCAGTACGTGATCGGGCAGACCCGCGCCAAGAAGTCGCTGGCGGTGGCGGTGTACAACCACTACAAGCGCATGGAATCGCGCGCCAAGAACGACGAAATCGAACTGGCCAAGTCCAACATCCTGCTGATCGGCCCGACCGGCTGCGGCAAGACCTTGTTGGCCGAGACGTTGGCGCGCCTGTTGAACGTGCCGTTCACCATCGCCGATGCCACCACGCTCACCGAAGCGGGCTACGTCGGCGAAGACGTCGAAAACATCATCCAGAAGCTGCTCCAGAAGTGCGACTACGACGTCGAGAAGGCGCAGTCCGGCATCGTCTACATCGACGAGATCGACAAGATCTCTCGCAAGAGCGAGAACCCGTCGATCACCCGCGACGTGTCGGGTGAAGGCGTGCAGCAGGCCCTGCTGAAACTGATCGAGGGCACCGTCGCTTCGGTCCCGCCGCAGGGCGGGCGCAAGCATCCGCAACAGGAATTCCTGCAGGTCGATACCCGCAATATCCTGTTCATCTGCGGCGGCGCGTTCTCGGGGCTGGACAAGGTTATCCAGCAACGTTCGGAAACCACCGGCATCGGTTTTTCGGCCGAAATTCGCAGCAAACAGCGCAAGCAGAACGTCGGCACCTTGCTTGCCAATGTCGAACCCGAAGACCTGGTCAAGTATGGCCTGATCCCGGAATTCGTCGGTCGTCTGCCGGTCGTCGCGACGCTGGACGAGCTGGATGAAGACGCGCTGGTCAAGATCCTGACCGAGCCCAAGAACGCCATCACCAAGCAGTTCAAGAAGATCTTCGACATGGAAAACGTCGAGATGGAGTTCCGTCCCGATGCCCTGAACGCCATTGCCAAACGCGCGATCAAGCGCAAGACTGGCGCGCGTGGCCTGCGCACCATCCTGGAAGGCGTGCTGCTCGACACCATGTACGAGCTGCCCTCGCTCGAACACGTCAGCAAGGTCGTGGTCGATGAAGCCGTGATCAACGGCCAGGCCGAACCGTACCTGATATACCGCGGCAATTTGCAGCAGTCGCGGGCGGAAGGCGACGCAGCGTAGTCCATTCACCCTGCGCTGTGGGGCTGTTGACGCGCTCCACTTTCGTCATCCGGCGCAAGCCCGGACAGGTCTGCGCAAGCACTGCGCCTGAAATTCTTGCTCGTCATCCCGGCGCAAGCCGGGATCCAGTGTCTTGCGCGCGCGAGTCGCATCGGTTCGTGCTTTCAGCGATTGGGGTTGAAATAAACCGCGCGTGCCACAAGGCATTAAGGGATAACCCGTAACGAACCCACGGAGATCGATGACTTCCGCACGCACGTTTCGCGAGCAACCAATTCCACCGTGGCACCGCGCGGTGCTCAAGGTGGGCAGCAGCCTGCTGGCGGGCGAGGGCGGTGACCTGAGCACGCGGCACGTACTTGGCCTGGCCCAGTTCGTCGCTTCCAGCCATGCCGAAGGACGCGAAATCGTGCTGGTGTCCTCCGGTGCGGTGACCGCCGGGCGAATGTTGCTGGCAAGTCACGCGGATATCGACACCAGTCACGCGGCGACTCAAGCCATGGCCGCGCTGGGCCAGACCCAGACGATTGCGCTGTGGCAGCGCCTGTTCGATCGGCCGCTGGCGCAGGTGCTGCTGACCCACGACGACATGCGCGACCGCCGCCGCTATCTCAATGCCCGCGCCACCTTGCAGGAATTGCTGCAACACGGCGTGCTGCCGGTGGTCAACGAAAACGATACGGTGGCCGTGGACGAACTGACCTTGGGCGACAACGACAATCTGGCCGCCATCGTGGCCGGGCTGATCGACGCCGACTTGCTTCTGATCGCCACCGACATCAACGGCCTGTACTCGGCCAATCCGCGCCAGGATCCGAATGCACAGCCCATCGACGAGGTAATCGAGCTCACACCGGAGGTGATGGCCATGGCGGGCGCCGCCGGCAGCGTGCACGGGACCGGCGGCATGCGCACCAAGCTGGAGGCCGCGCAGAAAGCCGCTGCCGCCGGCATCGACACCATCCTGTTCAACGGACGCAACGCCGACGTCGCGCGGCTGCTGTCACACGGCAAGGTGCGTGGCACGCGTCTGCGCAGCACCTCCACCAAATTGCATGCACGCAAATACTGGTTGCGCCATATGCCGGCCGTGACAGGTTGCATTCGTGTCGACGCGGGTGCCGCGAAAGCCCTGAGCGAAGGCGGCGCCTCGTTGTTGCCCACGGGCGTGATCGGCGCCGATGGCGAATTCCAGCGTGGCGACATGGTCGAGATCGTCAATGCCGACGATTCATTGTGCATTGCGCGCGGCATCACCCAGTACGGCGCCGCCGAAATCAATCTCATCCATGGTTGCCATACCAGCGAGGTCGAGGCTTGCCTCGGTTACAGCTATGGCGACCGGATCATAAACCGCGATGACCTCGCCACGGTCGCCGACCGCAACGACTTCCGCAGCGAAGGAGTCCACACCCATGACTGATTCCGTTCGCGAGCTCGCCCTCAAGTGCAAGCAGGCCGCGGTGGCGGTGGCCGAACTCGGCACGCAGGAAAAGAACGCGCTGTTGAACGCCATGGCCGACATGTTGCAAGCGCAATCGGCCAGCGTGCTGGCGGCCAATGCCGAAGACATGCAGGCGGCGCGCGCGAAGGGCATTGGCGAGGCCATGCTCGATCGCCTCGCGCTGGACGAAAAACGCGTGGCCGGCATCGCCGACGCCCTGCGCTACGTGGCCACGCTGCCGGACCCGGTTGGCCAGGTCACGCACAGCGAGACTTCCGACAAGGGCTTCACCATCGAGCGCGTGCGCGTGCCGCTGGGTGTCATCGGCATGATCTACGAGGCGCGCCCCAACGTGACCGCCGATGCCGCCGCGCTGTGCCTGAAAGCCGGCAACGGCGTGATCCTGCGGGGTGGTTCCGAAGCCGTGCGTTCCAACCAAGCCATCGCTGCATGCCTGCACCAGGCGCTGCGCGAGGCCGGTTTGTCCGCGCACGCCGTGGTGTTGCTCGACGACCTGAACCGTGAGGCCATGATGCAGTTGATGCAATTGAATGACATCGTCGATCTCATCATTCCACGCGGTGGCGAAGGCCTGATCCGCTTCGTCACCGAACATGCGCGCGTGCCGGTCATCAAGCACTACAAGGGCGTGTGCCATCTGTACGTCGATGCCGCTGCCGATCTCGACAAGGCGGTCGATATTGCTGTCGACGGCAAGTGTTCGCGGCCGTCGGCGTGCAACGCGTTGGAAAACCTGCTGGTGCATGCCGACGTGGCCGGGGACTTCCTGCCGCGCGTGGCCAAGGCGTTGCGCGAACGCGGCGTGGAACTGCGCGGCGACGAACGCTCGCGCCGGATCGTGCAGGGCATGCAGCCGGCCGACGAGGACGATTACGCCACCGAATACCTGGACCTGATCCTGGCGTTGCGCGTAGTCGACGACGTGGATGAAGCCATCGCGCACATCCGCCAATACGGTTCCGACCACACCGAAGTCATCGCCACCCGCGATCCGGCCGTGGCCGAACGCTTCGTGCATGCCCTGCGCTCCGCGGTCGTCATGGTCAACACCTCGTCGCGTTTCAGCGACGGTGGTGAACTGGGGCTTGGTGCGGAGATCGGCATCTCCACCACCCGCTTGCACGCCTATGGCCCGATGGGCGCCGACGCCCTCACCATCGAACGCTTCGTGCTGCGCGGACACGGCGAAGTGCGCCATCCCGAGAGCCGCAGCGCAGCTTGAAAGCGAACGCAACGCGAAGGACGCGCGCCCGGACAAACCGCGCGCATGAGGGTGTCGACACGCCACGAAAAAGCCCGCGCAAGGCGGGCTTTTGCAATAACTGGCGCGGACGGGAACATGACTCGCTCCATAACTGATTGACGCATGGCGAAGACCGCGTCGGCCGATCAGCGCCTTACTCGCTTCCGTACTCACTTTCCTTTTTGCTGCGCCGGCTCGAGCGTTACCATGCCCCTTGGTCGCACTTTTCGTTGAGGGGAGGCAATGGCTAAAGCCAGCAAGGCAGGGCAGCAGCCTCGCAAGTCGGCTTCCAACAAAGGCAACGGTCTGCCTGCGTCGCGTGCAACGCGGCAGGCAGGCGCCAATCTCGGCTTCGAGGCCAAGCTGTGGCAGGCCGCCGACAAACTGCGCAACAACTATGGACGCGGCTGAGTACAAGCACGTCGTGCTCGGCCTGATCTTCCTGAAATACATTTCCGACGCGTTCGAGGAGCACCGTGCCAAACTCGTTGCCGGGCAGGGCGACTACGCCGGCGCGAACGCGGAAGACCCGGACG
>JBOHYW010000154.1:0-8775 GCA_050738155.1 Rhodanobacteraceae bacterium
CATAAATGCAGCCCGTGCTTCGTGCACAACAGCGGTTGACACCAGGGGCGAGTCCATACATAGGTTGGGGTGAGCGGTTTTTGCGAACCCCAACACGTTGGGCTTCCCCCGGAACGAGTCCGGGGTCAACCCAACCTACGGTGCTGAGCGCTGAACGGCAGGTTGGGCTGAGCTTGCGAAGCCCAACACGCCGGGGGCCGCCAAGCCCCCGAGAGGCCCATTTCAATCGCGAATGCGAAAGTCTTTCGCCCGCCGTGCGACCATTCCCAGCGCGAGTCGATCGGGCAGCAGGTCCATCAACACCCTGACCGCGCGATTCATGCGGCCGGGTATGCACACGACCCGCCCGCGTTCAACCGCGACGAGTCCGGTGCGTACCACGTCGGCGGCATCCGACCACATCCAGCCCGGCAATTTCGAGACCAGCTCGCGCGCCTGGCTTACATCATGGAATTCCGAATACGTGAAGCCGGGGCAGAGCGCGCAGACATGAACGCCGTGGCTGCGGTTCTCCAATGCCAAGCCTTGTGAGGCGCGTATCAACATCGCCTTGGCCGGACCATACAGCGTGTTGCCGGCAGTACCGGGAATCAACCCGGCCAGTGAGCAGACGTTCACGATGCGGCCGTAACAGCGTTCGCGCATCGTCGGCAGCAGCAGGTGGCAAAGTTGCAATGGCGCCATGACCAGTACCTGCATGAAACACGCATGCACGTCCCAGTCCACCTTGTCGTAGCGGCCGGGCACGCCGTAACCCGCGTTGTTGATCAGGATGTCGATGTCGCGGTCCGCGCGCGTTGCCGCGGCGACGATGCGCGTGGGCGCGGCGGGGTCGGCCAGATCGTCGGCGATCACCTGCACGTCGATGCCGTGTTGCGTCTGCAGTTTCGATGCGAGCGCTCGCAGGCGTTCCTCGCGTCGCGCGGTAAGCACCAGGTCACAACCACGCGCTGCGAGCTGACGCGCGAATTCGGCGCCGATCCCGGAGGAAGCACCGGTGACGAGCGCGCGGTGGCGTGGCGGTGTGTTCATGCGTGACTCCCGGAACCAGATGAAGTTCTGACCAATCTTGTCGTTCGCCCCCTTCAACAGGCTCCGGGCAGGTTTCGATACCTCAGGGCGAGCGGTAAATATTCGAACCCGTTCGTGGTGATGCTTCGACTGCGCTCAGCACAGGGTACGCTTCGCATATCGAACCGCGAACGGGTTGCAACGAAACCGATGTTTCCCGAAGGCGGCAGTTTGCGCGACTGTGGGCGGCTTGGCTATCCTCGCGAGCCTGATGGAAAACGGAGCAGGTCATGCGCCGCAAATGGGTAGGTGGCAACTGGAAGATGCACGGCTCGCGCGCGATGGTGTCGGCGTTGCTGGGTGCCATCGTCGAGGCGCCCCCCGGCAATGTGGATGTCGCGGTGTTCCCGCCGTTCCCCTACTTGCGCGAAGCCTGTGCGGCGTGCGCGGGGTCGGTCATCGCGGTCGGTGGGCAGGACGTAAGCGAACACGATTCCGGCGCGTGGACCGGCGAGGTATCGGCGGCGATGCTGCGCGATGTCGGTTGCGCGTTGTCGTTGGCGGGACATTCCGAACGCCGCCAACACCACCACGAGACCGACAGCCAGGTCGCGGCCAAGGTCGCACGGGCACTGGCGCACGACTTGACGCCGGTGCTCTGCGTTGGCGAAACGCTGGATGAGCGCGACGCCGGCCACACCGCCGCGGTGGTGTCGCGGCAGCTCGGTGAAGTGGTCGCCCATTGCGGCATCGCGTCGTTCGAACGCATCATGATTGCCTACGAGCCGGTCTGGGCGATCGGCACCGGCCGCAGCGCCAGCCCGGCGCAGGCCCAGGAAGTCCACGCGCTCCTGCGTAGCCAGCTTGCCCGCGACGATGCTACAATTGCCGGTTCAACCCGCATCGTTTATGGCGGCAGCGTCAAACCCGGCAATGCCGCCGAGTTGTTCGCGCAAGCCGACATCGATGGCGGCCTGATCGGTGGTGCGGCGTTGCAGGCCACCGATTTTCTCTCGATTTGTGCGGCGGTGGGCTGACACCCTTCCGGCGGACGGGAACGAACCATGCTGTTCACGATTTTCAGTGTCTTCTATGTGCTCATCGCCGCGGCGATGATCGTGCTGATCCTGATGCAGCGCGGTGACGGCGCCAATGCCGGTGCCAGCTTCGGGGGCGGTGCCTCGGGCACGGTGTTCGGTGCGCGCGGTTCGGCCAGTTTCCTGACCCGCACCACCGCGGTGCTGGCAGGCTTGTTTTTCGTGCTGAGCCTTGGCATGGGCATCTATCTCAGCCATCACGGCGTGAACCCGACGCCCAAGCAGACACTCGGCGTGATGGCGGGTGCCGGCAGTTCGGCGCCGGCGAGCAGTGCGCCCGCGACCTCGGCAGCGGCGGCTTCCGGCGCGCCAGCCAGCAGCTCCTCCGCTCCGGCATCGTCGGTGCCGGTCCAGCGTTCGGAAGTTCCGACGGCGCCAGCTTCTTCGGCCAAATCCGAAGTCCCGGCTTCGCCGAAGACATCCGCGCCTGCGGCATCGGTGCCGGCAAGCAGCGCGCCTCCTGCGTCGCATCAATGACAGCTTTGCTTTTGTGAAAAATCCGGCGCAGGCAGTGTGCCGGGCAGATCCTATGGACGGTTTTGCTCTTTCGAAAAGTCGCGCACATGGATATGCGCGGTGTTTCCCAGGGATGGGCACCACGCCCAGGTGGCGGAATTGGTAGACGCACTACCTTGAGGTGGTAGCGGGTAACTCCGTAGGGGTTCGAGTCCCCTCTTGGGCACCAATGTAGGGTTTCACGAAGTCTCACAACATCGCATGGAACTCCTTGAACCCCGCATCGTTGCGGGGTTTTTTGTTATGCGCGTCCTGCAGCGCAGCAGCACATGGAACGCTCCGTATTTTCATCCGTCATCGCAAGCGCCGCCCGGCCACCGATTCGGCTTTCGACTACGGCATTGCAGCAAAAACGGCTGAAAACTTTAGCGCTGAAATTCGTGAAAACGGCATTTGATACCGTGTCCGGACGTTCTTCCAGTCATTTTTATGCATGCTGCGGTGCAAATTGACAGCGGTGTCAATTGTTCCCAGACTGGTAGGCATTCGGGTAACGCGGGGGCGTAGTGGACGCGGGAATCGATCACGTGGATCGGCACGCTGGTGTTCCGGTGCCACCGTTCCTGGCTGCGGATGTCGGCGGGACGCATACCCGTGTCGCATTGGTAAGCGGCACTCGCGGCGGTGACGGACTCGAGGTGCTGGCCTGGCGAAAGTTCACTTGCGCGGATTTTCCGGGACTCTCGGAATTGCTGCGTGCGTTCGTCGAGCATGATGCGTCGATCCCGGTCCGGCGCTGTGTGCTGGCCTGCGCCGGTCAGGTGATGGGCGATGAGGTATTGCACGACAACCTCGCTTGGCCGATCCACCTTTCGCAGTTGCGCGCCGCGCTCGCTTTCGATGACATCGCCGTCCTCAACGATTTCGAGGCGCTTGGCCATGCACTCGATGGCGGCTTGATCGGGCATGCTCGCCTGTTGTGCGGACCGGACCTTCGCGAAGATGGTCCGGTGCTGGTGATCGGGCCGGGCACTGGCCTGGGTGCAGCGGTGCGGTTGCCGGATGCTGTCGGTGGCCGCGTGCTGACGACAGAGGCTGGCCAGATGGATTTTGCGCCGAACACGACCCGTGAGCGCGAGATCCTTGCCTGCCTTGCACCGCATGGCGGTTACGTGGCGTACGAACGCGTGGTGTCGGGTCCGGGCCTGCTGACCTTGTACCTGACCCTGTGCAGGCTGCAGGGGAGGTTGCCCCGACTCGCGAACTCGGAAGCGGTCACGGCGGCCGCGCTGACGTGCGCCGATGCGCAAGCTGTCGAAGCCGTGGAGGTCTTCTGCGCGGCGTTGGGAGGTTTTGCCGGCGGACTCGCCATGGCGTTCATGGCCACGGGTGGTGTCTACCTCGCCGGGGGCTTTCTGTATTCGATGTTCGGGCAGCTTGAACGCAGTGCCTTCGCGGAGCGGTTTCTGCACGAGCGCAGCGTGCGCGCGTTGCTGTCGCGCATTCCGGTACGCGTGATGGAGCACGGGCGACACGGTGTGCTGGGTGCGGCCAACTGGTACCTCAAGCGTGCAGCATTCGGCAATGCGCCACGCCACCTCACAGCATGCGGGCTGGCGCCATGAAACGCTGCACGACGCGATCTTTGCATCGTTGCCACCGGCGATCCGTGGAATGGTCAGTGGACGCCGGCCCGGATCTTTTTGGTAACCGGCGCCGCGCGGAATATCCGGATGCCGCGCGGAGTGCCGAATGGAGGGGCATCGCAGAAAACAAGACCCCATGCATCAAAAGCTTCCGTTACTGCAGCTTGTCGTGGACAAGCAGCCGTCGGGACACGCATTTGAAATACGCCAGCGCATTCGAGACTCACCAGACATTGAGAGAGGGTCAAGGCCATGCCTACCGCACATCGTAAACACCCGTTGTCGCTTGCCATATCCATGTCGTTGTTCACCCTGGTGGCAACCTCGGCCATGGCGTCGCCGCGCCCCGGCGCGGGGACCGAAAGCCAAGGCACGCAGGCGACCACGACACAAACCACGCCGACGACGCAGCCGTCGCAGGCCAAACAGACCAAACCCAAGACCAAAAAGACCGGCGAGGCCAACCAACCGACCACGTTGTCGGTGGTCAACGTCGTGGGCGTACGCGCTTCGCAGATGCGTGCGGTCGAATTGAAGCGCACCGCACCCAACATCCAGGACAGCATCACGGCCGAGAGCATCGGACAATTGCCGGACGTGACCATCACCGACGCACTGCAACGCGTCACCGGCGTACAGATCAATCGCGACGCCGGCGTCGGCAGTTCGGTCGACGTGCGCGGCCTTCCGGAAGTAGGCACCATGTTGAACGGTGAGGTGTTCATTACGCCGAACCAGATCGACTCCCAGCAGCCCGATTTTTCCATGTTGCCCGCGACGCTGTTCCGCGGCGTGGACGTCATCAAGTCGCCCACCGCCAGCATGCTCGACACGGGCATCAGCGGCACGCTCGACCTGCACACTTACAGGCCCTGGGATCTGCCCAACGGCTTCACCTACAGCTACTCCGTGCATGGCGAGCGCGGCGACGTCAGCGACAAGTGGGGGCCGGAGGCCAGTGGACTCATCTCGTTCAACGACGGCGGCCGTTGGGGCCTGCTGTTGTCGGGCAGTTTCTCCAATACCACCCGGGAAAATTCGAACGAAGGCCTCGACCAATACGGCGTCGTGCTGAACGGCGAGAACGCCGCCAGCGCCGACGGTTACTACGGCTTCCTGACGCCGTGGAACGGCGCGCCGATCCCGTCCGACATCAAGCAGAATCCCGATGGCAGCGTCGACGTCAATGGCGACGGGAAATCCAATGGCGTGTTCATGGGCAGCCAGGACATCGGCCTGTACGACGTCACCACCCAACGTCGGCGCAAGGCCGGCAATGCGTCGTTCCAGGCAGACCTTGGCGGCGGGTTCACCTTGACCAGCGATTTCTTCTTCGCGCGCCAGGACCAATACGACCGTAGCCTGGGCATCCAGTTCAATTCCACCAATTGGCAGGGCGCGACGTACGTGCCGTTGCAATCGCGCGACACCGGAAGCACCGTCGCTGGCCAGTACGGTACGCCCGATGATCCGCCCTGGGACAACATGCACCTGTACACCACGCAGTCTTACAAGAAGTGGCCGGGCGACGTGGAATCGATCTCGCAGATCACGCAGAAGAATTCCATTGCCAAGAATTTCAACGTGCAGGTGAATTTCGACAATGGCGGGCCGTTCACCGGAACGCTGCGCGGCATCCGCGATTCCGCGCACCAATTGAACATCGAGACTGACCTCAACATCTCCGAATCCAATGGCGCACAGTGGCCGAACGACCCGGTCGATGCGGCGCCTCCGGGCGTGTTCATCTATCCCAGCGAGCTGGGCGGAAACCGTGTGTTCAATGCCAACGGCATTCCACAGAACACCATTCCGATCACCGCCAATTTCACCGGTCGCAATATCGGGATCGGCATGCCCGGCTCGCTGGCCACCACGTTTGCCGACCCCAATGGCTGGGCCTTCAAGACGCTGGAGTCCGCCGGCGACTACGATCGCAGCGTGGGTCTCAGCGCGTTGCGTTTCGACGGCCACTACAACTTCTACGACGGCATCAAGCTCGATTTCGGCGTGCGCAACAGCATCCGCAGCGCCAGCAATCTAGGGTTCACCCTGGTCACGCCGGTGTACGCCGGCATGGGCGCCACCGATCCGAACGGATGCCTGGTGCGCTACGTCGCGGCCGACGTGGTGCTGGACAGTGGTGCGTGCACGGCCGGCAACGCGCAAGGCTTCTTCCGCGCCGGGCCGTTGTCGGCACAGCCGCTGTCCAAGACCCCCGCGCCGCTGGCGAACAACTGGAAGCAGTACGGCAATCTGCTCGGATCGGGAATCACCTTCTGGTCGGTCGATCCCTACGCGATGGACAATCCCGAGTCGTACTGGAAGTCACTGTATCCCGAGACCCAGCGGCAAGTGACGCCGGGCCGCACCTGGGCGGTGTGGATGAAGCAAACCTCGGCCTACCTGCAACTCGACCTGGACGGGCACATCGGCAGCATGCCGTACAGCGCCAATGTCGGCATGCGCGTGATCCGCACCAACTTGAATGTCACCCAGCACCTGACCGGCGCGCCGGGAGCGTACGGCACCGAACCGGTGGACGCCGGGACCGACGTCACGCAGCGCAGTTACCGTGACTACCTGCCGGCGGCCAACTTCGCACTGGACTTGACCGACAGCCTGAAGCTTCGCCTGGCCTACTCGAAGAACATGATGCCGCTCAATCTCAGCACCTGGGGCGGCGGACTGTCATTGAATTACTCACTGACCGAAATCCCGGGGCAGCCTGCGTTCTTCCGGGTTGCCGGTGGCAATTCGAACGGCAATCCAAACCTCGACCCGTGGCGATCCAAGAACTATGGGGCGTCGCTGGAGTGGTACATCAACCCGTCGAGCATGATCAGCCTGGCGTACTTCCGCATCAACGTGCAGAGCTTCATCGAGAGTGGCAGCGTGACCAATTGCACCCTGCCGGACGAGGATGGCGTGGTCCGCAATCGCTGCGTGGTGATCACCGAACCGATCCAGGGCACCGGCAACAGCATCCACGGCGCGGAATTCGATTACCGGCAGGCGTTCACGTTCCTGCCCGGGCTGCTTGGCAACACCGGCATGGAATTCAATGCCACCTATGCGCCCAGTGATTCGGGGCAGACCGATCTGGCCGGCAACAAGATTCCGTTCCAGGACAACTCCGAGAAATCGGGCAACCTGATCCTGTGGTACCAGGACAACCGGTTCCAGGCCCGCATCGCCTACAACTACCGCTCCAAGCGAGCCGTGTCTTCCGACGTGGGCGCCATTGCCGGGTTGGAAATGTACGAGGCGCCGCAGAAATATATCGATGCGTCGGTCTCGTACAAGATCAACAAGTACGCGCAGGTGTTCGTGCAGGGCACCAACCTCACCAACGAGTACCAGCGGTTCTATCTCGTCTGGCCGGATCAGGAAGGACATGCGAATTTCTTCGAACGCATGTACATGGTCGGCATACGCGGACAGTTTTGAAAGGCGTGCATGATCTGGTTAGCCTGCCAACATCGCGCGATGGGATTCTGACAATGCCGTCATTTCAGGGGGCGCGCCGGGTTCATGGCGTAACCTCGGTAGGTTGGGCTTCCCCGGAGCGTGCTCCGGGGAAGCCCAACGTTATACCGTCGCGCAAATGTTGGACCTCCGCCGATAAATCCGGCGTCAGCCCAACCTGCGATCGCGATTTCGGGTTCGTCCGCAACCAGTACGGGCAGCCCGGGAATCACGAATTGGGTGTTGAGCTTGGAGGCAATCAACTCAATGCGTGATGGATCGCAGCGCAAGCCTGGCGCATGACAGCGTCGCGACACATACCCGGAAACGACATGCCAGTAGCGGACATCAGCAAACAAGCAGCGGGAACCAGCAAGCCCGTACGTGGGGAAGGATTCCATCGATCGATAGGCCTGTTCTCGGGAACCGCGATCAACATGACCCAGATGTGCGGCATCGGGCCGTTCATCACCATTCCGATCATGGTCGCCACCATGGGCGGGCCGCAGGCGATCATCGGCTGGATCGCCGGTGCGATCCTGGCCGCGACTGATGGCATGGTCTGGGCCGAACTCGGCGCGGCGATGCCGGGTTCCGGCGGATCGTACGTTTATCTGCGCGAGGCGTTCCAGTACCGCACCGGCAAGCTCATGCCGTTTCTTTTCATCTGGACGGTGCTGTTGACGATCCCGTTGCTGATGTCGACCGGCATCATCGGCATGGTCGAATATCTCGGGTTCTTTTTCCCGCACCTCAGTTGGCTGGCGGTACATCTCATCAGCGTGGCTGCCTGTTTCCTCGTGGTGTTCCTGCTGTACCGGCGGATCGAGTCGATCCGCTCGATCACGGTCGCGCTGTGGGTCATCATGCTGGTTTCAGTGATCGGCACGTCCGCTGCCGGCTTCTCGGATTTCCATCCGGCCCTGGCCTTCGGTTTTCCGCCCGATGCGTTCGGCAGCCATTTCTTCGTCGGCCTCGGTGCGGGCCTGATCATCGGCATCTACGACTATCTCGGCTACTTCACGACCGCATACATGGGCGATGAGTTGCGCAAACCCGGCAAGACGATGCCCGGGTCCATCCTGATCTCGGTGATC
>JBOHYW010000155.1:0-8774 GCA_050738155.1 Rhodanobacteraceae bacterium
CTGCGCGAGAAGGCCCGACCAATTACCTGACGGGCGCGAATCTTTCCAGCCGCACCAGCATGGCGAACCTGTGGATCCACGACGACGACCAGCGCCTTGAGGGCGCCGACGCCTACCACGCGCTGCTGGAAACGCTGGCCGGCCCGGTCGGCAACATCACCAACAACTACTACGTCGGGCTCGAGGACGTGCGGCGCGGGCACCTGTGGCGGGCCGTCGAGCGGATGCTGCCGACCGCGGTCAAGAACAGCATGAAGGCGATGCGCTACGCCCACGAGGGCGTGAACAGCCTGCGCGGCGATCCGATCGTGCCGGACGTGTCCGGCTGGCAGGACTTCGTGCAGGCGATCGGATTCCAGCCGGCGGCGGTCGCGAACCAGTACCGAATCAACACGGCCCTGCGCAACTACACCAGCGAGGTCCAGGACCGGCGCACCAACGCGATGAACGCGTTTGCGCTGGCGGTCAGGAATGGCGATGGCGACGACCGCGCGCGGGCGCTACGCGCGATCGCGCGGTTCAATCAGACGCACCCGGAAGTGGCGATTACCCCGCGGACCCTGCACGCGAGCCTGCTGCAGCGGGCCAAGCTGTCGGCGCAGGCGCAGAACGGCGTGATCCTCAACCGCGAGCTGGCGCTGCAGGCGCAGCAGTATGCGGGGGCGGGGACGTAGCACAAACGCGTTGCGCGGCACCGCTATAGTGGAAACCAGAAGCACTATTGCGGTTTCGATTAACCCGTGCCGGCCCAGAGCTCGTCAGCGGCGTGCAGAGAGAGCTATGGGTCCGTTTGGCGCGGGGACTGCCTGATGGCTGGTGGTGCTCCGCGCGACGGCGGCGGGCGGTGGTCGGGGGAGTGCAACCGTACGGCGGGAACCCGCTGGTTACCTGCGACGATGCTCGAGAGCGTCTGCGCGGCCCGATGTCGTGACGCCAGCACAGATCACGGGGTTGTGCGTCAGGCCGCGCGGCACAATATACCTTGCAGCGTACACGGTTGCGTATGTCACGGCTGCGCTGCTCGATGAGCTGGGAGTACAAGAGGTACCATGCGACGTGTAACGACTGCGGCCGAACGGGCATTTGCGTGAAGGGCGCGAATGACGCGGGCCGGACCTCTACCCGGTGGGACGGCTTTTACAACGAGGCATCAGACTCGCGCATCGCCGGTCATAAGTGCGCCGACGTCCGCGACAACACACCACGGTGCAAGTGCGGTAGCTCGAACGTTATCGTCGGCCGCCTGCTTGGCCGACCGTAACCGCGGGTCCAAGTGCATCCGTTCCGCGCGGAAGCGCTGCGCAGCTTTCGGTCGGGCAAGACTACCGGTGATGCGAAAACCTCGAACGTATCGTTGCGGCGACATGCGGTCCACGGGTCGCTGAGCGCGATCCTGCTCCTTTGACGATTCAGGGTGAATGTGGCGAAGCAGAACTATAAATTTCAGAAACGCCAACGCGAACTTGCCAAGCAGAAAAAGACTGAGGCCAAGGCATTGCGCAAGCTCGCGAAGCACGGTAGGTCGGCCGCCGAAGCCGATGAATCTTTCCCAGGCATGTCGACCCGGACGGAAGCCGACGCGACATCGGGCAACCATCGAGGATAGGAGTGCAGTGACATGACGCAGAACAAGTTGTACATCGGCAATCTGCCGTATTCGGCGGATGAGGCCAAGTTGCGGTCGGTGTTCTCGGCGTACGGTGACATCAGCGAGGTCGCGGTGATCAAGGATCGTGACACCGGGCGGCCCAAGGGGTTCGCGTTCATCACGTTCGGTTCCCAGCAGGCCGCCGAGAAGGCCCTGGAGCAGAATGGTCACGATCTCGATGGCCGCCCGTTGAAAGTGAACATGGCGGTGGAACGGGACGCCCGCCATGGCCGCGCCGGAAATGGTCGGAGCGGTGCGTCGCATTGGTGACTGGCAAGGCAGGCCCAACGCGCGCGCATCTGAAGTGTCCGTTGGATGGATTTGCCTGAACGGCGGCTGCGATGTACCGCCCGGAGGCGGTGTATTCCCGATAACGGTCACCTACCGGCTTTGTTATCGTCGACAATGAGGTCGAGCAGAGCGTCGAGCGTGGCGAGTTCTCGGAGCGGCTCGCCGTTCAGTCCAGCCTGCATCGCTCGCGTGCCAAAGTCGTGCTCGAGCCACCACGCCTGCAGCCATTCGGGCACCACGTCGAGCAGGGCCGAGACCGCATCGGTGTACGCGCCGGCGACGCGGTAGACGGCATCCGGCAGGGGCGACTCGGGCGTGTGGCCGAGCAGCGTGTGCAGCTCGCGCATGCGGGCTTCGAGCGCCTGCATCGTTTCCTGCCAGCGGTGAGCCGCGGCACGTGTCGAGTTATCCACAGCCGGCACGCCGTGTCGCCGGTTTCGGTGCACGCGTGCGACGCCGTAAAGGCCGTAGAATCAATGGCGTCGCGAGGCGAATGACCCGATCAAGGTGGCGTCCCCACGGGGATTCGAACCCCGGTCGCCACCGTGAAAGGGTGGTGTCCTAGGCCTCTAGACGATGGGGACCGCGTGGGGATTGGTGGAGCCAGCCGGGATCGAACCGGCGACCTCTACAATGCCATTGTAGCGCTCTCCCAGCTGAGCTATGGCCCCACGCCGGGAACGCGCAAGAATAGGTGCAGATGCTTGCACCGTCAAGCATTTTGCCCGCCAAATCGGGCGCCGACCGCAGGCCGAAGGACGCGTCGCAGGAAATCCAGTTCATCCGCGATCTGGCCATCGTGATGCTGGCTGCGGGTGTGGTCGTGGTGGTGCTGCCGCGCCTGCGCCTGCCGATGTTGCTGGGCTACATCGTTGCCGGGGTCGTGATCGGACCGTACACGCCGTGGCGGTTCCTCACCGACGAACGCACGATGCAGTCGATCGCGAATCTCGGCGTGGTGCTGCTGGTATTCACCCTGGGTCTCGATTTCAACCTGCGCAAGCGGCGCGCACTCGGTGCCGGGGTGATGCTGGCGGCGCTGGTCGAAGCCGGGCTGATGTTGTGGATGTGCGTTGAAATCGGGCGCCTTGCCGGACTCGCCCCACGTGAAGCGCTGTTCCTCGGCGGCGTCATCTGTTTTTCATCGACGATGATTGCGCTGCGTACGGCGGCCGACCGCGGCTGGCGCGGGCAGGGCTTCGTTGCGGGCATGGTCGGGATGCGGGTGTCCGAGGAAGTGCTGACGGTGGTGCTGATCACGGTGTTGAGCGCGGTCGCGGCCGGCAACGCCAACACCACCGGGGTCGCGTTCCACGTGTTGTGGCGGATGCTGCTGTTCGTCGCGGTGGCGCTGGTGATCGGTTTGCTGCTGGATCCTTCGCAACTGCTGCCGTGGCTGCTGCCTGCGTTGGGGCTCGCGCTCGCCGTGATCGTGGGCAAGACCCTCGCGTGCAGCGTCGGCGCGTTCCTGTGCGCGGGTCGCAGTCCGCGCGACGCGCTGCGCACCGGTCTGACGATGGCGCAGATCGGCTAGTTCTCATTCGTGATTGCCTCGCTCGGCATCGCCGGCGGCGCGGTCGGCAAGTTCCCGTATCCCCTGACCGTGACCGCGGCGGTTGCCTGCATGCTGGTGTCGCCGCTGTTGCTGCGTGCGGAACCACTGATGCTCCGGGTGCTTCGGCGCGCGACGCCAGCACCCGCGCGCGTGCTGGTGAACGGGTATCACGAATGGATCAACGGCACCACGCCGGCGCGCGACGACGTGATGCTGGCGCGGATGCTGCGGCGGTTGTTGTGGCATATCGCGGTGAACCTGCTGCGGGTGTGCGCGGTGTTCGCGATCGGTGCGTTCGGAAGCACCATGCTGCCACGCTGGTGGCCGCAACTGCCGCTGCCGCCGGTCGCCCGGCGCTCGCTGGTGTGGGCGCTTGCACTGTTCGTGTCGCTGCCGATGCTGGTCGCGGTCTACCGCAAGGCCGACGCACTCGGGATGTTGCTGGCCGAAATCGGTATCAGCGAACACGTCCACGGCGTGCGCACCGCCGGCCTGCGCCGGGTGTTCGGCAAGATGGGGCCGCTCGGGGCGATCGCCGGCATGGCGTTGCTGGTGAGCGCGCTTGGCAGCAGCATCCTGCCACCACGCGGCGTGCTGGTGGCGCTGCTCGGGATCGGCGCGTTCACCGTCTGGTTTCTGTGGGGCTCATTGGTGCGGATGCACGCACGCATGCAAGCGGCGCTGCGCGACCTGATCGAGCAGGGGACACAGGCGCCGCATCGATGCGTCTGCGTGGGTGGCCGGTCAGGTGCGGCCGGCGCCGGAAAGCCTGGGCACGAGGCCCGGTACCACCATCCACACGCTGCCGAGGCCACCCCATGACGATCTCCAATGGGCGCAGGACGACGGCAGCATGCCGAGCAGGGCCCCGCGAGCGCCCGGTGGTGCAGTTATGTGCCGAGCGCTGGTCGGAAACGTCGAAACGCCGCTATACCGACGCTCGCCTCCGCGCGGGCGGGCGCAGCGGTTTCGCGCCGACAAGCATTTCCGGCAGTGATGGTAAGCACGGTGTCGAAAATCATTACACATTGCATGTGCCATGGAAAACACTGTGAAAACAATTACATATAAGGGTTCACCGGGGTGGCGTATCAAAACTGACGTCGGCAAACCTTACGAATTTGATCGAGGTGCGTCGTATTGCATCAATGAAAACAATGGGTTGATGCTTGGCACGCCGTATGCACTGAGAAGCGATGAAAAGATCTTCCATCCTGACCTTGCACAAGGGGATCCACCGATGAAACTTCGCTTGGTTTTTCCGGTTTTGGCGGCCGTCGTCTTGGCGTTCACCGCGTCCAACGCGTACGCGTATATGCGTTGGGATCCGACGACCGGAGCCACAGCCGTTCCCGTCTACACTTTGGGGCAATCGCTCACAAACATCGCGAGTCAAGCTTGCGGCGACAAGGGATTTCCAACGGACTTTGCCAGCCTGACATCGTGCTTCGCGTTCAACAATCTGACTAACTCTCCGGTCTCGAGCTTCGGCTTTTCGTTCACGGCCTCCTCCAACGGCATGCTTACGTGCGCACAGTTAATGGAGAAGGGCTCCACCCCTGCCTTTGGCGAGAGCAACTGCCCGTTGAATATGGTTGCCGGCGATCCGGTCAACATCTTGCTGTCGGGTATTCCGGCGTGGGCAGATGACACCGATCTCATCATAGGCTTCAGTTTCGACGTACCGATGGGTAGCGGCACGCCGGATCCCGTCCCGGAACCCGGCGAGCTGGGCATGTTCGGACTCGGCCTGCTGGTAATCGGCGTGGGCTACGGCTGGGACAAACGTCACCGCGGGTGGAAGAACAAATCGGCCGGCTGATTGGCATCGCGCTCCCGCGAAACGCCTCACCGCTGGTCCGAATCAAAGCTCGGTGAATCAACGTTCGAATGCAATCCCCGGTGACGGGGATTGCATTTTTCATTGCGCAGCTTGGTCAGCGGCATTGCGGTCCATTCGCGACGCCGTCGGGGTTCCGGTATGCAAGCGGCCGCAGCGCGTGCGCGGACACTGCCGGCAGCGCCGGCGGCCTGCGGGCCAAATGTCGATCGACCTGCCTGCGCATTGCCGCGATCCGACCCGCTATTGCAAGGTGACGGTGGTGTATTTCTTCGCCAGCGTCTCGAACTGCGCATTGCCGTGCAGTGGTTGATACAACGGATTGATGGCCAGGTCATCGCAGCCCAAGGGGGCGGCCGGGCACAATCTCTCAAGCAGACCCAGTGCGGCGGCTGTTTCGCCAAGCGCGAGATTCATCTGCACCAGATTGCCCGCCACGTTGGGATTGGACTGGTGTGCGGCAAGCGCCTTGAGTGCCGCCAGCGCCTTCGGGCGGAGCGTGGGGTCACCCAGCGCGCGGTACGTCAGCCGGCCCGCGTCGACCTGCTGCTGGTCGAGCGGCGTCGACGGCTTCACCAGATCGAAAGCTCCCGCTATCTTGTCCTGCTGGTGCAGGTGCTGGTAAGCGAGCGCGAGGCCGAACGCGGCGTCCACGTCGCCGGGATCGAGTTTGACCAGCGCGTTGATGGCCTGGACCGCCTGGGGCCAGTCGCCCAAATCCTGGGCCAGCGCGGCCACGTCGTTCCAGGCAACCTCGTTGGTGGGATCGAGTTGGGTCGCCTCGGTTTCCTGCGCCAGCGCTTCCTTCATCGGCAGCACCGCGCCGTAATCGACGTGTGCGCCGGCGTTGCTGGGATCGAGCGCGAGCGCCTTCTTGAATGCGGCGCGCGCCTTGTTCATCGCGGGGGGGTTGGCGTTCGCGAACGCGATGCCCAGCGCCACCCATGCATCGGAACTGCGCGGGTCGAGGGCGATCGCCCGCTCAGCCTCGCTGCGAATCATGGGAAGCGTATTTTCGAGTGACAGGTTGGTGAGGCCGGTCAGTGCGATCAGCGTGCGCGACAGCAACGCATGGGCGTCCGCATACCCCGGGTCGAGCGCGATCGCCCGTTCGAAGTCCTTGCGCGCGGCTTCAACGTCCGCCGGGTTCTGGCTCTTGGCCAGCGCCCGGCCCTTCAGCACCAGTTCGTGCGCCTGCGCATTGTGGGTGCCGACCTCGGGCAGATCGGTCTTCGCGAATTTGACCTTGAGCGCGTCGGCGATGGAGGCGGATACCTCGTCCTGCATCTTGAAGACGTTCGCGAACGAGCCGTCGTAGTGGTGCGACCACAACTGGATGCCGTCGCGTGCGTTCACCAGCTCGGCGGTAATGCGCACGTCGTCGCCTGCGCGCAGGATGCTGCCATTGAGGATGTTCGCGACGTTCAGCCGGCGCCCGATGGCGTTGGGTGTGAGCTCTGCGTTGCGCAGGGTTGCGGCCGTGGCCCACGCCAGCACCCGCAGGGCCGGATTCTGGCCGAGCGCGTCGGTCAATTCCTCGGTGATGCCGTCGCTGAAGTATTGCTGTTTGGGATCACCGCTCAGGTTCTTGAATGGCAGTACCACCAGCGAGTCGGTCGGCGGGTTGAAGGGACCCGTCGCCAGCTCCCCGGCGGGCGCGTGGCGACGCACGAAGTAGCCCGATCCCAGCAGCACCACCGCCAGTGCGAGCACGCCGATGATGGCGAAGTCGAACTTGCGCGCGATGGAATGGGTGGCCGTGGCGTCGGGAGCGACCTCCGACTCGCGCTTGATGCCCTCCGGGGTGATCGCGAAGTACCACGCGAACGCGATCCAGAACGGAAAGCCGACGACGCAAGCAATCAGGAACCAGCGCGTTGCGTCATCGGGCAGGCCCAGCGCGGGCGACAACTGAGAAATGCCCTGCGACAGCGCCCACACCGCGCCGGCGTACAGCGCCGCCGGCCGCAGCACGTTGCGACGTCTGAGTTCATCGCGGAAGGACGGACGGGCCGACACCACGTATGCTTCCCGCCGACGACAGGCCGGCTTCCAGCGTCGTGAGTATCGGTGTCCAAGGCGCGCGACGCAACCGCTGCGGGAACAAACCAGCAATTCCAATCATGGCTCCGTCGGGTTCCACAGCGGTTGAGAAATGCCCATGCCTTGTGTGGGAGCGGGCTGTGCCCCTGGTTTGCGTTTTGTGGGAGCGGGCGGTGCCCGCGACGGTCTCGCCGCAAGCTGTCCCTGTCGCAGTCCGTCACATTCGTCGCGGCGACCCGCCGCTCCCACAGCGGTTGCTGACTCCATGCGACTGGCGGATGGCTTTTCGACGCGCTCAGCGTCCGGCCGGACACGCCGCCACGCTGCGCGGCTCGCAGGCGTACGGCAACTGGTCGGCGGGCTTGCCGGCGAGGGTGTTGTCGATCCACCGGTTGACGACTT
Organism: Rhodanobacteraceae bacterium; assembly: GCA_050738155.1. Lineage (GTDB taxonomy): Bacteria > Pseudomonadota > Gammaproteobacteria > Xanthomonadales > Rhodanobacteraceae > 66-474. Next base: position 7,780 of record JBOHYW010000155.1, read on the forward strand.
CCTGCAGGATCGCCATCGGCAGGCTGCCCTGGCCGACCACCACGTCATCGAAGTCCTTGAGGTCGTACTTGTCGCCCAGTTTTTGCTGCGCTTCGGTGCGCAGCGCAAGGATAGTCTGCTCGCCGATCATGTAGGACAGGGCCTGGCCGGGCCAGACTATGTAGCGGTCCACCTCGGTCGCGATGTTCTGGTCGGCCAGCGCGGTGTTGTCCTGCATGTACTTGACCGCCTGCTCGCGGGTCCAGCCGTCCTCGTGGATGCCGGTGTCGACCACGAGCCGCACCGCGCGCCACATCTGGTAGTTGAGGTAGCCGAATTTGGAATACGGGTCGTTGTCGTACAGGCCCATCGGCTTGTCGCACAGCGTTTCCGAGTACAGCGCCCAGCCTTCACCGAACGCGTTGTAGTACGCAAACCGACGAAACGGCGGCAGGTTGTCCAATTCGTCCGCGACCGGGATCTGCAACTGGTGACCGGGCCGGCCTTCGTGGCACATCAGCACCTGGATCGCGTACTTCGGACGGGTCTCGGGCTTGTAAAGGTTCACGCCCACGTAGCCGGCGCGGCTGCCGTCGCGCGCCGGCGGTTCCGAATAGGCGGGATACGTATTGGGCGCGAGCGCGGCCGGGATCGGGTGCACGCCGTAGGGCACCCGCGGCAACAACCACACGCTGAGTACCTGGACCATGTGCGGGTCGACGCGCTTGGTGGCGGCGCGGTAGGCCTCCAGCAAGTCGTCCGGATTGGTGTAATAGAACTTTGGATTCGTGCGCAGGTAGTGGACGAAATCCTTGTAACTGCCCTTGAAGCCGATCCGCCTGAACAGGGCTTCCATCTCGGCGTGGATTTGCGTGACCAGCTTCAGGCCCATCTGGTGGACCTGGTCCGGCGTCATGTCGGTGGTGGTGTAGTGGCGCACGAGATAGGCGTAATACGCCTTGCCGTCGGGCAGGCTCGAGACGCCGACGTTGCTGCGCGCGTGTGGCAGGTAGTCT
>JBOHYW010000156.1:0-8755 GCA_050738155.1 Rhodanobacteraceae bacterium
CACGCACGCCCAACGAGGTCAGGCGGTGCGGCAACGGTTTGAAACTGTGCAACGATTCAGCGGCTTGCCGTGCATCGAAACCGAGCAGTTCGATTGCAGCCAGCGCGGCGCAGGCATTGCGTGCGTTGTGCAGGCCATGCAACGGCAGGCCATCCAGCACGATGATGACGCCACCGCCACGGCAAATTGCGGCATCCGCGACATGCCAGCCATTTGCGTCATCGAAAAGTTTCCGGTTTCGATGGTTTGCCGTCCGTTCCATCAACAACGGTGTTTGCGCATCCACCAGCAGCGTGCGCGACACGTCCGCGAGTTTCAGTTTGTCGATGACATAGCGCTCGCGCGTGCCATGCCAGTCGAGGTGTTCTTCGCCAAGGCTGACGACCACGCCGAGTTCGACCGGCCCCGCTTCGCCGGTCTGGAAGCTGGACAATTCCACTGCCCACAGATCTGCGTGCTGCCCATTGAGGTCAAGCAGAGGCAATCCGATGTTGCCGGCCAGCGCGGTCCGAATGCCGAGCGCGCGCGCGCAATGCGCGATCAGCGCGGTGGTAGTGCTCTTGCCCTTGGTGCCGGTCACTGCGACCACACGTGCGCCGGGATTTTCTCCGAACCACAACGCGGTGCCGGAGGTGAATATCGTGCCGCGCTCTTGTGCGGCGATGATCTCGGGTTTGTAGGCGCTGACGCCAGGCGATTTGATGACGATGTCGTGTGAGGCAAGCGCATCGACATCTGGTGGTTCGATGCAGATGTCCAGCGCGCTCGAACCAACACTATCCCCACCCTGCCCTCCCCTTGAAGGGGAGGGTTCAAGTTCATCGCGCAATGCCGCAGCTTCGGCGGCGTTGCAGTACACGGTGAGCGGTTTGTCGGGGAAGCACTTGCGCAGTGCCGCGAGCACGCTTCGACCCTCGCGGCCGCAGCCCCAGACGGCGACATCGCGATTGGCAAGCTCATCGAAGCGCATGGCGGCTGTCTTGATCGTACCGGAACCCGACAAACTTTCGATTTTGGTGGTCATCCCGGGATCGCTTGGCAACATCCAGGATCCGGCCACCTTGCAGGTCAACGCATTGCATAGAGAACACTGGATTCACGCCTTCGCGGGAATGACGACTGATGGCGACAATCGGAGCTTCGCCAACCTGCCAAGCGCCGCGCCTCTGCATGGCAAGTATCAGGCGGCAATCCATTCCAACGCACCTGCGAAACGCACCCGCACCCCGTGTTCACCGGACGGTGGCAGCCACGCCTCCAGTGCGAGTTGCGAAGCATCGAGCTGCGGCGCGATATCTTCGCGAAAACGCGCGACCAATGCGTCCTCGCGCCACTCCGGGCGCTCTGCCAGCACCGCAAAAGCGGCGCGCGCCTCGGCGCCCTCGCCCACGCATTCGAACGGTTTGTGATGGCGATACTCGATCAGCGCGTCGAATCCCGGCGCCAAGGATTCGTCATCGAGCAGATTGCGCCCGAAAATCATGAGCAGCCGCGGTTTGGGCAGGAACGGTGCCAACGCCAGGAACACGAAGTGGCATTTCGGACACTGTCCACACCAGCGGTCGGTGGGCTTGGGGCCGAGGATGCGGAAATTGCGATTGCACGACGAGAACACGTCGAAGTAGGCCGCGCCGGATTTCGCGAACGCGCGCGTCACCGCGAGTTCGGAAAATGGCCGTAGCAACGAGAAGAAATCGAGATCAGCCGCGACATGCGTGCGCAGCCAGGCGGCCAACGTTCGTTCGAAATCCCAGCCCTTGCTCCACTGGTGATTGACCTGCCGCCCCTGGTACTCCAGCGTCGCCGCGGAGGCGGAACGTTCGTTGGCGAAAGCGATGGAATCGAACCCGTACAGGATCGCCGCGCAGGCGAGGATCGCCGAGTTGATCGCGGTGACCGGGATATGCCCGTTCCACGCGCCTGCACGGTTGTACTCGAACAATACTGGCGACAGTTCGCGCCCGACATTCAACATTGGCATGCCGGTACGCGCGGCCACCGCGGCAATCAGCGACGAACTGCCGACCCACGTCGCGGTCGCGTCCACACCGATTCGCTTCAGCGCCTCGACCACCACCAGCGAATCCTTGCCGCCACCGATGGGAACCAGCGTGCGGTGCGGCAACTCCCTCCCCTTCAAGGGGAGGGTTGGGGTGGCGATGGTGTTCGAATCTCCGCGCGGAAACGCGATCCGCCCATCCAGGTCGAGCTTGTTGCGGTACGCGAATTCACCGAGGCCGTGTCGGTACAACGCATCCAGCAGGTCGGCAGTGGCAGCGTCCAGTGCGCCGGTCGCGACCTCGATATGGTCGGGCACGCCGGCCTTGTAATAACTGATGCCCGCGACGAGGTGCAGCAGACGCAGGGCGGCATCGAACGCGCGCTGGCGTTGTTCGGGCAACTTCGGTGCATCCGGAAAACGAATGCGCTCGATCAGTTCTGGACCACTGTCGAACGCGTACGCCAACTCGGCGACGCCATCGGCGTAAACGCAGCGCACGAAGCGAAACGTCTTCGCCTGTCTTGGATCTGGGAGCACGCTCAATGCGCGGGTACCTTGGATTTCAACCGGAAACAGCTTTGCGGACGGATTGTCATTCAATCGCCACGGATGGTGCCAACGGCCGCAGATTGTAATGGGACGACATGCATTCGCCGTAAGCGCCAGCCTGCGCGATCAACAGCACGTCGCCCTCTTCGCTGTGCGGCAGGTGCCGGTCGGCGCCCAGCACGTCGCCGGATTCGCAGATCGGCCCGACGACTTGGTACAACGAATCGGCCGGTGCATCGAGCCGGGACAGGTTCACGATCTCGTGCCAGGCATCGTAAAGCGCAGGTCGAATCAGGGTATGCATGCCGGCGTCGCAGCCCAGGTATTCCAGCGCACCCTTGCGCTTGGTCTGGGTGACATGCGCCAGCAACACGCCGGCATCGGCCACCAGCCAGCGGCCGGGTTCCAGCCACAGCGCGTATTGCGGGTAGGTTTGCCTGACCTCGGCCAGTGCCGCATCGATCGCAGCAAGGTCGAGTTCCGCTTCCCCGGGATGTGCCGGTACGCCAAGACCACCGCCGAGATTGAGGAAGCGCACGCTGCCGATACGATCGGCGAGACTGGCAAGTTGCCCGCACACCAGCGGCCAGTGCGAGACGTCCAGGATGCCGGACCCAAGATGCGCATGCAGCCCGATGACGCGCACGTCGTGCTCGCGCGCCAACTCCAGGAAAGTCGCGAGATGATCCAGTGGCAGCCCAAACTTGCTGGTGACGCCGCCGGTGCGGACCTTGTCGTGGTGGCCGAGTCCGCGCCCGAGATCGACGCGCAACATGATTTCACATCCGGCGAATGCTTCGGGCCAATGTTGCAGTGGATGCAGGGAGTCGAGGGTCAAGGCCGCGCCATGCTGCATCGCCTGTTCGTAATCGGCACGCGGCGCGAAGTTCGGCGTGAACAACAATGGCGATGCGTGCGCCTTGGCGACCGCGGCAACGGCATCCAGTTCGCCCGGCGACACGCATTCGAGGCCAAGTCCCTGCTCTGCGATCACGCGCAGAATCTGCGGGTGCGAATTAGCCTTGATCGCGTAATACACGCGATCCACCGAACGCATTGCGCGCAGTGCACGCGCGCGCTCGCGAATGGTCGGAAGGTGGTAAACATAGCGTGGCGTCACCTGCGCGAGTTCCAGCAGACGCGCGCGGTCGCCATGCCACCACAACGTGCGTGCGCGCATCGCACCGGTGCCGTACAGTTCCTGCCAGCTCGGCCCGAACAACGATGCATCGTCGGTGCGCAGCGCGCCGGCGCGTATCAGCAATTCGTGCAGGCGCGGCAGCAGGCCGTCCAGCATGCCCTCGTCCACCACGAAGGTGAGATTGAGATTGTTGGAAGACTGCGAAATCAGATGCACGCGCTCGCGCCCGAACTCCGCCAGCACACCGGACAGGCGATGCAGCATCGAACGCATGCCGCGCCCGACCAGTGTCACCGCCGCACACGGCGCGATCACCTTCACGCGGCACACTTTCGCGAGGTCCGCAGCCAGTGCGGCGATCACGTCGGAATCGAGCAGATTTTCGGAAGGGTCCAGCGACACCGTGACGTTGGTTTCGGCCGAACCGATCAGATCCACCGACAGGCCGTGCCGCTTGAACAGTTCGAACACGTCGGCGAGGAAGCCGACTTGCTGCCACATGCCGGAGGTTTCCATCGACACCAGCGTGATGCCGCGGCGGGAGCTGATGGCCTTGATGCTGGGCGCGCTTTCGGCTGGTTGCGGTGCGACCACCGTGCCATCGAGATCGGGATGCTGGGTATCCTTGATCCACAGCGGTACCCGGGTGCGCCGGCATGGCGACAGGCAACGCGGATGCAGCACCTTGGCACCAGTGGTCGCGATTTCCTGCGCCTCGTCGTAATCGAGTCGTTGCAACAGGCGCGCGCCGGGAACCTGGCGCGGGTCGGCGGTGAACATGCCGGCGACGTCGGTCCAGATTTCCACGCGTGCGGCACGCAGCAGCGCACCAAAGTAAGCCGCCGAGGTATCGGTGCCGCCACGCCCGAGCAGGACGGTGTTGCCGTCGCTGTCGCGCGCCATGAAGCCAGGCACGATGAACACCTCGCCTTGAGATGCCAGGCGTGCCGCGAACGTCGGATTTGGCTCGGCCTGCACCTGCGCCGACAATACGCGCGCGCGTTCGTTGAGGAAGGGCACTTCGCGCGCCAGCAGCGCTTCGCGCGAATCCAGCCAGTGCGTGGACAGGCCGTTCGCGCGCATGAAAGCCGCGCCGAGCGAACTCGACAACAATTCGCCGTGGGCCTGCACCGTGGCCTGCCACAAATAGCCCCTCTCCCCCCGGGAGAGGGGTTGGGGTGAGGGTTCGGCTTCAGCAAGCAACCGTCCATGGTGCTGAACGCCGGTGCGGCCATCCTTGGCCGCCCGTTCGAAGCGGCGCGTGATGCCACCGGCATCACGCAAACGCCGCTTCTCACCCTTACCCGGCGCTGACGCGCCACCATGGAGCTCTCGGCCATGGATGGCAGCTTGATCCGAAGGGAGAGGGGAAACCAGATCCTGCAGCGATGCCAGCCAGTGCTCCATGGCATCCACGCGCGCAAGGTTCAGTTGCGCGGCGAGCGCGTGATGTCGTTCCACGATGCTGGCGATCGCGCCATCCCGCTCGGCATCCGCGCACGCGCACAGGCCTTTCAAGGCGTCAGTGATGCCGGACAATGCCGACACCACCACCATGACGCGCATGCCATCGGCACGCCGCGCCGACGCGAGTTGCAGGATCGTGTGCCAGCGCTCGGCGGTCGCGACGCTGGTACCACCGAATTTCAGCACGGCCCAGGGAGCGTCGTGTGCGAGTGGCGTGGATGCTGAGGCGGTCACGGGCGGCGTGGAACAGACAATACGCGGTGGCGCGGACAAGGCCAGCAAGTGTTGCGGGCACCGCAGCAAAACGCAATCCGGGCTTCATGCCGATTGTGCATGACTGGTGAACGTCGATAACGCTTGCAGGCTCGACCGGGTGAGCCGCAGCGGGATAGCCAATACAATCGCCGGATGCCGCAAGTCCCGCAGCCCCAGCCCTCGAGCATCGTCCCGCAGCCGATCCGCAGCGGAATCGACACCACGATCAACGGCCGGCACTTTCGCCATACCGGCGATGCGGCATTGCCGCTGTTGTGGTACCTGCGCGACGCGTTGCGCCTGACCGGCTGCAAGTATGCTTGCGACGACTTCAGTTGCGGCGCGTGCAGCGTGCTGGTGAACGGCAAACTCGTGCGTGCGTGCACATTGTCGATGCAAGACGTCGCCGACCAGGCCATCACCACCATCGAGGGGCTGGCCGATGCCGAGGGCGGTCTGCATCCGGTGCAGCAGGCGTGGATCGCCGAAGACGCAATCCTGTGCGGCTATTGCCAACCGGGCTGGATCATGGCCGCGGTGGATCTGATCGCACGCAAGCCGAACCCATCCGACGCCGACATCGACGCCATCGGCAACCTGTGCCGGTGCGGCAGCTACCCGCGCATCCGCCACGCCATCCAGCGCGCGGCCAAGGCCATGCAAGCGCAAGGAAAACCCAAGTGACCGACGCGCACGACGCCAGCCGCCGGCGCTTCCTGCAAGTCATCGGCACCGCGACCGGCGCACTGGTCGTCGGACTGCCCGCAATCGCCTGGACACCCGACGAACTGCTCGGCCAAAGCCTGACGCGGTTGAATCCGTATGTACGCATCGAACCGGACGGCACCACGGTGATCGGTGCGCGCGACCCCGAAATGGGCCAGGGCATCCGTACCGCCGAGGCGCGCATCCTGGCCGAGGAACTCGATGCCGACTGGAACAAGGTCATCGTGGAACCGCTGGACCTCGGCGTCGCCGCGGTCCACGGCGAGCCACACTGGACGCTTGGTCACCAGATCGCATCGGGCAGCACCAGCGTACCCGCAGCCTGGAACGATTTGCGCATCGTCGGTGCGACGGCACGCGAACTGCTGCTGCGTGCAGCGGCCGAACACTGGAAAACCACGCCCGCCAACCTGCGCGGTTTGCGCGGCACGGTGATCGCAGCCGACGGCCGCAAGCTGGGCTATGGCGCGCTTGCCGCCAAAGCATCGAAATTGAAGCCCGCCGGAAACCCGCCAACGCTCAAGACGCCTTCGCAGTATCTGCTGGTTGGCCAGAACGCGGGCGACGTCGACGCACGCGACATCGTCACCGGCCACCAGCACTACGCGATCGACGAGTGGTTTGGCGATGCCCTGGTGGCGGTGATCGCGCGTTGCCCGTACCCCGGCGGCACGCTCGCAAGCCTGGATGACAGTGCCGCCCTGAAGCTGGAAGGCGTCGAGAAGGTCATGACGATTCCGGCGCCCGACGGCGCGCATCCACTCGGTACCCGGCCGCTGGCTGCCGGCGTGGCGGTACTGGCGAAAGACACCTGGACGGCCTTGCAGGCGGTCGCGAAGCTGCAAATCGAATGGCAACCCGGCAAGCAAACCGCACAAGGCGACGACGCGCTTGCGCAGTCCGCACAGCAGGCATTCGCAGGCGTGCCAACCCACCCCGTACGCAACGACGGCGACTTCGCCGCAACCGCCAAGCAAGCCCGCTATCAGTTCAAGGCGGATTACCGCATCGCCACCATCGCCCACGCCGAACTCGAGCCGCCCAACGCGTTGGTGAAGATCGACGACCAGCGCGCGGTGATCATTGCGCCGGTACAGAATCCGCGCGCGGCGTTCGGCGTGGTGCAACGGCTGACCGGGCTTGCGCCGGACAAGATCGAGGTGAAGCTGCCGCGTGCCGGGGGTGGCTTCGGCCGTTTCCTCGAAAACGACCACATCGCGGAAGCGGTGATGCTGGCCAAGGCCGCGGGCAAACCCATCAAGTTGATGTGGACGCGCGCCGATGCGTTCCCGCATGACACATACCGATCATTTTCCGTGCACCGCATGCAGGCTTGCGCCGATCGGAAACACGCCTTGACCGGCTGGACGCACCATATCGCCAGCACCTCGCGTCTTGCAGGACGCGAACCGAGATCGCGCTGGTGGCTGAGTGAAATGCATCCCGACGACCTGCCCGCCGGTTTGATCGGGAACCTGCGGTACGCGTGGTACGCATTGGAATCGGCCCTGCCTCGCGGCAGTTACCGCGCCAGTTCGCACGGCGTGAACACGTTCGCGACGGAATGTTTTCTCGACGAGATCGCGCACGAACTCAAGCAGGATGCCCTGAAGCTGCGCCTCGCCCTGTTGGGCGAACCGCGCAAACTTCCCTATCGTGGCCACGGCGGTCCGGTGCTGGATACCGGCCGGCTGGCGTGGGTACTCAGGCTCGCCGCCGATGCCATCGGCTGGCATCGCCATCGCCACAACGGACACGGCCTCGGGCTGGCCTGCCACTTCACTTACGGTGGTTACGTCGCGCACGCGTTGGAAGTGTCCATGACGGCCTCACGGTTGGTGATCCACAACGCCGTGTGCGCCGCCGACATCGGTCGCGTGATCAACCCGCTCGGCGCGCGCGCGGCGTTGGTCGGCGGAACACTGGATGGGCTCTCGACCGCGTTGCGACAACGCATCACGATCAAGAATGATCGTGTGGCGCAACGCGGATTCAACGACTACCCCTTGGCGACCATGGCACAGATGCCGCACGACGTGCAGGTGATCCTGGTGCCATCGCAACAGGCGCCCACCGGCGCTTTCGACATGGCCTTTCCATCCGCCGCCCCGGCACTCGCCAACGCGATTTTTGCCGGCACCACCGCACGCGTGCGCCAGTTGCCGATCTGGCCGGAGTTGATGCGCTTGTTGTAACTATCGTTTCACTCTTTCCGAACGAAGAGCGGTACAAAGTGCCGCACGCGCCACGCAGCCCCACAGCAACGGGAGATGTCATCGCGCAACGCGGGAAAAATCGAACGGCGAAAAACCATCCCCCTCAATCCCCTTCCTGCTGAAGGAGGAAGTCGAACCCGAACGGGAGGGCGGATCCGCATGATCTCGAAAGATCACCCCTCTCCGCAGCCTGATTAGCGCTATATCTCAGTAAGTCACATTTACCGTCATTCCGGGGCGGTCTGCAGCTTCATCGCAGACCGAACCCGACTGCGTTTGCAAGGACTGCAAACGCGAACGCCGCAGGCGACCCACAGTGCGAGCGCCAGGGATGGCGCGAGTCAATCTGCTCTTGGCCTCTGTTGCCATCAAAGGCAGATTCCGGGTTCGATCACCGAT
>JBOHYW010000157.1:0-8678 GCA_050738155.1 Rhodanobacteraceae bacterium
GCGCAGGGTGGATCACGGCGCGCAGCGCCGACTGCGCCGCAGGAGCGGCGCGAACCGCGGAGCGAGACCCGAAGGGCCGGAAAGGCATGATGCCTGGAGTCTTCCGCCGCCAGGACGGTTTGATCCGGCCTACATGGTTGTCCTGGTTCCGCGTGTCTCCGGCGTCGGTCGCCTGCCTGCAGGCGACAAAGCCCTTGCACCACGCATGAGCACCAGCCACGGCCTTGGATCGGTGTAAACGAAAACGGCGGCCATCGGCCGCCGTTTTGATCTTCACCTGTAGGAGTGCGCCTTGCGCGCGAACGGGCTTGCCGCAACAGCTGTGCTGGACGTAGCCTGTTCTTGCCGGGCCGCCGCCGGGCGGCAATCGCGGGCAAAAGAAAAGGCGGCGTTTCGCGCCGGCCGGCTCCTTACTCGACCACCGCCGGCAGCTTTTCCGCGGCTTCCGTGTCCACGGTCAATTCGCCATCGCGGACGCCGAGATTGACCTTGCCGCCGTCGGCCAGCTTGCCGAACAGCAACTCGTCGGCAATCGCACGCTTGACCTTGTCCTGGATCAGCCGCGCCATCGGGCGTGCACCCATCTGCTGGTCGAAGCCGTGCTCGGCCAGCCAATGCCGCGCGTCGCCATCGACATTCAACGCGACGTGCTTCTCGAGCAACTGCGCCTCCAGTTCGATCAGGAACTTGTCGACCACTCGCAGAATGTGCTCGAAGTCCAGCGCCTTGAATTGCACCACCGCGTCGAGACGGTTGCGGAACTCCGGTGTGAAGGTGCGACGCAGCACTTCCATCGCATCGGGGGCGTGGCTCTGCTCCAGAAAGCCGATGCTGCGTTGCGAGGCCTGACGCGCGCCCGCATTGGTGGTCATCACCAGGATCACGTTGCGGAAATTCGCCTCGCGGCCGTTGGTGTCGGTGAGCACGCCGTGGTCCATCACCTGCAGCAGGATGTTGAACAGGTCCGGGTGCGCCTTCTCGATTTCGTCCAGCAGCAGTACGCAGTGCGGATGCTTCACCACCGACTCGGTGAGCAGGCCGCCTTGGTCGAAACCGACGTAGCCAGGCGGTGCGCCGATCAGGCGCGACACCGAATGCGGCTCCATGTATTCGGACATGTCGAAGCGCACCAGTTCGATGCCGAGTTGCAACGCGAGCTGGCGCGTGACCTCGGTCTTGCCGACGCCGGTGGGACCTGCGAACAGGAAATTGCCGATCGGCTTGCTGGGATCGCCCAGACCCGAGCGCGCCATCTTGATCGCGCTGGCCAAGGTGTCGATAGCCTGGTCCTGACCGAAGATGACCATCTTCAAATTCCGGTCGAGGTTCCTCAGCACGTCACGGTCGGATGCCGACACCTGCTTCTGCGGGATGCGCGCCATCCTTGCGACGATGTATTCGACTTCGCCAACTTCCACCTTGCCCGTGCGCTGGTCGTCCGGCAGCAGGCGCTGGTGCGCGCCGGCCTCGTCGATCACGTCGATGGCCTTGTCGGGCAACAGGCGGTCGGGAATGTGTTTGACGGAAAGGTCGACCGCGGCCTGCAGCGCTTCGTCGCTGTAGGTGACGTTGTGGTGTTCCTCGAAGCGCGATTTCAGCCCTTTCAGGATTTCCACGCTGTCGGCAACCGACGGTTCGACGATGTCGATCTTCTGGAAGCGCCGCGTCAGTGCGCGGTCCTTCTCGAACACGCCGCGGAACTCCTGGAAGGTGGTCGAGCCGATGCAGCGCAGCTCGCCCGACGCCAGCACCGGCTTGATCAGGTTGGACGCATCCATGGTGCCGCCAGAAGCGGAACCCGCACCGATGATGGTGTGGATTTCATCGACGAACAGGATCGCATTGGGATCCTTCTTCAATTGCGCGAGCACAGCTTTCAGGCGCTTTTCGAAATCACCCCGGTACTTGGTGCCGGCCACCAGCGCGCCGAGGTCCAGCGCCCAGATGGTGCCGTCTTCCAGTACTTCGGGCACTTTGCCTTCGACGATGCGAAGCGCCAGCCCTTCGGCCAATGCCGTCTTGCCGACGCCGGATTCGCCGACATACAGCGGGTTGTTCTTGCGCCGTCGGCACAGCACCTGGATGGTACGCTCGATTTCCGCTTCGCGACCGATCAGCGGGTCGATCTTGCCCTGCTCGGCACGCTCGTTGAGATTGGTCGCGTATTCGACCAGCGCGTTGTCCTTGTCCTTGGCTTCGGCTTCGGCTTCCGCACCGGTCTCGGCCGCCGCGGGCGCGGCGTCATTGTCATGCCCGATCTTGGCAATGCCGTGCGACACGTAATTGACCACGTCCAGCCGCTCGACCTCCTGCTGGTGCAGGAAGTAAACGGCGTGCGAGTCCTTCTCGCCGAAGATCGCGACCAGCACGTTGGCGCCGGTCACCTCCTTGCGGCCCGACGATTGCACGTGGTAGACGGCGCGCTGCAGCACGCGCTGGAAGCCCAGCGTCGGTTGGGTATCGCGCTCGTCGCCCGTCGGCAACACCGGCACGGTTTCGGTGATGATCGAACGCAGGTCCTTGGCAAGCTTGTCGAGGTCGGCACCACAACCACGCAGCACTGCCGCCGCGGTCGGGTTGGCCAGCAGCGCCAGCAACAAATGTTCGACCGTCATGAACTCGTGGCGTTGCTCGCGGGCCTCCTTGTAGCACTGGCCGATGGTGTATTCGAGGTCCTTGCTGAACATGTCTTGGGTCTCCGGATCTCTATTCCCCCGATATGGGGGCAATTACAATTTTTCCATCGTGCAAAGCAGCGGGTGTTGGTGGACGCGTGAGAACTCGTTGACTTGCGCTACCTTGCTTTCTGCGACTTCCCGGCTGAACACCCCACAAACGCCCTTGCCGCGGGTGTGGACGTGCAACATCACCTGCGTCGCACGCTCACGCGCCATGTTGAAAAACGTTTCCAGCACCACCACCACGAATTCCATCGGCGTGTAGTCATCGTTGAGCAGAACCACCTGGTACAGCGGTGGTCGCGCCGTTTCGGGACGACCGGTTTCTACGGCTACGCCCTGCTCCTGTTCGGTTTCATTGTCGGTAGTCTTTCCGGGTGTCATCGGCCTGAAGTCTTTTGTCTTGAGTATATGCCCGGCGGCCCAGGCACGCGATGGCAATAAGTCACACCAGATGATGGCAAAATGATGAAATTTCCAGTATCCGAAAGCATGAATGCAATTTCAGCCTCACCGGAACGCGCCACCATCTGGTGCCCGCACGTCACCGTGGCCTGCGTGGTCGCCGACGGAGACCGCTTCCTCATGATCGAGGAGGATATCCACGGCACCCGCCAATTCAATCAACCCGCCGGCCATCTGGAGCCCAACGAAACGTTGCCGGCGGCGGCACTGCGCGAAACCCTGGAGGAAACCGGCTGGGAAATCACGCTGGATTGCTTCATCGGCGTGCAACAGTGGCACAGCCCGGTGCACGACCACCATATCGTGCGTTTCGCCTTCGCGGGGCGGCCGGTCAACCGCCACCCCGAGCGTGAGCTCGACGCGGGTGTGGTGCGCACATTGTGGATGCGCTACCCCGAAATCGTTGCGCTGGGCGAACGCCTGCGCAGCCCGCTGGTGTTGACCACCCTCGAAGACTGGTTGGCGGGGCAGCGGTTGCCACTCGCGACGCTGCGATCCTTGCTGCCGTTGCGGAGTGCGTGAACATGCGGGTCACGGTTGGCATGTCTGGCGGGGTCGACTCATCGGTCGCGGCGCTGCTGCTGCAGCACGCGGGCCATGATCTGGCCGGCGTGTTCATGCTGAACTGGGAAGACGAAGACCCCGGTCAGAAGGGCATGTCGGGTTGCCACGCCGATATCGACCGCAGGGACGCGCTGGCAGTGTGCGCCAAACTCGACATCCCGTTCCGCAGCATCAACTTCGCTGCCGAATATCGCCAACACGTGTTCGCACATTTCCTCGATGAATACCGCGCCGGCCGCACGCCCAACCCCGACGTTCTGTGCAATCGTGAAATCAAGTTCGGCAGCTTTCTCGCAGCCGCGCGCGAAGACGGAGCCGACAAGATCGCCACCGGACACTATGCGCGCATCGCGCACGAGGACGGACGTTGCAAGTTGCTGCGCGCGCGCGATGCCGGCAAGGACCAGACCTATTTCCTGCACACGCTGGATCAGGAACAGCTCGGCGCAGCCATGTTCCCGCTGGGCGACTTGCACAAGACCGAAGTACGCCGCCTCGCCGGCGAGGCCGGCCTGCCGGTCGCGGCCAAGAAGGATTCCACCGGCATCTGTTTCATCGGTGAACGCGATTTCCGCAGCTTCCTTTCGACCTACCTGCCGGCGCAAGCTGGCGAGCTGCGCACCCCGCGCGGCGAGGTCATCGGCGAACACGCCGGCGCGATGTTCTACACCCCGGGGCAACGCGCGGGCCTGCACATCGGCGGCCGCGCCGACGGCAACGGCGAAGCGTGGTACGTGGTCGGCAAGGACGTCACCGCCAATATCGTGTATGTGGACCAGGGCCACGACAGCGCGTGGTTGCAGTCACGCTCGCTTGTCGCCGACAGCCTGCACTGGATCGCGGGCGCGCCTCCCGCGGCAGCATTCGAGTGCGCGGCAATGACCCGTTATCGCCAGCCACCACAGGCATGCAGCGTGAGCGTCGACGGCGATCGTTGCAAAGTCTGCTTCGACGTCACGCAACGGGCGGTCGCACCCGGGCAGTCGATCGTGTTTTACCTCGGCGAGGAATGCCTGGGCGGCGCGGTGATCACCACCAGCGATGCACCCGGGATCGGGGGCACGGCATGAGGGAGGCTCGCGTCCTTGCGCTGGCTGGCGTGTTCCAGGCACTGTCGCTGGTACGCGAAGTCGCGCGCGAGGGCGACTGCGACAACGACGCCATGCAAGCCAGCCTCGCCAGCGTATTCAAGCTCGAATCGGACAGTGCCGCCGAGGTGTTTGGCGGCAACCAGGGTGTACGCCGCGGCCTGCGCGTGCTGGTCGAGCAAGTGGAAGGCGATGATCGCGACCTGCCGCTGTTCCACATGCTGATCGCCGTACTGAAGCTGGAGCGCAGCCTCGCCCGCCACGCCGAGATCAACCGGCACCTCGGCGAAGGGCTGGAAGGCATGCAACGCCAGTTGCAACATTTTCCGGTTACCCATCCCACCATCATTGCCCGTCTCGCCGACCTGTACAGCGCCAATCTGTCGACACTTAAACCGCGCATCACCGTGGTCGGCAACCCGCTGTACCTGCAGCAGCCGGCCAAGGCCCAACGCGTGCGCGCGCTGCTGCTGGCAGCGGTACGCGCGGCGGTGATGTGGCATCAACTCGGTGGGCGCCGTCGGCACCTGCTGTTCCGACCGCAACGCGAGGTGATGATCGCGCGAGGCATGCTCACCGGGGCGGCATTGCGCGGGTGACCCGCACATGTCCGAACGCCGCGGAGCCGGCCATGCCGGCGATCGCTCTCGCGTGAATCGTCGCGCGCAACAGCAAAAGGGCGCTACGCGCCGACGGGCTACCACGAAAGCAGGTGTGGGAACGGCCCATGGCCGCGACGATCTTGCGGCGTATCGGCTCACGCGCATCGCGCGCTCCCACAAGGAACCTCGAAAGCTCCACCCCCCGATGCGTCAATGTTCGCGCCAGTAGTGTGCCTGCCGCAGCCGTTCCTCGGAAATGATTCTTGGCGGCGCCTGAGCCGGAAACGCCATGCGGACCGCGCCCGTCACAGGTGTGTTGAGCATCGGAATGCCAAGCGCGTGGTAGCGTTCGACCACGACCATTGCCGGATGGTGGTAGCCATTCAGATAGCCTGTCGAAGCAATCGCGAAACGCGGTTGCAAGGCTTCGAGGTAGGCGCGGCTGGACGAGGTTTTGCTGCCATGATGCGGTGCGACCAGTACCAGCGGCGGGCCCGGCGGAACGTGGTGTGCGATGTCATGCTCGACTTTGGAGCTGGTGTCTGCCGGCAGCAACAAACGACCGCCACCACCGGTCACCAGCAGCACGCAGCCTGCATCGTTGCCATGTACCACGACTGGCGCGGGCGGACGCAACATGCGGAAATCCACGTCATCCCATCGCCACTCCTGGCCAGCATGGCACTGCTGCATCGGTACCGGGCCGCGCGCAGGTTCTCCACCCGACACTGGCGTGCCAGGGTACGCCGCCAGCACGGCCGGTGCACCACCGGCGTGGTCATTGTCACCGTGGCTGATGATCAATTTGTCGAGGTGCGTGACGCCAAGCGCGTGCAGGGTCGGCACCACCGCTGCCGAACCGAGATCAAACCCGGACGGGTAGCGCGCCCCGGTGTCGTACAAAAGCACATGTGCGTGTGTCCGTACCAGTACCGACAGGCCCTGTCCCACGTCGATCACGGTCGTGCGAAACGCACCCTCGGTTGGCAGCGATATACGCGGCCAGCACAGCGGCAACAACAGCAGCGCCCCCAGCGCACGCGCCGGAACACCGCGCGGCCCCAACAGCCATAACGCACCAACACAAGCCAGCAAGAATGCAATCAACGTGGGCTGTGGCAGGTATTGCATGGCCGGCGGCCACGCCGCCATGCGCGCAAGCAACCACCACAGGCCATCGACCAGGTACGCGCACGCGTGCAGCAACAAGGCGCCGGCGGCAGGCCACACGAACAGCAACGCGCAAGCAACCAGGTCGATCGGCACGATCAAAAAACTGACAACGGGTACCGCAACCAGGTTGGCAAGCGGGCCGATCAACGAGGCCTGCCCGAAAAACCATACGGTCAGCGGCAGCAATGCCAGCGTCATCAGCAGCGGCGCGAGGCCGATCTCCTTCAAGTGTCCGCGCCAGCCGCTGTCGCGGACCAGTGTCCACGCCAACAACGCCACGCCCGCAAACGACAGCCAGAAGCCCGCCGACAATACCGACAACGGATCCACGATCAGGATCGCCGCCAGCGCCAATCCGAAACCTTCCGCGAAACCGCCACCGCGCCGGAGCAATCTCCAACCGGCGACGACGGCGATCATCAACAACGTGCGGGTGGTCGGCAGGCCGAACCCCGCCAGCGCGCCGTAGCCGAGCGCAGCGGGAAAGGCCACCGCGGCCTCCGCCAGCGGGCGTGCCAGGCGCAAAGCCAACGCCGGAAACAGCCACCACAACAAGCGCACCAGCAACGCGCCGAACACCGCAGCGAGCCCGACATGAAAGCCGGAAATCGCGATCAAATGGCTGATCCCGGTCGTGCGCACCACCTGCCAGTCGTGTTCGTCCAGGGCGCGTTCATCGCCGACGCTCAGGGCACGCAACAAACGCGCAGCATGTGGATCGTCCGGTAATGCCGTGCTGATCGCTGCAGCGATGCGCGCGCGCACGCCGTCCACGCACGCGCCAGCATGCAGCAATGCATCGGCCGGATCCTTGCGAACGTAACCGGTAGCGATAATGCCCTTTTGCAGGGCCGAACGCTCGAAATCAAAACCACCCGGGTTGATCAATCCATGTGGACGTTTCATCCGTACCCGCAGGCGCCAAGTCGAGCATGGCCGGATGCTTGGCTGGACGCGGTCGCGCGAGGCATACCACGACAGCCGAACATGTCCATGCACGGGAACCATGCGGCCATCGAAGCGCGCGCTGGCGATGTCGAAATCGAAACGGGTCGAACGCCCCTGCGCACGCGGCAGGTCCGTCACCACGCCGGTCACCAGGATGTCCTGCTTTTCCAACGCATGTGGCAAACGTGCCGACAATGCCATATCGGCACGCCACGCGGTCCAGCCGAAAGCCGCGGCCACAATGGCGAGCCACAGCCAAAATCTCGTCCCGCTCTGTCTTGCGAAATACAAGGCGGCAACCAGCGCGATGCAGACCAGCGCGGCATCGAGCCAGCGTGGCGGCAGCAGGGGCAACGATTGAACCAGCACGCAGCCGGCCAGGATCGCGGTTGCGATGGCCGGGATTCCGATCCCCGGTGCTACCCTGCCGCGATCCCTGCGCGCCCCCACGGCGGTTGCCTCAGGTACCAGGCGAGAGCGGGTGCAACGATCCTCCGCTCAGCTCCAGCGCGCGATCGAGTCGGCGCGCGAGGTTGTGATCGTGGGTAACCAGCACAATGCTGGTACCGATCTCGCGATTCAATTCCAGCATCAGCTCGTACAATGCCGCGGCATTTTGTTCGTCGAGATTGCCGGTGGGTTCGTCGGCCAGCACGCACGCCGGTCGCGTCACCAACGCGCGCGCCATCGCGCAACGCTGGCGTTCGCCGCCGGAAAGCTCACCAGGCTTGTGTTCGAGACGATGGCCCAGGCCGACGCGTTCCAGCAACACCTTGGACTGTTCGCGCGCTTCCGGAATCGGCATGCCACGAATCAACAACGGCATCGCGACGTTTTCCAGCGCCGAGAATTCCGGCAGCAAGTGGTGAAACTGATAGACGAATCCCAATGAACGATTACGTACCCGGCCACGTTCGGCATCGGGCAGCTTCGACAGCTCCTGCCCTTCGAGTTCGACCACGCCGTGGGTCGGGGTGTCGAGACCGCCAACAATGTGCAGCAACGTGCTCTTGCCGGAACCCGACGCACCGACGATCGCCAGCGTCTGGCCCCGTGCCAGCTCGAAACTCGCATCGTGCAACACCGGCGTGCGCAGCTTGCCTTCCTTGTAGGTCTTGGCGATATGACTGACACGCAGCATGGTCCCGCTTTTCGGGTCC
>JBOHYW010000158.1:0-8501 GCA_050738155.1 Rhodanobacteraceae bacterium
GCCTTCGGCCTTGCCGGCGCCGACCATCGTGTGCAGCTCGTCGATGAACAGGATGACCTGGCCTTCCTGCTTGGCGAGGTCGTTCAAGACGCCTTTCAGGCGTTCCTCGAACTCGCCGCGGAATTTCGCGCCAGCGATCAGCGCGCCGAGGTCGAGAGCCAGCAGCCGCTTGTTCTTCAGGCCTTCCGGCACTTCGTCCTTGACGATGCGCTGCGCGAGGCCTTCCACAATCGCGGTCTTGCCGACACCGGGTTCGCCGATCAGCACCGGATTGTTCTTGGTGCGGCGACTCAAGACCTGCACCACGCGACGGATTTCCTCGTCGCGCCCGATCACCGGATCGAGCTTGCCGGTTTCGGCGCGCGCGGTCATGTCGAGGGTGTACTTCTCCAGCGCCTGGCGCTGATCCTCGGCGCCTTCGGATTGCACCTTTTCGCCGCCGCGCAATTTCTCGATCGCGGCTTCGAGGTTCTGTTTGTTGGCGCCGGTATCTTTCAGGGCTCGGCCGACATCGCCCTTGTCATCGAGACACGCCAGCACGAACAACTCGGACGCGATGAACTGGTCGCCACGCTGCTGCGCCAGCTTGTCGGTGAGGTTGAGCAGGCGGTTCAATTCGTTCGAAACATTGATGTTGCCTTCCTGCCCTTTGACGCTCGGCAACTTGTCCAGCATTTCGCCGACACGCTGGCGCAGCAGCGGCACGTTGACGCCGGCTTGGGCCAGCATCGGCGCGGTCGAGCCGCCCTGCTGGTCGAGCAGCGCCTCAAGCACGTGCGCGGGTTCCAGGATATTGTGATCGCGGCCGACGGCGATAGATTGGGCGTCGGCCAACGCCTGTTGAAAACGCGAGGTGAGTTTGTCGGTGCGCATGGTGGTTGCGAGCCTTGGGTATTGGTCCGAAGCGGAAAAGATGCGGCCGGGAAGCGTGCGCTTCAAGCTTCCGATTCGGGTAGGGCGGATCAAGGCGTGAGCGCGGAGGCGCGAACGCCGGATCCGCCGCTTGCGCGGCTTGATCCGGCCTACATGGCTACGTCGCTTTTGCAGGAGCGTTGAAACCGGCTTCCATCACGCAGGGGATGGTCGCCGGCGATATTCGTGCAGGCTTCGGTATCATGCGCGCGGGTTCGAACAGGGCGGGTAATCGTGGGCATCACCAGACTCGAAGCGCGCCGTGCATCCGCGGCCGGACGCATCACGTGGACGGCCATCAACGCGTTGCAACTTGTATTCACGATGGCCTGGACCGCGGGCTGCATCTCGCTTACGCCACTCCTGCTGCTGGTGACGGCTGGCCGTCGCCGATGGCCATTGCGGGCGGCAGCGCGGGTATGGGCGCCGGGTCTTCTGATTGGCGCCGGTGCCGAGCTGCGCGTGGAAGGGCTCGAGCGCGTGGATTTCACCAAACCGCATGTGTTCGTGGCCAATCATCAGTCCATCATCGACGTCTGCGCGCTGTTCCGGGCGCTGCCAGTGCCGATCCGGTTCGTGATCAAGCAGGAGATGGAAAAGGCCCCGTTCATCGGCTGGTATGCACGCACCATGGGCATGGTGTTCATCCGGCGTGGCCACACACGCGAGGCGGTGGAGCGTTTGCGCGGCATCGTCTCGCTGGTGCAGGCTGGCGACAGCCTGTGCGCATTCCCGGAAGGCACGCGCAGCCGTGACGGCCGGGTCGGCTCGTTCAAGGGTGGGGCATTCCAGGTCGCGCTCGACGCCGGTGTGCCGGTGGTGCCGATCGCAATCTCGGGCAGCGGCGCGGTGTTGCGGGCTTCGGGCTTCCAGGTACGTCCCGGCACGATCAGGGTGCGCGTGGGCGATCCGATCCCGACCGCCGGCCTGCACAGGGGCGATCGCCACGCGCTGGCGCGGGCCGCGCACGATGCGGTTGCGGGAATGTTGCGATGAGGGGCGACGCACAGATGTGAATGACAAGTAGGCCGGATCAAGCCGCGTGAGCGGCGGATCCGGCGCTTCGCGCCTTGATCCGCCCTACCCGCTAACGGAATTCAAGCCGAGGCACTGGCCTGCACTCGTGGACGGTTGGCGAACAAACGCAACGCTTCGGCGCGTGCCGGGCGGCCAAGCAGATGACCTTGCAGCAAATCGCACCCTTGCCGGGTCAGGAAGGCCTGCTGTTCCACGGTCTCGACGCCTTCGGCGGTGATGGTCAAACCCAGTGCCTTGCCCAGCGCGATGATGGCCGAGACGATCGCCGCATCCTCCTGGCCTTCGTGCAGGTTTTGCACGAAGGCGCGATCGATCTTGAGTTCGCTGGCGGGCAGGCGCGTCAGGTATACGAGGCTGGAATAACCGGTCCCGAAATCATCGATGGAAATCGCCACGCCGAGCGCGCACAACTGGCGCAGTATCTGCTGGCTGTGCTCGACGTCGCGCATGGCGATCGACTCGGTGATTTCCAGTATCAGGAACTGCGGCGGTACCGCATGGCGGGCAAGGCAGGTCGTGACGTCGTCCAGCAGGCGCGGGCTGCCGAACTGCAACACCGACAGGTTGACCGACATCCTTATCCGCTGGCCGTGCCGATGCCACTCGGCCAACTGGCGGCAAGCCTCGTCCAGGATCCAGGCACCCAGCTCGATGATCAGGCCGGTGCGTTCGGCCAGCGGAATGAAGACATCCGGGTCGACCACGCCGCGGCCGGGGTGGTCCCAGCGGACCAGCGCTTCCACGCCCGCCAGCTCGTTGTCGATGGCGCCGTATTTCGGCTGGTACACCAGGAAGAATTCGCCGCGCTCCAGCGCCGGGGCCAGCGCCTGGCCAAGCTGCAGGTGCGTCAGCGCCTGCTTGTTCATGGCCGGCTCGAAAAACTGGTAGCCGTTGCGGCCCCGTTCCTTGGCGCGGTACATCGCGGCATCGGCGTTCGACAACAACACCGCGGGATCGGCGCCGTCGTCCGGATACAACGCGATACCGATGCTCGAGGAAACGTTCAGTTGATGATTGCCGATCGTGATCGGTTGCAACACCAGGTCGAGCAGGCGCCGGGCGGCCAGCTCGGCCTCGTCGCGGCTTTCGATGCGGACCAGCACCACGAATTCGTCGCCCCCCTGGCGCGCGACGGTATCCGCCGAACGCCGCGCAGAGGCCAGCCTGTGCGCCACCTCGACCAGCAAGCGGTCGCCCAGGTGATGGCCGAACGCATCATTGATGTTCTTGAAGCCATCCAGGTCCATCAACATCAACGCGAAACGTGCGTGTGCCTGGATCGCCTGTGCAAGCCGTTCCTCGAGCAACCGGCGATTGGGCAGTTTGGTCAACGCGTCATGCATCGCCAGATGCGACAGCTCCTGGTTGGCCATCGCCAGCGAGGTGGCCAGCACCGCGGTGCGCGATTCCAGTTGCTGGTCGAGCACCGAGATCACCAGCGCCATGGTCAGCACACCCAGCGACCCGAGGATGATCAGCGCAGCCAACCAGTCGTTGTGCAGGCCGTATTGCGCCGCGCCGCAAATGCTGTCGAGCGGAAACCGCGCGGCGGCCATCGCGGTGTAGTGCATGCCGACGATGCTCGCGCCAATCAGTACCGCAGCGGCAAACCGCAGGCGATTGACGCGGCGCCGCGCGGTGCGCAAATGGTGGATGATGAACAGGCCGACACCCGCGGCAACCACTGCAATCACGATCGACAGCGCGACCAGCCACGGTTCGTAGTCGATGGCAGGCTGCATGCGCATCGCGGCCATGCCGGTGTAGTGCATGCCACAGATGCCGCCCCCCATCACCAGCGCACCGACCGCCAACATGACTGGCGACAGATGTTTGCGCGCCGTCAACCACAGCGCGAAACCCGAGGCGGCGATGCCGATGAGCCACGACAGCAGGGTGATGCCCGGGGCGTAGCCGACGGGCATCGGCAACTTGAACGCCAGCATGCCCACGAAGTGCATCGACCAGATGCCGGTGCCCATGGCGCAAGCGCCGCCCGCCAACCACCAGCGCGAGGCACGATCGTGCGCCGAAGCCGACGCGATGCGCCGCGCCATGTCGATGGCCGTATAGGCCGCGACGATGGCGACGACAATCGACATGCCCACCAGACCGGGCGAATAGGAACCTTGAATCATGGGCAAAAGCAATGGCGGGCTCGTTGCGTTGTCGGCAGCAGCGGCCATTTGTTGATACGAGCCACAATTTGTTGCAATCGGCATCGATACGCAACCAAGCCCCGGCGCAATTTGGCCATTCATGCTCACTCCGGCACAATTGAGGGGCTTTCCGGCGCAATCGGGTCGAGGTGACCACGCTTTCCCACCAGCCACTGCAACGCCTGCCTGCGCCGCCTGCGGTCGGCGCCGATGCAGGCTGGGCGTTGTTCCTGGACGTGGACGGCACCCTGCTGGATTTCGCCCATCACCCCGAATGTGTGGAGGTCGATGCGCGGCTGCGTGATGATCTCGCGCGCATGCGTACCCGACTGGACGGTGCACTGGCACTGCTGAGCGGCCGTCCGCTGGCGCAACTCGACCAACTTTTCGGCTGTCACGACCACGCCGGGGCTGGCCTGCACGGCGCCGAACTGCGGACCCCCGACGGGCGGGAGCACATCACCGGCGATGACGACGCATTGGTGGCGGTGCACGCACGTGCCGCCGCGCTGGTCGCCGAAACCCACGGCGTACTGCTGGAGAACAAACGCCGCGCGCTGGCCCTTCACTACCGCCGCGCACCCGCGGCGCACGCGGCCGCGGAACGGATCGCGCACATGCTCATCGATGGCCTCGCCGGCCGCTATACCCTGCAACAAGGGGACCACGTCATCGAGCTGAAACCCGCCGGGGTGAACAAGGGCCATGCGCTCGCGACCCTGATGCGTAATCCGCCGTTCCAGGGTCGCCGCCCGTGGATGCTGGGCGACGACCTAACCGATGAAGACGCCTTTCAGATCGTCAATGAAAACGGTGGCGTCAGCGTGATCGTGGGCACGCGCCGCCCGACCGCCGCGCATTACGCACTGGCCGACCCGCCCGCCGTGCGCGAGTGGTTGCACGCGTTGGCATCAACGTAGTCCTGGGCGCACGCGTGGCGACTGCGCATCGCCCTTCACCGGTGGGTGGAGGCATACAACCTGTTGACAGGAGGTATCCATTGAGCCCCAAGACACCCAAATCCGCACGACAATCGAAACCGAAGCGCCAAGCCAAATCGACGGTGACGAAATCGGAACCGGATTCCCGATCGCGCGCGACATCCATTTCGACGCGGCGCGGCAAGGCCAACCTGCACCTCGGCATCATCGGCAACGGTACCATCAATGCCCTGATCGACGGACATGGGCGCATCATATGGCATTGCGTGCCGGCGTTCGACGGCGACCCGGTGTTCTGTTCGCTGCTGTCACCGAAAGCCGGCGATGCCGGATTCTTCGACGTCGTGCTCGAGGACGAGGTCAAACGCCACCAGCATTACGTCGACAACAGCGCGGTGCTGGTCACCACGCTGACCGCGAAGGACGGCGCCGAAATCGAGATCACCGACTTCGCACCGCGCTACAAGCAGCACGGCCGGACCTTCCACCCGATGCAGATCCTGCGGCGCGTCCGGCCACTGTCCGGATCGCCGCGCGTCGCGCTGCGGCTGCGACCGCTGACCGGTTACGGCGCGCGCAAGCCCGAATCCACGTTCGGCTCCAACCACCTGCGCTTCCAGCTCGAACCGCTGATCATGCGGGTCACCACTGACGCACAACTGCCGATGCTGCGCGACGAATTGCCGTTCCTGCTCGACCGCGACGTGCACATCGTGATGGGCACCGACGAAACCCTGCACGAAGCACCCGGGCGCTACTTCGACGAGGCGCTGGATTCCACCCTTTTGTACTGGCACGAATGGTCGCGCTACCTTTCGATTCCCGCAGAATGGCAGGCGGCGGTGATCCGTGCGGCGATCACGCTGAAGCTGTGCCAATACGAGGGCACCGGCGCCATCGTCGCGGCGATGACCACCTCCATTCCGGAAGCGCCCGACACCGTGCGCACCTGGGATTACCGCTACTGCTGGCCGCGCGACGCCGCACTGTCCGTACGCGCGCTGAATCGCCTCAGCGCCACTCGCACCATGGAGGAATACGTCCGCTACATTTTCAACCTGGCGGTGAAGGAAAACCGGATGGCGCCCGTGTACGGCATCCACTTCCAGGATAAACTGCCCGAACGCGAAGACACCGCGCTGGCGGGTTATCGCGGCATGGGCCCGGTGCGCGTCGGCAACGAGGCATGGAAGCAGCAGCAGCACGACATCTACGGCAGCGTGGTGCTGGCGGCCACCCAGATGTTTTGCGATCGCCGCCTGGTCAGGGCCGGCGACGAGACCGAGTTCCGGCGCCTGGAACGCTGCGGTGACGCCGCCTGGAAGCTGCACGACAAACCCGACGCCGGTCTGTGGGAATTGCGCGGACGCAAGTCGGTGCACACCTATTCGGCGGTGATGTGCTGGGTGGCCTGCGACCGTCTGGCCAACATCGCCGGCTGGCTGAACCTGCGCGACCGCGTCAAGTTCTGGCGGCGGCGCGCCGACCACATCCGGCAACTGGTGTTGAAACACGCGGTGCACAAGGATGGCCATTTCGTCGAATCGTTCGGCAGCGACCAGCTCGATGCCAGCCTGCTGTTGCTGGAAGGCTTGCGCTTCGTCAGCGCCGACGATCCGCGCTTCGTCAAGACCGTGAAAGCGGTCGGCAAGCAACTGATGCGTGGCGGCTTCCTGCTGCGCTACGCGCAACCCGACGATTTCGGCGCACCCAAGACCAGCTTCATGGTTTGCAACTTCTGGTACGTCGAAGCGTTGATCGCGATCGGCCGCCGGGACGAAGCGCGCAAACTGTTCGAGAAACTGCTGGCCATGCGCAACCCGCTGGGATTGCTGTCGGAAGACCTCGATCCGAAGACCGGCGAGTTGTGGGGCAACTTCCCGCAAACCTATTCGATGGTCGGCCTGATCAATGCCGCGCGCGGCCTGTCCACCAAATGGAGCGACATGGTATGAGCCGACTGGTCGTCGCCTCCAATCGCGTCGCCATGCCGAGGGAAACCCGCGCCGGCGGGCTTGCCGCGGCCATGCGGGCAGCGTTGAAGGAGCACGGCGGCCTGTGGTTCGGCTGGAGCGGCAAACGCGTCCCGGCCGAGCAACGCAACCTGCGGCGCGAGTTGGCGGGCGCGATCGATTACGCATTGCTCGACCTCACGCGCGACGAGTACGAGGCGTACTACCTCGGCTTCGCCAACCGCACGCTGTGGCCATTGCTGCACTTCCAGCCGACCCTGATGGATTACAGCCGCGCGCAATACGACGGCTACCGCGCGGTCAACCGGATGTTCGCCGAACGCCTCGCGCCACTGCTGCGCGAAGACGACCGCATCTGGGTGCACGACTACCACCTGATCCCGTTGGCCAGCGAATTGCGTGCACGCGGCATCGGTGCGCGCATCGGATTTTTCCTGCACATCCCGTTGCCGCCACCGGCGATGCTGGTCAACCTGCCGTGCCACGCCGACCTGCTGGCCACATTTGCCGACTACGATCTGGTCGGCGTGCAGAGCGAGCAAGACGCGCGCGCGCTGCTCGATTACTTTGGTGAACGCGGCGACAACATCGCGGTCGACGATGACGGTTTCACGGTCAGGGAGCACCGCACACGTGTCGCGCCATTTCCCATCAGCATCGACACCGCCGAAGTCGCACGCCAGTCGGCGGCCGCGGTCGGCAACGCCACCAACAAGCGCTTCTTCGCCAGCCTGCAAGGCCGCAAGCTCGCGATCGGCGTCGATCGACTGGATTACTCCAAAGGCATACCGCGGCGGTTCAAGGCCTTCGGGAGATTCATCGACGAACACCACGAGTGGCGCTCGCACGTGTCGTACCTGCAGATCGCCCCGCCGTCACGCGAGGAAGTACCCGAATACCGCGAACTGCGCACCCGCCTCGAACGTATCGCCGGCGCCACCAATGGCCGCTATGCCGAACCAGACTGGGTGCCGATCCGCTACGTCAACCGCAGTTTCGCGCAAGCCACCCTGGCGGGCTTCTACCGCATCGCGCAACTGGGATTGGTCACGCCACTCAAGGACGGCATGAACCTGGTCGCCAAGGAATTCATCGCCGCGCAGCCACCGGACGATCCCGGCGCACTGGTGTTGTCATGTTTCGCCGGTGCCGCCAACGAACTGCAGCAGGCAATCATCGTCAACCCGTACGACCCCGAGGCGCTGGTCGAAGGTATCGAGCAAGGTCTCACCATGCCGCGCGAAGAAAAACGCGAGCGCTGGATGGCGATGTTCGAATACCTGTCGCAATACGACATCGCCGCGTGGCGCCGGAATTTTCTCGAAGCACTGGGGGGCGGCTGAGTCAGTCATCAACCGGCAACGTGCGCAGGAATACCGGCAAATCGCTGGTCGGCGGGGATACGCCGATACCGTACAAAATGTCGGCGGCATGTCCGCGATGGTAGGTGGTGTGGTTGATCACGTGCAGCAGGATGT
>JBOHYW010000159.1:0-8450 GCA_050738155.1 Rhodanobacteraceae bacterium
TTCCACCCGCAAACTGCGCGGGCGGCCCCGGAATGACGAGCAAAAAACAACCGGCAGCGTAGGTTGGGCTGACGCCGGATTCATCGGCGGAAGCCCAAGGTCGCCCGCGCATTGTGTTGGGCTTCGCAAAGCTCAGCCCAACCTACATCGCTTTCGTGGGAGCGCGCTCTGTGCGCGAAACGGGTCGGTTTGCGAAGCGGTCGCCTGCACGCAGGCTCCTACCCCGCTGATTGTTGCAGGAGCGAGCGTGCTCACGGCCAAGACCGCGAGCAGTCGCCCGCGGTTCGATTGGTGCAACGAATTGTCGCGGGACGACTGCGCGACACACCGACGCTACTCCCGCTCCTGCCAATCCCGGCGGCGTTGCGAGCGGATCGGTTCGTGGCTGCCGTGCATGCGATCTTCGAAGCGCGCGGCTTGTTCTTCGCGCTGGTCGTGCAGTTTCAGGTAATGCCTCCAGCGTTCCGGGTCGAGTTCGCCGTCTTCGAGCGCCTCGCGTACCGCGCAGCCGGGTTCGCTGGCGTGGCCGCAATCGGCGAAGCGGCATTGCCCGGTGAGCGCGTCGATGTCGGCGAACAGTTCCAGATCTTCTTCGCCGGTCAGCTTCAGTTCGCGCATACCGGGCGTGTCGATCAGGCAGGCGCCACTCGGTAGCGGCAGCAGTGCGCGGTGGGTGGTGGTGTGGCGACCGTGATCATCGGTCGCGCGGGTCGCGGCGGTGGCCATGCGGTCTTCGCCGAGCAAGGTATTGGTGAGCGTCGATTTGCCGGCGCCGGACGAGCCGACCAATGCGGCGGTGACGCCGGGCGCGAGGTGGGCTTCCAGCACGGCGACGCTGGTCGTGTCCTTGCCGTTGATCGTTACCACCGGAGTTTGTGCTGGCAGGCGCTCGCGTAGCGCCGCCACCGCGTCCTCGGCTTCGGCCGAGTCCACCTTGTCGAGCTTGGTCAATACCACCACCGCATGTGCGCCCGAGCCTTCGATCAACGCCAGGTAGCGCTCGATCCGCGCGGGATTGAAATCGCCGTCCAGACCGGTCAACACCAGCACGACGTCGAGATTGGTGGCGATGGTCTGGCGTGCATAGCGTTCGCCAGCCGCGGCACGCGCGAGCACGCTGCGGCGCGGCAACACTTCCACGATGTGCGGCGGAGTGCCCGCTTCGATGACCACGAAATCGCCGACCGCCGGGCGCTCGGCAGGATCGAGGTTGCGCTTCAGGAACTTCGGCGCCGGTTGCGCGTTGAACGCGTGTTCACCGTCGTGGACTTCGTACCCGGCACGGTGCTGGGCCGAGACACGGGCGAGGGTTTGCGAGTCGGTGAGGGGCGGCGGATCGTCGCGCCAGCCGATGCGCTGCGACGCCGATTGCGTGGAGACGGTTGCCATGGACGGGATAGCCGGTCCGGGGAGGTCGCGGTGGTGTTTTCGAACCTGGAAATCAGCGCTAGCATGCCCGATTCCGCGATCAATTGCAGCCATGCGCCAAATCGTCGTTCATCGAGGCTTGCATTTTGCCGAGGTCGGCTCCGCGATCCACGGCATGTGGTCGGCCTGAAGCATGCCATCTTCGTTCCTTGCATTGGGCGATTCCTACACGATCGGCGAAGGCGTGCCGGCCGCTGCAAGCTGGCCGATGCAACTTGCCGAGCGCCTCCGCAGCGAGGGCGTCGACGTCGATGATCCACGCCTCGTCGCGACCACCGGCTGGACCACCGATGAACTGGCGGCCGCGATGGATGCGGAAACATTCGCGCCGCCGTATGCACTGGTGACGTTGCTGATCGGTGTCAACGACCAGTACCGGGGGCGGTCGCTCGACGAGTACCGCGAGCAGTTTCGGGTGCTGCTGTGTCGCGCGATCGCGCTGGCCGGCGGCATTGCGCCGCGTGTCGTGGTGGTGTCGATTCCCGACTGGGGCGTGACGGCTTTTGCTCGCAGTAGCAACCGGGGTCGTGTGCAGGTGGCCGATCAGATCGACGCGTTCAACGAGGCAGCGCGGAGCGAGGTCGAAGCGTCGGGTGCGTGCTGGGCGGATGTCACCCCGATTTCACGCGCGCCGGAAGCACGCGACGAACTGGTCGCCGACGGGTTGCATCCTTCGGGCGCGCAATACGCGCGCTGGGTGGAGGCGGTGCTGCCGGTGGCGCTCGAGATTCTGCGGGCCGCCTGACTGGTCGGCGAGCATGCGCGTGGTCGGCAAGCATGCACGGGTTGCTTCCCCCTTCGCTCTTCGGGCCGAAGGAGGTTTGCCAACACGCCGTTATCATGCGCGCTGCATCCAGCTGCAGTGTGCCACGGCCGCGAACAGGAAATCCGTCTTGAAACTCCCCAAACCCAACGCGTTGATCTGGCTGCTGCTGTCGGCGGCCGTGATTGCACTCGACCAGATCACCAAAGCGCTGGTGCGGGACTTTCTGGTTCCGTACATGCCGCATGTGGTGATACCGCATTTCCTCAACTGGACGCTGGCCTACAACCGCGGCGCGGCTTTCAGTTTCCTGGCCGGTTCGTCCGGTTGGCAAACCTGGCTGTTCGGCGCACTGGCGGTCGCGGTCAGCATCGGGCTGATCGTGTGGCTCGCACGCACTCAGCGCGGTGACTGGCGCACTGCGTTGCCGGTCGCGTTGATCATCGGTGGCGCGCTCGGCAACCTCGTCGACCGCCTCGTGCATGGCCGCGTCACCGATTTCATCCAGGTCTACTGGCACGCGTGGTATTTCCCCGCTTTCAACGTGGCCGATTCGGCGATCACGGTGGGCGCGGTGATCCTTATAGCATTTGGATTGTTCGGCGGAAGCGCCAAGCCTGATTCGAAGTAGCTGTTGTGAGAAATCAGGCCACGGATCGCCGTTCTGGTGCTGATGGTCGACAAGCCTACGGAGTTCGTGAGTCCAAAACGAAGTGGCGAGCATGGATGGTCGCACCAATCCCCCTACTTGGTGGACATGACCATCGTGCGCCGCAACAATAGGCGGCTGTCATGCCTGCGTGACCTCTGCCCGCGGCGTGGGACGGCGGCCTTTGCCGCTGCCGGCATCTTTCAGGAACACGAGGCTCTTGCATGAATTTTCACGAATATCAGGCCAAGCAGTTGTTCGCCGAATTCGGCATCGCGGTGCCGCCCGGCAAGGTCGCAGCGACCCCCGCCGAAGCGGTGGAAGCCGCCAAGGCATTGGGTGGCGAGCAATGGATGGTGAAAGCGCAGATCCACGCCGGTGGGCGCGGCAAGGCCGGCGGCGTCAAGTTCTGCAAGTCGCAGGACGAGGTGAAAGCCGCCGCGACAAGCATGCTCGGCAAGAACATGGCGACCTACCAGTCGGGTGGCCGCGAGCTGCCGGTGAACCTGGTGCTGGTCACCGAGGCCACCGACATCGCCAAGGAACTGTACCTCTCCGTGTTGGTCGATCGCGGCGACAAGGCGGTCACCTTCATCGCCTCGGCGCGCGGCGGTGTCGACATCGAGCAGGTCGCGCGCGAGACGCCGGACGAAATCCATACCGTCACGGTGAACTTCACCGAAGGCCTGCAGCCGTACCAGTGCCGTGAACTCGGTTTCGCGCTGGGCCTCACCGGCAAGCAGGTCAACCAGCTCTCCAAGATCATGCTGGGCCTGTACAAGCTGTTCAACGCGAAAGACCTCTCACTGGTCGAGTTGAATCCGCTGGCGATCGTTGCGTCCGGTGACCTGATGGCGCTGGATGGCAAGGTCAACTCCGACGACAACGCCGAGTTCCGGCATCCGGAATTGGCCGCGATGCGCGACGTGTCGCAGGAAGACAAGGCCGAGGCCGAAGCTGCGGCCGAACATCTGAATTACGTGACGATGGACGGCTCGATCGGCTGCATGGTCAATGGCGCCGGTCTTGCGATGGCGACCATGGACGTGATCAAGCTGGCCGGCGGCGAGCCCGCGAACTTCCTCGACGTCGGTGGCGGCGCCACCAAGGAAAGGGTGACCGCGGCGTTCAAGCTGATCCTGTCTTCCCCGAAAGTGAGCTGCATCCTGGTCAACATCTTCGGCGGCATCGTGCGCTGCGATTTGATCGCCGAGGGCATCATCGCGGCGGTGAAAGAGGTTGGTCTGAAGATTCCGGTGGTGGTTCGCCTCGAGGGCACCAACGTCGAGAAGGGGCGCGAGTTGCTCGGGCAATCCGGCCTCAAGATCACGCCCGCCAACGATTTGAACGACGCCGCGCAGAAAGCCGTTGCAGCGGCGAAGGCTGCGTAACGATACATATGGGTTCGTCGGCCGCACGTTTTTTTGCCCCCTTGAGTCAAGGGGGCGGCATCGCCGCAACGCGGCGATGCGGGGGTTGTGGAAGCATGCCCCGGGCACGCCGCGCAGCGGCGCCCCACGCTGGTCGAAGTCTCGACACGACACGAATTTGAAGGACTCCAGAACATGAGCGTTCTTGTCAACAAAAACACCAAAGTCATCTGCCAAGGCTTTACCGGCCACCAAGGCACCTTCCATTCCGAACAGGCGCTGGAATACGGCACCAAACTGGTAGGCGGCGTCACGCCGGGCAAGGGCGGCAGCGAGCACATCGGCCTGCCGGTCTTCAATACCGTGCGCGAAGCCGTTGACGACACTGGCGCCGACGCGTCGGTGATCTTCGTGCCGCCGCCGTTCGCGGCTGACGCGATCCTTGAAGCCGCCGCTGCCGGCATCCGCGTGATCGTCGCGATTACCGAAGGCATCCCGGTGCTCGACATGCTGCGCGTCAAGAACGTGCTGAAGGAATATCCCGATACCGTGCTGATCGGGCCAAACTGTCCCGGCATCATCACGCCCGGCGAGTGCAAGATCGGCATCATGCCCGGCCACATCCACAAGCCCGGCAAGGTCGCGATCGTGTCGCGCTCGGGAACGCTCACCTACGAAGCCGTGTACCAGACCACCAACGTGGGCTTGGGCCAATCCACGGTCATCGGCATCGGCGGCGACCCGATCAACGGCATGAACTTCATCGATTGCCTGAAGCTGTTCCAGGACGACAAGCAGACCGAAGGCATCATCATGGTCGGCGAAATCGGCGGCAGCGCCGAGGAAGAGGCCGCCGAGTTCATCGAGGAGCGCGTCACCAAACCGGTGGTCGCGTTCATCGCCGGCGCGTCCGCACCGCCCGGCAAGCGGATGGGTCACGCCGGCGCGATTATCTCCGGTGGCAAAGGCACCGCGGCGGCCAAGTTCGCCGCGCTGGAAAAAGCCGGCGTCACCACCGTGAAATCTCCGGCCGACCTTGGTGCGACACTGGCAAAAAAGATGGGGTAGGAGCGCTCGTGAGCGCGACCATTGTTGCGTTATGTACCGTCCACGGCTCAAACTGGCCGCCGACACGCTCGTTCCTGCGGCAGCAAAGGCAAGAGCCTGCATGCAGGCGGCGATCGGCGTCTGCACTTCCCGCTCTTGACCGAAGCATCGGCGGCCCGTGAAGCATGCAACACTGTTGCAGAGATCCCCGCACCATGGACAAGGACCAGCTCGCCCGGACCATCGTCGAACGTCTGTCCCGTGACCGGGGCGAACTGGCTGCGCGCTGGCAAAACCCGGAAGGCACCCACACGCGGCACGTGTGGATCGACGACCTGTTGCCGGACGATGTCGCGCATGAAATTCGTACGGCCTTCCCGCCGCATGCGGAAGGGTTCTTCGACCGCGATACCTTTCGCGAGAAGAAGAAGACCCTGACCGACCTGTCGGGCCTGCCGCCGATCCTGGATGCCATCACCTACGCGCTGCAGGCGTCCACCGTCATCGATGCTTTCGCCGGAGTGGCCGGGTTGCGCGGGCTGGTACCCGACCCCAGCCTGTACGCGGCGGGACTGTCGATGATGTTCAAGGGCGACTTCCTGAACCCGCACATCGACAACAGCCACGACGGCAAGCGCACGTTGTACCGTCGCCTGAATTTCCTGTACTACGTGTCGCCCGACTGGACGCTGGAGAACGGCGGCAATTTCGAGCTGTGGGATCCGAAGGTCGCGCGGCAGAAAACCGTGGTGTCGGCATTCAATCGGCTGCTGGTGATGGAAACCAACAAGCAATCGTGGCATTCGGTGAGTCCGGTGGTCGTGGATCGTGCGCGTTGCTGCGTGTCGACCTATGTGTTTTCGCCGGAATCGCAGGATGGCACCGAATACTTCCATGTCACGTCCTTCATCGGGCGACCGGAAGAAAAAATGCGGCGCGTGCTGGGGCGGATGGACAATGGCCTGCGGCAAACCGCGGCGGTGTTGCTCAAGGCCGGCCGCGGCAGGAATCGCGTCAACACCCCGCACGGCGACGATTGAGATCCCGCCGCTGCGCATTGGACCATCGGGCGCCGAAACACCCATTCATTCTTCGGGCATGCCACCGTGACAACCTTGAAACTCGCGTTCGCCCAGCATGATTTTCCGGTGGGCGCGGTCGCCGCGAACGCGGCCAAGATGCGCGAGCTCGCGTCGCAGGCACGCGCAGCCGGCGCGGCGCTGGTGGCGTTCCCCGAACTCTCGTTGTGCGGCTATCCAGCCGAAGATCTGCTGCTGCGCCCGGGATTTCTCGCTGCCTGCGCGGATGAATTCGCCGGGCTAATGCGCGGCATGCAGGGAATCGACGCGGTGGTCGGTCATCCGTACGCGCAGGGCGCGGTGTACAACGCCGCCAGCGTGCTGCGTGAAGGCGAAATCGTGGCTACCTATCGCAAACAGGTGCTGCCGAATTACACCGTGTTCGACGAAAAGCGTTACTTCCGTCGCGGCTCGGATCCGTGCGTGTTCGAATGCGAAGATGTGCGGATCGGATTGCTGGTCTGTGAGGACATCTGGCAGCCCGAACCCACCGCGCGGGTCGCGGCGCTCGGCATCGACCTGCTGCTGGTGATCAATGCTTCACCCTACGACATGCACCAGCAGGCCACGCGCGAACACCTGCTTGCACAACGCGCACGTGACAATGGCGTGCCGATCGCCTACGTCAACGTGATCGGCGGCCAGGACGACCTGTTGTTCGACGGCGCGTCGTTGCTGGTTGGCATGGATGGCGAGGTGATCGCCCGCGCGCCGGCATTCACGGAAGCGCTGCTGCTCGTCGAATTCGATTCGACTGCGCACAGCCTGCGGGCGATCGACTGGCCGGAGCGTGGGGATACGCGTGACGAGGCCATCGTGTACGCGGGCCTGGCGCGCGGCGTGCGCGACTACGTCGGCAAGAACGGCTTCGACGGCGTGCTGTTGGGGTTGTCGGGCGGCATCGACTCGGCGCTGACCCTGGCCATCGCGGTAGATGCGCTGGGTGCGGACAAGATCAGCGCGGTGATGCTGCCGTCCCGCTATACCTCCGACCTCTCGTTGCGCGAAGCGCACGCGCAGGCGCAGACGCTGGGCGTCGAGTATTTGGACCTCCCGATCAGTTCAACCGTTGACGCGGCCACCACGACCCTTGCGCAAGCCTGCGGCGAACTTGGCGATCTCGCCGCGCAAAACCTGCAGGCGCGCAGCCGTGGCCTGCTGCTGATGGCGTTGTCCAACCAGACTGGCAAGTTGCTGCTCACCACTGGCAACAAGAGCGAGATGGCGGTCGGCTACGCCACCTTGTACGGCGACATGTGCGGGGGTTACGCGCCGTTGAAGGACGTGTACAAGACGCAAGTTTATGCGTTGGCAAGGTGGCGCAATGAAAGCGCGGGACTCGGGACTCGGGACTCGGGACTCGGGGAAATCAAGGGCGAGATCATTCCAAGTGCCGTGATCGAGCGCGCACCGTCGGCGGAATTGCGCGCCGACCAGACCGACCAGGATTCCCTGCCGCCTTATGAAGTGCTGGACGGCATCCTGAAACGTTGCGTCGAGGGTGCGGAATCGCAGGCGGAAATTGTCGCGGCCGGCTACGACGCCGAAGACGTGCAACGCGTGGTGCGCATGCTGTATGTGTCCGAATTCAAGCGCCGCCAGGCCGCGCCGGGACCGCGCGTGTCGGGTTGCGCGTTCGGGCGCGAACGGCGCTATCCCATTTCGAATGCCTGGCGGTGATGTTCGGAGCGGTTTCGACACGCGCCGAAGGCACGCGAATTCACGACGGGTCAGTCGGTAGGGCGGATCAAGGCGCGAAACGCCGACTGCGCCGCAGGAGCGGCGCGAACGGCGAGCCGGGTCCGAAGGGCCGGAAGGCAGGATGCCTGGAGTCTTCCGCCGCTGAAGCGGCTTGATCCAGCCTACTCTGGTGCTGTTTTCCGTTCGCGCGCGTGGCGCGCTCCTACCATGTAACGAACGTCACCCGCGCGCTAGAACTGAATCGGCAGGACTGTCGATCAATGCTTGCTGGTCAACGGAATCAACCGCCACAACCAGCTGTGGTGGCTCGGCCAGCTCTTCGGGTGCGCGAGGTACGGGTGGTTCGGGTAGTTGAGTTTCAGCACCTGCGCGGTCTGGTCGGACAGTTTCTGCCGTCCCATCAGGTGATAGCT
>JBOHYW010000160.1:0-8420 GCA_050738155.1 Rhodanobacteraceae bacterium
GGCGCAGCCTCGTTGCAGCTTGATGCTCCGTGTGTTTCTTTGTGCGATCGTCCCTGATCGCTGCTTCGAGGATGATCGCCGCAACCCTTGAGATGACCGCGTCGCCAACATCAGAACGCCCGTCCATGGGCTGACTATGGCAACAGCCGCTCCGACGGGGCTGCGTCGGGCGCCGATTCCTTGAAATCCGCTGGTTTTGCCGCCATCACTAGGCGCAGGCGGCGTGTGCTTTTATCATGCCCGATTGAGTTTCATCCGCAGCCGTTCACGCGAATCCTGGTCCGATGCCCAATTTCCTGACGAATGTCTTCGGCAGCCGCAATGAGCGCGTGCTGAAGCAGCTTTCGAGAGTCGTGGCGCGCATCAATGCGCTCGAACCCGACATGCAGAAGCTCGACGACGTCGCGCTGCGCGACAAGACCGCCGAGTTCAAGCAGCGCGTCGCGGGCGGCGAAAGCCTCGACAAGATTCTTCCCGAAGCCTTCGCGGTCGTGCGCGAGGCGAGCCGGCGCTCGATCGGCATGCGCCACTACGACGTGCAGTTGATCGGCGGCATCGTGTTGCACCAGGGCAAGATCGCCGAGATGCGGACCGGCGAGGGCAAGACGCTGGTCGCCACGCTGCCGGTCTACCTCAACGCGCTGGAGGGCAAGGGCGCCCACGTCGTCACGGTCAACGACTACCTCGCCAAGCGCGACGCCGCGTGGATGGGCAAGGTTTACAACCTCCTCGGCATGACCGTCGGCGTGGTGTGGCCCGGCATGGAGATGTCGGAGAAGGGCGCCGCGTATGGTGCCGACATTACCTACGGCACCAACAACGAGTTCGGGTTCGACTACCTGCGCGACAACATGGCGGTCGCGAAGGAACAGCGCTATCAGCGCGGCCTGCACTACGCGATCGTGGACGAGGTCGACTCGATCCTGATCGACGAGGCGCGCACGCCGCTGATCATTTCCGGTCCCGCCGAGGATTCGCCCGAGTTGTACATCCGGGTCAACCGCGTCGTGCCGCACCTGACGCGGCAGGCCAAGGAGCAGAAGCCCGACGAGCCGATCGAGCCCGGCGACTACTACGTCGACGAAAAGCAGAAGCAGGTGCACCTGTCGGAAGCGGGCATGGAAACCGCCGAGCAACTGCTGCGCCAGGCGGGCATCCTTGAAGAGGATTCGAGCCTCTACGATGCGCGCAACCTCGCCGTCGTGCATCACTTGAACCAGGCACTGCGCGCGCACGCGCTGTACCAGCGCGACGTCGACTACATCGTCCGCGACGGCGAAATCATCATCGTCGACGAGTTCACCGGCCGCACCCTGCCGGGGCGGCGCTGGTCCGAGGGCCTGCACCAGGCCGTCGAGGCCAAGGAAGGCGTGCCGATCCAGCGCGAAAACCAGACGATGGCGTCGATCACCTTCCAGAACCTGTTCCGCATGTACGACAAGCTGTCGGGCATGACGGGCACCGCCGATACCGAAGCGGCGGAGTTCCACTCGATCTACGGGCTGGAAGTCGCCGTGATCCCGACCAACATGCCGATGATCCGCAAGGACAACCCCGACCTCGTGTTCCTGAAGCCCGAGGCCAAGTTCAGGGCCGTCGTGGAAGACGTGCGCGACTGCCACGACCGTGGCCAGCCGGTGCTGGTCGGCACCGCTTCGATCGAAGTATCCGAACTCGTGCACGGCCTGCTGGTGAAAGCCGGGATTCCGCACGAGGTGCTGAATGCCAAGCAGCACGAGCGGGAGGCCAGGATCGTCGAGCAGGCCGGTGCGCCGGGCTCGGTGACCATCGCCACCAACATGGCTGGCCGTGGCACCGACATCGTGCTGGGCGGCAGCCTGGATGCCGCGCTGGTCGAGTTGCCCGCCGACTCGACCGAGGCCGACCGCGAGCGCGTCAAGGCCGAGTGGAAGCAGCGCCACGAACAGGTCCTGGCCGCGGGTGGCCTGCACATCGTCGGCACCGAGCGCCACGAATCCCGCCGCGTGGACAACCAGTTGCGCGGCCGTTCCGGGCGCCAGGGCGACCCGGGCTCCTCGCGCTTCTATCTCTCGCTGCAGGACAACCTGATGCGGATCTTCGGCGGCGAAGGCCTCGTCCGCTGGATGCAGCGCTTCGGCATGAAGGAGGACGACGCGCTGGAAGACCGGCTGGTCAGTCGCCAGATCGAAAAGGCGCAGCGC
Organism: Rhodanobacteraceae bacterium; assembly: GCA_050738155.1. GTDB lineage: Bacteria > Pseudomonadota > Gammaproteobacteria > Xanthomonadales > Rhodanobacteraceae > 66-474. Next base: position 2,184 of record JBOHYW010000160.1, read on the forward strand.
AAGGTCGAAGGGCACAACTTCGACATCCGCAAGCAGTTGCTGGAGTTCGACGACACCGCCAACGACCAGCGCAAGGTGATCTACGCACAGCGCCTGGAGCTGCTGGAATCCGACGACGTGTCGGAAACGGTCAGCGACATCCGCCATGACGTGTTCGATTCGCTGGCACAAAAATACGTGCCGCGCGAGACCGTGGATGAACAGTGGGATCTCGCCGGCCTGCAGTCGACGCTGGAATCCGAGTTCGGGATGCAGCTCGACCTCAAGCATTGGCTCGAAACCGAGCAGGAAGCCGACGCCGAAACCATCCACAAGCACGTGGTCGACGCGGCCGATTCGATGTTCGCGGCCAAGGAACAGCAGATCGGTCCCGAAGTGATGCGTGCGCTTGAAAAGCACGTGATGCTGTCGGCGGTCGACAGCGCGTGGAAGGATCACCTCGCCAGCATGGACTACCTCCGCCAGGGCATTTACCTGCGTTCCTACGCGCAGGTCGACCCCAAGCAGGAATACAAGCGCGAGGCCTTCCGTCTGTTCGAGGATATGCTGGCGCGGATCAAGAAGGAGCTGGTGCAAACGCTCGCGCGCGTGCGCATCCGCAGCGAAGAAGAAGTCGCGGCGATGGAAGCCGAGCAGCGCCGGATCGCCGCCGCCCGCGCGATGGACTTCCAGCACGCCGAGACGGCCGGGTTTGGTGGCGCCGCACCGCAGCCGGGCGCGGGCGCGCTTCCGGGCAGCCAGCCGATGCGGCTGCCGGCGCCGGAAGGTGCGATGGGAGACGCCGCTGAATCCGCGGTCGCCACCGCAACCCCGATGGTCCGCAGCGGCCCCAAGATCGGCCGCAACGACCCGTGCCCGTGCGGCAGCGGCAAGAAATACAAGCACTGCCACGGGGCATTGAGCTGACGAGACACTCGTCCCCTCGCCTTGGGGAGAGGGTGGCGCGCAGCGCCGGGTGAGGGTGAGAATCGGCACTTGCGTTCAGCGGGGCTGAACCGTCACCGCGCGGATCACGAACCCGTTGCCCGCGCCACCGCGACGCACGCAACGGTACGTGCGTGGCTCACGACGGGATTCACCGTTTCCGGAGCACGACGTGGGTCGCCATGCGCGACGCGGCATGCTCCACGCAGCGATAGCCGAGCGCGCGCATGTCGACGTCGGCGAACAACCGCTCGCCGGAACCGAGCAGCACCGGCGTGATGGCGAGGTGCAGCTCGTCCACCAATCCGGCCCGCAGATACGCCTTGATCGTCGCGACACCGCCGCCGAGGCGGACGTCCAGATCGCCCGCTACGTCCCGCGCACGCTGCAACGCGGCATGGATGCCGTCCGTAACGAAATGAAACGTGGTGCCGCCTTCCATCACGATCGTTTCGCGCGCGTGATGCGTCAGGACAAACACGGGTGTGTGATAGGGCGGGTTGTCGCCCCACCAACCCTTCCACGCGTCATCGGGCCACGGCCCGCGCACGGGCCCGAACATGTTGCGGCCAAGAATCCATGCGCCGACCTCGCGGAAGCCGCGTTCGATGTAGTCGTTGTCGATCCCGGTCGCGCCGCCCTTGTTGCCGAACATTTTCCTGAATGCGGCGGTAGCGAATGCCCACTGATGCAGGTCGAGGCCGCCGACCCCCAGCGGATTTTCGAGGCTCTGGTGCAGGCCGGCCCCGAAGCCGTCCAGCGACAGCGCGAAGCTGGCAACCTTCAGCATGCCCATCGCGATTTCCTTGTACTCGTTGGCCGCGCCACTCGCCCGGACACTCGACGATGCGCGCACCGGCTCACGCGCGGCGAGCCGCCGCCACGTCGCACTCGCCAGACGTGTTCGATTTCCTCCGGCAAGCCCACCCACGCATGCATCCTTCGCGCATGCCGTGGCGCCTCGCGTGACGCAAAGATATGCGTGACGCATTTGATGACCTGCTTTGCCATTGGCTCACTTCCCGATGTCCATGGTGTCCGACGCTCGGTCAACCGGTGCGCGGCGCGTGCGTCGGTGTGGACGCGGCATCTTGTTCGCGCAGCTCCGACTCCACGCCCACTGTGTCGAGCTCGAACACGTGGTTGTCGAAGTCGGAAAAATAGAGCGCGGTATCCGACCTGGCGAGCTGATACTCGCGTCCGATTGCTGCCAGCTTTTCGGCAACCACGGCCAGCGTAGATGGCGATACCAGAAACGCGACGTGGTCGCCCTTCAGGGGGCGCGCCACATCTGCCTAGACGAGCACAAACCACGTCTCGCCCAATTGCACGTACTGTTCGTCATGGCCATCCCCGTCCGTGCGTCGAATCGTCTTCGCGCCGAAGACATCCGCAAACAGCGATGCCGTGCGAGGTGGTTCGCGGACGATCAAAGCGATGTGGCTTGGCTTGCCGAGCGTGCGCATAACGACAGTCAATGCTTGGGGTTCATGGATTATCCGCCTGATGGCGTCACCACGGGATCGGGCCGTTGTCGTCCGAGAACGTGCCCGTCGGGCCGTCCGGGCCGAGAAGCGCAAGCCGGACCGGCTCCCGCGCGGCTTCCTCGACGGTGCGCCTGCCCTCGAAGTCGTTCATGGCCGTGACCGTGAAGCCCGGTGCAGCCGCGTTGACCTTGATGCCGGACGATTCGAGGTCCAGCGCGAAAGCGACGGCCATGGCGTTGAGGGCTGCCTTCGACGCGGAATAGGTGACGCCGAACATCTCCCGTCGGCGCGACTCGCTCGGGTCCGAAGCCAAGGTGAGCGAGGCCCGGCCACTCGATACGTTGACGATGCGCCCGGCTGGCGCTTTGCGCAGGAGCGTCAGCATGGCCTGGGTGACGGCGATGACACCGAACACATTGGTCTCGAATTCCGCGCGTACCTCATCCAGCGACGCAACGCTCGCGCGGCCTGTCCTGACGATTTCCGCGAGCGACCGCGCCTGCTTTCCCGCGTGCGCAATGCCGGCATTGTTCACCAATACGTCGAGGCGGCCGAACTCGTCGCCAATGCGCTTCGCTGCGGCGTCCATGGATGCATGATCGGTTACATCCAACTGGATTGCGCGCGCACCGCCTTCGATGCTTCTGGCCGCCTCCGCGCCTTTCGCGAGGTTGCGCGAACCAACGATCACGGCAAGACCATGCGCCGCAAGATCCTTGGCGATCTGAAGGCCGATTCCCTGATTGGCGCCCGTTACCAGGGCGACGGGCTTGTCATGCATGTTCATTTTCCTGTGCATGAGCGCGCGTCCCCCCGCGTAGTCTCACCACGGCGCGTGACGCTTGAAGCAAGCGGCGGCGGAACGCCACCCGCTTGAATGGGATGTGTGCGCCCGACATGGGCATGAACTGATGGGATGAAAGTCCCCGCCGGAGTACCGGTAGTGTCCCACGGGAGCCATCCAACCGCTCGCCAACGGCAAGGGCGATCCCGCGAGGCTTTCGGCAACGAGCGAGACACTCGAGTCTCAACGACGCACGGTGCCCGACCGGGCAAAGCGCTGTTGGCGGGTCGTTGTGTAGCCGGCGAGGGTCGCCAAGGGTGGTGTCCCTCTCCAATCCGAGGGAAGCGCCCCGCGTGGACCCGCGTGCGGGGTGCAGTGGGAGCCGGGGGATAAAAAAGAGCCCCGGCTACCCGTTTGGACGTCACAGCCCCAGTACAAGCCTCAGGCCCTCGTCGACGCGATCCATAGTGCGATTCGGCAATGCTTTCACCCGCAACATGAGCAGCTCGCGATCGACGGTGAGAACTTGTGACACGTTGACTACCGATGCCTTCGGCAGGCCCGCGTCCGACTTTGCGAGGCGCACGTTGCCGGGTGCCTGAGCCAGTGCCAGGTTGGACGTGACTACCGCGACGACGACCGTATTGATGCGGCTCTGGTTGAACGGATTGGACTGCACAATGAGTACCGGGCGGCGAAAACCGGGGCCGGAACCCGTCGGCTCCGACAGCGCTGCCCACCACACCTCACCACGCTTCATGGCCCAACGAAGCGTACTGTGCCGACGCAAGCACGGGGTCAAGCGACGAAGCCACCCCGCCATAGACCGCATCGAGCTTCGCAGTTATGGCGGACCCGCCATGCCTGGCCACGTATTCTTCGAGCGCTTCCGAAAAAACCTGGCTGCGGGGCACGCGCCGCGCCTTCGCCAGGCGCTCGGCGGCGTCGAAAACAGGATCGGGGACGGAGACGGCTACTTTCATGCATCTACGGTACTACTGAAGTATGAACGTTGCAACCGTGACGCGCAACGCTTGAATTCAGCCGCCGGCAGCCTGCGTAGCGCGGGATGACGGTCGGCTGCAGCGAACTGTCATGCGGCAGTGAGGGGCCTGATTTTTGCCACGTCAGTCCTTATCGCTTGCGCCGCATCCCACAAATCGACGGCTCTTTGAGCGTTGACCCAGAACTCCGCAGAGTTCCCAAACAGTCGAGCTAGCCGCAGCGCCATCTCTGGGCTAATCGCCCGGCGTTCACGTAGCAACTCGTTGACAGACTGGCGAGAAACTCCCAAATCCGCCGCCAACCCGGAAACGCTGAGGCCGTAATCCGGGAGGAAGTCCTCCCGCAGCATCTCGCCTGGATGAGTTGGTCTGCGCTCTATGCGATTGGTATTTGGCACAGTCATAATCGATCTCACATTCAGTGATAGTCGCATATCTCCACGTCGTAGGCACCACCGTCCATGAAGCGGAAACAGATGCGCCACTGGTCGTTGACGGAGATCGAATGTTGTCCCTTCCGGTCGGCGCTGAGTGCGTGAAGGCGGTTGCCGGAGGGTACCTTCAGATCCTCAAGGCGCGTAGCCAGGTTCACGTATTCGAGTTTGCGAGCAGCGCGCTTTGCAATGTCGGGCGGAAGTCGTTTGGATTTCCCAGTGGCGTAGAGATCGCGGGTGACACGGTCTGCGAACGTCTTGATCACGAGCGACAGTGTATCGTGTCACGTGACGCACGTCAAACGCTTTCTTCGGCATAACGCCTTATGTCTTGAACTTCCCGTACCGTAGGCGTCGAGAGCCCGACGTGCGAGCCCGATAACGCTTCGGTGTCAGCACCACCGTAACTCAGCAGGGGCCGCACGCCGGATCTCGCGCCCTGCGCCCGAACAGTTGATCGAGGTTGCCCTCGAACCGATAAGCGTGGGCCTCGGGCGCGATGCTCTCGACCAATCCACTTTAGCGGAGGAAGGGTATGACGGCAGTAGGTATCGACGTGGGCAAGGCCAGCCTGGACCTTGCGGTAGACGGGCACTCGCGCGTGACGCGCTTTGCCAACGACCGTAGCGGCATTGCCAAGATCTTGAAGCGCCTCATGGCCATCGATGACCCGCATGTCGTGGTCGAGGCGACGGGTGGTTACGAGGATCCCTTGCTGGAGGCGTGTTGCGATGCCGGGCTGTGGGTGTCCCGGGTCAACCCCAGGCAGGCCCGCAACTTCGCGCGTGCCACCGGCGATCTTGCCAAGACCGATGCCATCGACGCACGCATGCTGGCTTTGATGGCGCGCCTGTTCAACGATCGCCTGCGCCGCTATGTGGCGCCTCCACCGTGGCAACGCGAGCTCCGGGATTGGTTGCGCCGGCGCGGGCAGTTGGTCACGGCCCTGCAAGCGCACAAGCAACAGGCCGCCATGGCGCCGGCCATGGTTCGATCGTTGGCCTCGCGCACCATCGCTGCAGTGAAGCGCGAGCTCGCGGCCGTCGATGCTGCCATCCATGCCCTGATCAAGCAACACGCAACGCCTGCGATGCGCTCGCGCAAGGGGCTAGGTCCAGTGTTCCAGGCGAGCATGTTGTCGTTGCTGCCCGAACTGGGGCAGCTCAACCGCAGGCAGATCGCCAAACTGGTGGGCGTCGCCCCCATGAACCGCGACAGCGGACAAGGCCAGGGCAAACGCCGCATTCGCGGCGGCCGTGCGCCGGTGCGGGTGGCGCTCTACATGGCGACACTGTCTGCCGTGCGTTGGGATCCGTTGATGAAAGCCCACTACCAGCACCTGCGCGCACGCGGCAAGCTGGGCAAAGTGGCGCTGGTGGCGTGCATGCGCAAGCTGCTGGGAATCGTCAATGCCAAGCGCCGCGACGAGCTACGCGATCAAGGATTGATCGCGGCTTGAAGGTCGAATCACAAGACAGTTGATGAAAGCCCACTACCAGCACCTGCGCGCACGCGGCAAGCTGGGCAAAGTGGCGCTGGTGGCGTGCATGCGCAAGCTGCTGGGAATCGTCAATGCCAAGCGCCGCGACGAGCTACGCGATCAA
>JBOHYW010000161.1:0-8398 GCA_050738155.1 Rhodanobacteraceae bacterium
AGCTGGATTCCGGGTTCTGCCCGCAAAGAGCGCGGGCAGCCCCGGAATGACGAGCTTGGTGTATGACGAGTCTGCGTATGAAGGAGAAACCATGAACACCGAACGCGCCATCCTTGCCGGTGGCTGCTTCTGGGGCATGCAGGACCTGATCCGCAAGCAGCCCGGCGTCGTGTCGACGCGGGTCGGCTACAGCGGCGGGGATGTTCCGCACGCCACCTACCGCCACCACGGCACCCACGCGGAGTCGATCGAGATCGTGTTCGATCCGTCTCGAACGAGTTACCGCAAGTTGCTGGAATTCTTCTTCCAGATTCACGATCCGACCACCCATAACCGCCAGGGCAACGACGTCGGTACCAGCTACCGTTCGGCCATTTTCTATACCAGTGCCGAACAGCAGCGCGTCGCCAAAGACACCATCGCCGATGTCGACGCCTCGGGCTTGTGGCCGGGCAAGGTCGTGACCGAGGTGGTGCCGGCGGGCGACTTCTGGGAAGCCGAACCCGAGCACCAGGATTATCTCGAACGCATCCCGGACGGGTACACCTGCCACTTCGTGCGTCCGGACTGGAAGCTGCCGGTGCGCGAGAAGGCGGTCGGATAAGCTGCTTGCGCCGGCGCATCACGCATGCTCGAAGACATGGCGGTATCCTTACAACCGGTTTTGACAAGGACCGAGCGATGGGACCCCTTGACCGCATCACCCAGCAGCCCGAGGTCATGGGCGGCAAAGCCTGCCTTCGCGGCATGCGCGTCACGGTCGGCATGGTGGTGGGCCAGATCGGTGCGGGCCGCAGCGTCGATGACCTGCTCGCTGATTACCCCTACCTGGAACGCGAAGACATCATGCAAGCGTTGCGCTATGCAGCGTGGCGCACTGAAGAGCGTGAGGTCACGCTGGGCAAGGCGTGAAGCTGCTGGTCGACATGAATCTGTCACCGCGGTGGGTAGACACGCTGGCCCAGGGCGGAATCGAAGCCGAGCATTGGTCGAAGCTGGGTGCGGCCAACGCGCCGGACGCCGCGATCATGGCCTACGCTCGTCAGCACGATTTCGTCGTGCTGACGCACGATCTGGATTTCAGCGCCATCCTTGCGGCTACGCACGGAGAAAAACCCAGCGTGGTGCAGATCCGCGCGGAAGACGTCAATGCTGACGTCATCGGTCCGCAAGTCCTGGTTGCGCTGCGCCAAATGACGGTTGAGTTGGATGCCGGTGCGTTGATCACCATTGATCCCCGGCGCACACGCCTGCGCGTATTGCCGTTTCCCGTGCGGTGAATGCACCGCGATGTTGATCGACCATGCGCGGGTTTCGACGCGGGATCAAAACCTTGAGCTACAGCTCGACGCATTGGCCCGAGCCGGCTGCGGCGCACCATCGCCGTTGTAGGAGCCTGCCTGCAGGCGACCCGGTGTGCACGCGGTGCGGCGGCACGGGTTGCGCGCAGGCGCGCTCCTACAGCGCCCGGCGCGACGAGCCGTTCACGCGCAGCGCGCGAGACTCTGAGCCAGCACGAACGGAACATCCGGTGATTTCCGGGTTCCAACAAGCGCCACGGGTTCGACCGCCGTTCCGGCACGACGACCTGCGGCAGCAGGCAAGGAGCGATGGCGACGATGCGCTGGCGCGCGCCGATCTGGTTGATGGGGTTGACGATGCTGTCGTTCGGCATGCTGGGCGGCATCGTCGTCGTCACGGTGCCGCAACTGCTCGCGGCGCACCACGTACCCGAAGGCGAAATTGCCGGGCTGACCGCCTTGGCATTCTCACCGGTGTTCTGGGGATTCGTCGTGTGCCCGATCCTCGACGTGCGCTTCACCCGGCGATCCTATGCGGTCGCCGGCACGGTGGTCGCCGCCGTCCTGACACCGGTGGCGCTGCTGGCCGTGCACGACCTGGCGCTGATGGGCGTCCTGCTGATTGTCGCGTACGTCGGCGCCGTATTCATGCAAAACGCGCTGGGTGGCTGGTTCTCGACCGTGGTCGGGCACGGCGACAAGAGCCGCCTGAGCGCCTGGATGCAGGTCGGCAACACGGTGGGCTTCGGCCTGACGGCGATGGTCGGCTTCGACCTGGTCCGCTACTTGTCGGTGCCGGTCGCGGCGACGGTGCTGGGCGCGATGCAACTGGTTCCGCTGGTGATCTACCCGTTCATTCCGGTCAAGCCGCCCGATGCGCGGCTGGCACGCGACAGCTTTGGGCAGTTCTTCCGCGAAATCGGCTCGATGTTCAAGCACCGCGAGGTGTTGATCGCGCTGGCGATGTTTTTGCTGCCGTCGGCGTCGTTCGCGCTGACCAACGTGTTGAGCGGACTCGGCGACGCCTTCCACGCCTCGCCACAGGTCGTAAGCCTCGCCGGCGGCGCCGGCGTGATCGTCGCCGGCGTCATCGGCAGCCTGGCCTTGCCGCAACTGGCGAAATGGATGCCCTTGAGGCCGCTGTACCTGACGATCGGCATCGTCGGCGCGCTGTTCACGCTGGGCCTGTTGCTGCCGCCACGCGCAGCCTGGGTGTTCGTCGTCGCCATCCTCGGCGAGAACATTTTCCAGTCGCTCGGGCTCACCGGTTCCTTCGCGATCACGTTCGAGACCATCGGACCCGACAATCCGCTGGCCGCCACGACCTTCGCCGTCCTCGGCGCGGCGACGAACCTCCCCATCGACTACATGACCGCACTCGACGGCCGCGCCTTCGCCTGGCGCGGCCTTCTCGGCAGCTACACCGTCGACGCCGGCCTGGGCATCGCCGCGTGTCTGGCGCTGTTCGCGGTGCTGCGCTGGGCGAGGCATCATCACGCGCCCCCGGCGCATCCGGCACCGCCCGCGCCGGCGTGACCAAGCTGACGGCGCGGGCAGCCCCGGAATGACGACCATTTTTGGGAAGATGAGACACTATCGAACTGGAAATGGAGTGACATGAGCGAACACTTGATCGCCTGCGTACTGGGTGGCACCGCACCCGGCGCCAGAACCGAGCTGCATGACGTGGGATTCGCGGTCGGCCCGTCGCTGGAAGCCGCGCGCGACCAGTTGCTGGATGGCTGGTTCGGCGATCCACGTGGCCTGCACGTCGACGCGTGGTGTTTCCTCGATAGCGTGCAGGGCTACCGCGTGCACCTGTCACAGGCGCCCGCGTCCAACGGCCTGCACCTGTATTTCATCAACATCGGCGGTTACCGGCCGGGCGTCTTCGGCGAGGGCCACGCGTGGGGATTCTTCGGCGCGCTGGACCGTGGCGAGGCCAAGCAGCGTGCCAAGCGGACGTCGCTGCAGGACCATGGCCAGATCCACAAGGACGACCTGTACGATGTCGATGACTGCCTGCAAATGGCGCGCGTCGGCGACTGGCACGTGCACCTGCAACCGGATCCCGAGGCCACGGCCCCATTCGTCACCAACGGCTACTTCCCCCTGCCGAAAGCCACCGTGGACGCATGGATTGCGCGGCATCGCGGCCGACAGGCGCTGCCGCCCTTTCACCTGGCATTTCCGGTCGCTTCGCTCAAACAGGCGCGCGCGTTCTACGGCGATCTGCTCGGCTGCCCCGAGGGTCGTTCCAGCGACACGTGGGTGGATTTCGATTTCCATGGGCACCAGATCGTCGCGCACGTCGCCCCGCAAGAACTGCACGCCGCCGCGGCACACGACGTCGACGGCGACGAAGTCCCGGTGCGACATTTCGGCGCCGTGCTGGACATGGGTGCGTGGCACGCCTTGGCCGACAAGTTGCGCGCAGCGGGCACGCATTTCGTGATCGAACCGCACGTGCGCTTCAAAGGCGAGCCCGGTGAGCAGGCCACGATGTTCCTGCTCGACCCTTCCGGCAACGCCCTGGAATTCAAGGCATTCGCCGACCGGTCGAAGCTGTTTGCGAAATAGATGAAGCGGGTGCGCTGTTCGCCACCCATCAGGCCGCGTGGCGCTCGCGCATCCAGTTGATCAGGCCGCCGGCTAACAACACGTTGACTTGACGTGGTGAGAGCTGGTGTTGCAGTTTCAGCTTGTGCTTGCCCTTGACGGAAACGGTCATCGTGTTGCTGTTGCCTACCGTTTCGCGCAAGCGCGCCAACACGATCACGTCGCCCTGCTCCAGGTCGTCGTAGTCCGCGGGCTTCGCGAAGGTCAGCGGCAGCACACCGAAGTTGACCAGGTTCTGCCAGTGGATGCGTGCGAAGCCCTTGGCCACCACGACGCGCAAGCCAAGATACCGCGGTGCCAGCGCCGCGTGTTCGCGCGAGGAACCCTGGCCGTAATTCTCGCCGCCGACGATCGCATGGTCGCCCTGCTTTTTTGCACGTTCGGCATAGGTATCGTCGACCTGCGCAAACACGAATTCGGCGATTTTCGGGATGTTGCTGCGAAACGGCAGTACGCGCGCGCCGGCGGGCAGGATCTCGTCGGTGGAGATGCCATCGCCGACCTTCAGCAGCACTGGCAGTTCGATGCCCTCGGGCAACGGCGCGGAGTCGGGCAACGAGGCGATGTTGGGGCCCTTGACGAGCCGGATGTTGCGTGCCTCGGCCAGCGGCAGCGGCGCGGCGAAGTTGCGCGTGTCAACAATGGGATCGTCCGGATCATGGATCTGTGGATAATCCCTGTCCAGCGTGCGCGGATCGGTGATGACGCCTTTCAATGCCGAAGCGGTGGCGGTTTCCGGGCTGCACAGGAACACCGAATCCTCGCGGGTGCCCGAGCGGCCGGGAAAATTGCGCGGCGTAGTGCGCAGGCTGTTGCGGCCGCTGGCCGGCGCCTGGCCCATGCCGATGCAGCCGTTGCAGCCGGCCTGGTGCAACCGCGCACCCGACTGGACCAGGTGCATGAGGTACCCGTCGCGCATCAGGGTCGCGAGAATCCCGCGCGAACTCGGATTGATGTCGAACGAGACCTGTCCGCTGATCGTCTTGCCTGCGACCATCGCTGCGCTGATCGCGTAATCGCGATAGCCGGGGTTGGCCGACGAACCGATGTAGGCCTGGTACAGCGGTTCGCCGATGAGTTCGCTGACGCGGACCACGTTGCCGGGGCTGGTTGGCCTGGCGATCAGCGGCTCGAGGCTGGAAAGGTCGATCGTTTCGTGGACGTCGTAGTCGGCGCCCTCGTCCGCGACCAGTTCCACCCAGTCGTCACCGCGCCCGTGCGCCACGAGAAACCGGCGTACCGCTTCGTCGGACGGAAACACCGTGGTGGTCGCGCCGAGTTCCGCGCCCATGTTGGCGATCACGTGGCGATCCATCGCCGACAATTGCGCCAGCCCCGGCCCGTAGTACTCGATGATGCGGCCGACGCCGCCATCGACATCGTGCCGGCGCAACATTTCCAGGATCACATCCTTCGCCGAAACCCAGTCAGGCAATTCGCCCGTCAGCTTGACGCCCCAGATCTCCGGCATCTTCGTGTACAGCGGCTCGCCGGCCATCGCCATCGCAACTTCCAAGCCGCCGGCGCCGATCGCCAGCATGCCAAGCGAGCCACCGGCCGGCGTGTGGCTGTCCGAACCCAGCAACGTCTTGCCGGGCTTGCCAAAGTGCTGCATGTGCAGGGGATGCGACACGCCGTTGCCGGGACGCGAAAACCACACGCCAAAACGCTGGCAAGCGCTTTGCAGGAACAGATGGTCGTCCGGATTCCTGAAGTCTTCCTGGATCAGGTTGTGATCGACGTACTGCGCCGACAGTTCGGTCTTGACGCGATCGAGCTGCATGGCTTCCAGTTCCAGCATCACCAAGGTGCCGGTCGCATCCTGCGTCAGGGTCTGGTCGACGTGGATCGCGACTTCGTCGCCCGGCGTCATGTCGCCATCGACCAGGTGTGAGCCGATCAGCTTGCGGGCCACGTTCATCGGCATGTCGTCATCCTCTGACACCGAATGTCATCCTTTTCACGCGATCCGCCTGACTCTACCCACGCGCGTTTGAAGCAGCCGTGAACTGCCCCGCCGCCGCGTGGATGACATTGATCGCGGCTGCGCGTCGGCGTAGCATTCACGTACCAGACCGATACGGCGCAACCGCACCGGCCTCCTGTTTCGCGCGAAAGGAGGTCACCATGAAACCGCTCCGTACATTGCTCGCCACGGGCATCGTCGTGGCCTTGGCCGTCATCCCTGCCGTGTCATCCGCGCAACTCTGGGGCCAGAAGCCCCAAGTCTTGCCGGTCGTGGTGCACGTGGACGCCCAAGGGAAGGTCACCGACATCAATCCGGCGATGCAGCTTCGCCCGTGGCTGCGGAAATTGCTGATCAAGCAGATTGATGCGTGGATCGTCAAGCCGCTGACGGTGAAAGGCCACCCGGTCGCAAGCCGGTTCATCATCGAGGTGGCCATGCATACCAAGCCGACCAGCGACGGCAAGTACGACGCCAGTTTCGTCTACGTGAAGAGCCTGCCGCTTGCGTACGGCGGTCCGCAACACTGGAACGTGATCAACGGCGGGCTGCAGTTTGCCCTGGTTCCCAACGTGCTTCAGCAACCCGGCATATACAATCGGATTTCGGGCACGCCCTACGAGCCGTCGTCGCCCTACTCCGGATACGCGGCGAGCGCCGCGCCGGCCATCGCGGGTGCCGCTGCCGGCCGCAGGAATTCGGGAGCACCCGCCGCGGGTGGCGCTCCGCACGGAAAGCCGTAACACGTTTGCGCGCCGCCCGTATCCCTATCCACCTGTCCGGCCGCCGATCATCATCTCTGGCAGCCGAGTGCGAGCCAAGTAGCGGTTGTCGTTTCGCCGCTCGCCACGTCGGAACACTGCCGGTGAGGATTGGCGAGCATGATCATTCAATGCGGTCACGCGCGGCGCGATAAGCACGTAGTTGATCGCGCTTGCCTACGGCAATGACGGTAACGACCACCACATTGTCGTCGACCTGGTAAACCAGCCGGTAGCCAACGGTGCGGAGCTTGATCTTGTAGCAATCTGGCATGTTGTGAAGCTTGGCCGACGGCACGCGTGGATGCTGCATGCGCTCGGCAAGCTTCTTCTTGAACTGATCGCGAATCGACGGCGCCAGCTTGCGCCATTCCTTGAGTGCCGAGTCGACGAACGCGAGGCTATAGCTCATCGAGCGTGATCTTTATGCGCCGCTCGCTGGCGCGTGCACGCACCAACTCGGCCAGTTCCAGATCTTCCAGTCGTTCCAGCATTCGACGGTAGGTTTCAGCCGGCACCAGATACGCGCTGGGTTTGTTGTGCACCAGCACGGCAACCGCTGCCTCGTCCGCCGCTTCGATCACCGCGCTCGGATTGCGCTTCAGCTCGGTGATGCTGACGCTGGCTTCAGACAGGATCGTTTCCATATTCGGCTCCTATTTCGGTGCCGAATATATCACACGTCGATGTTCCTGCCGGGCTCCTTCGGCGATGCGTTGGAGTTCAAGGCGTTCGCGGACCGATCGAAACTGTTTGGCAAATGGCGGCCGACGATGGTTTACGAGATACCAACCATGGTCGGCCCATCACACACTTCGTCATTCTGGGGCCGCCGCCACGCTTCATCGGCGGCGGAACCCAGAATGACGATTTCCCTTGGAACATTGAGCGAACTCGGCCACTGTCAACCATCATACGGTTCTGTTTCTCTGCGAACCCCCGCCCCGAACGGATTTGAGAGGCTGATCAGCAACATCGCCGCCTCCCGATCTGGCCGCGTACGCCGGGCGTACGCTACATCCGGTATGGCACCAGCACTTCCGGCATTCCCTCACCGCGGAAATCGCGCGTGTTCCGCGTGACCAAAACCAGTTGGTGCGCCAGGGCCAGGGCAACCTGGAAAGCATCCGGCAATTTGAGATGCCGGCTGCGCCGAAGCCGTGCTGCAATGTCGGCGGTCTCGGCGACGAGTGGCAAAGTCGGAAAGAGGTCCAGCAGCCCGCAGGCCGTCGGCACGGCCGGGGCATCGAAACCGGCCAGCACCTCGGCACGCGTGATCACCGACACGGCGCAATCGTTGCCACGGTCCCGCAGGAAATCGGTGGCGTGCGCGATGGCATTGAAGTGATCGATCACGATCACCGAGTCGAGCAGGAATATCACCCTCGGCGATCCCATTCCCCACGCAGCCGCTGCTGGTGCGCAAGCCCATCCTCGCCGCGCCAGATGCCGGCGGTGCGCGTCAACTCGCCCTGAAGGTCGCGCCGAACCCGGGACTGGCTGCGTGCGCGGTATTCGGCCACCGCCTCGCGCACCACCTGCGTCATGGGTACCTGACGGCGCCGGGCTTCGCGATCCAGCCAGTGCTTGTCACCGTCGTCGAGGTTGATGAGGGTTCGAGCCATGGCAGCCCCGCGATATCGTTGGGTCCACTACATGATATCGACGTGTTCCCGCCCGCACAAGGTTCCGACAGCACGGATTCGAGGCGGGAATCGCGGTTCGCCCCAGCGTTGTCAGCGATTGATGAT
>JBOHYW010000162.1:0-8306 GCA_050738155.1 Rhodanobacteraceae bacterium
GGCGCGGGCATAGCCGATGTAGGCTCCGGCGAGCGCGCGTAATCGCCCGAGCTGGCCGCTTCCACGCCCCTCGCGTCGGGTTCCACGTAGCCGCCGGGTAGGTTCTTTTGGCCGGCCGCGGTGAGCAACGCGCGGATCACGTCCTCACTCTGCTTGTAGTCGCCTTCGCCGTAGTAGTGATGCCGGATCCGTCCCTTTGCATCGATAAAGTAGTCCGCCGGCCAATACTGGTTGTTGAAGCCTTTCGAGATCGCGTAGTCGCTGTCCAGCGCCACCGGGTAGTTGACGCCGAGCCGCTGCACGGCGTGGGCCACGTTGGAGGGAATTTTTTCGAACGCGAACTCCGGCGAGTGCACGCCAATCACCACCAGGCCATGGTCCTTGTACTTGGCATACCAGGCTTCAACATAAGGCAGGGAACGGATGCAGTTGATGCAGGAGTAGGTCCAGAAATCCACCAACACGACCTTGCCGCGTAGCGACTGCACCGTGAGCGGCGGGCTGTTGAGCCAGCGGGTGGCACCAGCCAGCGAGGTCGCCGCGCCGGTCAACAGCAACCCGAGGATCGGCCCCGCGCAAGGCGCCCACAGCAGACCCGTCGCGATACCGAGGCCGGTCGCGCCCCAGATCGAGCCACCCTCGCCGGCCGTGCGCTGCGACAGCTTGTTGCCCAGCGCCACCACCGGCTGCGTGATCCATACGGCGAGGCGTGCGGAGAGCAAAGTAAGACCGAGTATCGCCAGCACCGCCATCGCCGCGTAACGGCCGTACTCATTCGCATGCACCGCCCAACTGCCGCCGAGCGCGGCGAGCGTCGCCACCAGCGCAAAGGTGATCGCCATGCCGATCAGCATCGGCAAGCCATTCTTCAGGAACGGTCGATCGGAGCGTGCGAACACGAACGGCAAGACCGGCAAGACCGGCAAGATGCACGGACTGAGAATGGTGAAGACGCCACCGAGATAAGCAAGGATCAAAAGGAGCATGGTCGGATCATTTGCGGGGGGATGCAGTTATTCGCCGCACGCTACGACACGGTTACAAGAGATACGGCGTAACGTCCGGCGGGGATGCAGCGAATGCCTGAACAGGACTCACGCCGATCCGGGTATGCATGGCTGGACTGACACGACTACAATGCTCTCCAATGCTGAATTCTTTCTTCGGGTGCGTGTCAGGCCGACCCTGTTGAACCCATCCGCCAGTACCGACGAGTCGCCCGACCAGCGCCGCGCGGCGTGGATGGCGGCGGCGCAGGCGGGCGACCGCCGCGTCTATGAGAAACTGCTGGCCGATTCGGTGGCGTTGATCCGCGCGGTCGCGCGACGCCGGGGCGTGGCCCGGGATCAAATGGACGACGTGGTGCAGGAGACCCTGATCACTGTCTATGATCCGACCCGTTCCTACGATGCGTGGCTTGGTGCGATTGCCAGTCGCCGGGCGATTGACTCGCTGCGCAGCCGCGGTCGTCGCGACCGCCGGGAATTGCACGACGATGCTGCGCTGGCAACCCATGCCGGGATAGACGACGCCAGCGCCGCCGCCGAGCGCCAGCAGCAGGCGCAGTACCTGCACGCAGCCGTTGCGGAATTGCTGCCGGTCCAACGCGAGGCCGTGGAGCATCTGGGACTCAAGGAACGATCGCTGACCGAAACCGCCGCGCACACCGGACGCACCACCGACGCGCTGAAAGTAAGCCTGCACCGCGCCCTGAAGGCGCTGCGCGGAAGCATGCGAAAGGATGACTGAGGACGCCATGGCCGGCCCGCATTCCACCGACAGCCTGATTGCCTCGCTCGGCGCCGCGCTGCAACCGGTGCGCCGATTGCAGCCGCCGTGGATGCGTGTGCTCGGCTGGCTCGCGGCAGTGGCAGCGATCGCCGTGGCGCTGTTCGCGATTTTTGGTGCAGCACCCATGCTGCGCCGCTGGGCCGGCGCACCCGATCTGGCGTGGGCGACTCTCGGGGGCGCGCTCACCGCGATCGGCGCGGCCTGGGCGGCGTTCACGTTGGCCGTGCCGGGACGTTCGCGGGCTTGGGCGTGGCTACCGTTGCCCGGCGCGTTACTGTGGATTGGCGCCAGTGGCTGGGGTTGCTTCCGAACGGACTTTCAGCACGTTATCGCGCCGGGCACGCAGATCGCCAACGTGTATCAAGCCAGCGACTGCCTGGTGTTCATCATCGGCTTCTCGATACCGCTGTCTGCGTTGATGGTGTGGCTGTTGCGCCGCGCCTGCCCGTTGCGCCCGGTGCTCACTGCGGTGATGTTGGGCCTGGCCAGCGCGGCCGCCTCGGCCTGCCTGCTGCAGGTCTGTCATACGTACGACACAGCCGCCATCGACCTGTTGGCGCATGCGCTGGCGGTGGCCGTGGTGATCGCGTTGAACGTCGCGCTGAGCGGACGTTTGTTGTCGAAAGCGTGGGACAAGTAACCCTGCGTCGGTTCGCAACGAATACATGAGTAGTCACGGCGCCGCCGTGCCCTTTCCTCCACGGAGATACTCATGCACAGCAACCCACTCCGCAAATCTGCCCTGGCCTGCGCCGTCATCCTCGGCATGGCGTCTGCATCTTCGGTCGCGATGGCAGCGCCACATATGAATAGGACACCGCAAGCAATCAAGGCGCAGGAGCACAAAACGAATGCGAGGGAAAAGAAGGATCACCTCGGTGAATGCTTCGGCATCAACGCCGCCTACAAGAACGACTGCAAGTCGCCGGGGCACTCCTGCGCCGGGCAGGACAGCAAAGCACGCGATCCGGGCGCTTTCATCGCAGTGCCCTCCGGGCTGTGCATGAAGATCGCCGGTGGCAGCCTGACGGCAAGCTGAGCACGGTAGTGACCACACTGTTCACGACGATTGCGTCCCCGATGCCGGTTGCAGCCGGCATCGGGTTGCGCGCGCCGCATGTCGCGCGCGTGGTGCGCGAACGCCCGCACATTGCCTGGCTTGAAACCCACAGCGAGAATCTGTTCTCGCCGGGAGGCGGCATGCACGCCGCAGTGGCGGAGATCCGCGCGGACTACCCACTCAGCCTGCACGGTGTCGGCCTGTCGCTGGGCTCGGCGGATCGGCTGGACGACGCGCATTGTCTGCGCTTGCGCGAAGTCGTCGATCGCTACCAGCCGGCATTGGTATCCGAGCATCTGTGCTGGGGCGCAGTCGGTACTCGCCACAGCAACGATCTGCTGCCTCTGCCGTTCACCGATGAAGCAGTCAAGCTGCTGGTATCAAGGATCGGGCAGGTTCAGGATGCGCTGAAGCGCGAAATCCTGGTCGAGAACATCTCCACGTACTTGCGCTTCCGGGACGGCGAGTACACCGAGTGGGATTTCGTCGCCGAAGTAGTACGGCGCAGCGGCTGCGGCCTCTTGTGCGACGTCAACAACATCTACGTCAACAGCGTCAATCACGATTTCGATCCGCATGTGTATCTGCACGCGCTGCCGCATGAAGCAGTCAAGGAAATACACTTGGCCGGCTTCACCCGCAAAGACAACCTGCCGGTGCCGCTGCTGATCGATTCACACAGCCGGCGCGTGGACGCCGCGGTGTGGGATCTCTACGACGACGCCATCGGCCTATTCGGTCCAACGCCTACCCTGATCGAATGGGACCAGGACATACCAGAGTTGGAAGTGCTGCTGGCCGAGGCGGCCCATGCCGGGGAGGTGCTGGATGCACGCCGCGCCCGCGCTGCCTGAGCTGCAACGTCGCTTTCTGGCCGCGATCTACGACGACGGCGCACTTGGTCCCGTCGAGGCGATCGCCGGCCACGGACTGGAACCGTCCGCGCGTCTGCGTATTTATCGCCACAGTGGCAGTGAAATCCATACCAGCGCATTGCGCGTCATGTATCCCGCGGTGCTGGCCTTGGTCGGCGCGGCATTTTTCGACCAGACCGCGCGCGGCTATCGATCCACGTACCCGTCGGATTCCGGCAACCTGCAGAAGTTCGGCGCACAGTTCGCCGAGTATCTGCAATCGCTGCCGGCCACGCGCGAGTTGTCGTACCTCCCCGATATCGCGCGGCTGGAATGGTTACGCCAACGGGCCGCACTCGCGGCCGATGCAGATACGACGCTACCGGCCACGTTCGTGCAATTGCCAGCACAAGCCGGTGTACCGCGAAGGATTGGCTTGCATCCGAGCGTGCAGTGGCTCGCCAGCCGTTATCCCGTGCTGACGATCTGGCGCTACGCGACGGACCCGACGCCCGATGATCTGCAACTGACCGATAAAGGCGAGCAGGTCGTGCTGTGGCGCGAGAGCGGCGAAGTCGCCATGGCCACACTGGACGCCGCCAGCCTCGCCTGCATCGAAGCACTGGCGATCGGCGATACGCTCGACCACGCGTACGCCACGGCGAAATCCCTCGACATCGATTTCGATTTGCCGGCCTGTGTCACGAGCCTCGCCGAACGCGGATTGATCGTGGCACTCGGCAAGGCTACCCCTGACCGGAGACCTGCGCCATGCCAATGATGCAAAGCCTGAACACTTGCTACGCACGTAGCGCGGATTGGCTCGCCACGTGGGTTGGCCCTTTTGCCTTGCTGTTCATGCGAATCTGGGTCGCGCTGGCATTCTGGCACGCCGGCTTGGTCAAGCTCGAAGATCCGATGAGTACGCAATACCTTTTCGAATCCGTGTACCACGTGCCCCTGTTGCCGGCCGGCATCGCGGCGGTGCTCGCAACCTGGATCGAACTGGTCGTGCCGTGGTTCGTGGGGCTGGGGCTGCTTGGGCGGCTGTCGGCGCTGTTCCTGTTCGTCTACAACATCATCGCGTTCGCGTCGTTCCCCGCGCTGTGGCCGCACGGTTTCTGGGTTGGGTTGTTCGGCACCACAGCGTTCGCCGACCACAAGATTTGGGGCCTGATGCTGCTGGCCGTGATCGCGTGGGGGCCGGGACGGCTGTCGCTGGACGCGCTGCTCGGTTCGACATGGCGGCGCTGGCGCGGGTCGCACGCTTAGGCCACGCCGGTTTGATTTGGCTGGAATGCCGCCGGTTTCGCGAAAAGCGAACTCGGATGTGATCGTGCGACCGACGCGCGCGAGTGCACGGCTTGCCCATCCGGTGTACGCCTTCATGGGTGGATCGGCGTCCAGCCCCGTTCACGCCGGAGTCCATGAAGGCACGCTCCCCAGAATCGCCTCTTTCCCCACCCTCGTCTCACGACGTCAGCGTCGAAGCGGGCGCAGTGCGCTGGCGCTTCGGCGCGTTCACCATCTGGGAAGCCCAACGCAGGATCGAGCGCCACGGGAATGCGATGCGGCTCGGATCGCGCGCGTTCGACCTGCTGTTGTACCTGCTCAAGCGACCGGGCGAGCTGGTCGGCAAGGATGAGCTGCTGGCCGCGATCTGGGCCTGCCTGGTGGTCGAGGACGGCGGTGTCCGCGTCCACATGTCGCTGCTGCGCAAGGCCATCGGCAAGCCCGCGCCGGACGACGGCTGCAAGGCGTGGATCACCACCGTCCCGCAGTGCGGCTATCTATTCAACGGAAGAGTCGTTCGCGAGCAACCGGAGGGTGCCCAAGGCGCCACGGCTTCCTCGACGAAGCTGTTCACGCGGCTGCCCGTGCGATTCACCGAACTCATCGGCCGCGAGGCCGATGTCGACAAGGTTGTCGAGGCGTCCGACCACCACCGGTTGGTCACCATCGTGGGCCCCGGTGGCATCGGCAAGACCAGCGTGGCCATCGCCGCCGCCGGACGCTCGCGCAACCTGAAACCAGGCGCCGAAGTGGCGTTCGCCGATCTGGCGCCGCTGATCTCGGCGGACCACGTCGTCGGCGCCATTGCGCGATCCATGGGCCTGGCGGCCGACCTGCCGGACCCGATCGACGTCATTACGCAGCCCCGGGCCTGCGCATTCTTGCCACTAGCCGGGAGCCGTTGCGCGTGCCGGGCGAGTACGTGGTGCGCCTGGCCCCATTGGCCATTCCGACGGCGGGACACGTCACTCTCACACAAGCGCTCGAGTGCCCCTCCGTCAGGCTGCTGGTCGAGCGAGCCAAGGACGCCGGTGCGAGCATTTTCAGCGAATCCGACAGCCCCGCGCTGGCCATGCTGGCACGGCAACTCGATGGCATCCCACTTGCAATCGAGCTGGTTGCCGCCCGCCTCGGCGTCCAGTCGGTCCAGGACCTCGCGCTCAGATTGGAGGAACGGCGGCTCTCGTCGGGCAACCGGGCCGCGGTGGAGCGGCACCGATCGCTCGCGGCGGCGCTGGACTGGAGCATCGCACTTCTCACTGACGCGGAACTTCGCACGTTTCGCAGTCTGTCGTTGTTCCGCGGTCGATTCGGCGATCGCCGTCCGCGCGATCGACATGGAGCCAGACGCCGTGTTCGACGCGCTGATCTCGCTCGCCAACAAATCACTGGTGTCTTTCAACGGCAATGACAGCGTCGCGCCATATCGCATGCTCGACACCACCGTACGGCACGGCCGGCATCGACCTGTTGGCGCACGCGTTGGCCGTGGCCGTGGCCGTGGTGATCGCGTTGAACGCCGCGCTGAGCGGACGTTTGTTGTCGAAAGCGTGGGACAAGTAACCCTGCGTCGGTTCGCAACGAATACATGAGCCGGCATGGCGTCTGCATCTTCGGTCGCGATGGCAGCGCCGCAGATGAAGATGACGCCGCAAGTGACCAAGACGCAGGGGCACAAAGCGGATGCGATGATGAAGCCCGCGAACATCGAGTATGGATCGTCGGCTTCAGCAAGCAGATCGCGGGCACGCGCATGAAATGCGCGTCCGTCCTCCGTCAACCGCACGCTGCGCTTCGAAATTGAGGCCTCCATCGGAGAAGGACAAATGTCAAAAACCATGAACCTGCATCGGGTGCCTGAAACCATGACCCCGCATCGCGCCCTGTGGACCGGCCGGATAATGAGCGCGATTGTCGTTATCGTTCTGCTGGCAGACGGCACTATTCAGCTTTTCGCACCGGCACAGATCGCGAACATGTTGCAGGAAACGGGATTCGCGATGGACCTGACCCGTGTCGTGGCCCCGATCGTACTCGCCTGCGCCATCCTTTACGCCATCCCGGCCACCACCGTCCTGGGCGCGATCCTGGTGACGGGCTTTTTGGGAGGTGCCATCTGCGCCCATGTCCGCATTGGTGAGTTGGGATCGCCGCCGGAAATCATTGCCCTGCTTCTGGGTGTGATGACATGGGGCGGCCTCTACGCGCGCGATCCCCGAATCCGGGCCATTCTGCCGTTCATCCGTCGAACCAACCGGGGCAGTGCTCTGTCCCGCAAGATGTAGGAGAAAACACATGTTTTTAGTAATGGGAATCACGGGAAAAGTCGGCGGTGCAACCGCGAGACACCTGTTGGACCACGGCCAGCAGGTCCGCGCACTGGTCCGCGACCGAGCCAAGGCCGGAAGCTGGGCGAACCGGGGCGTGGAACTGGTCGATGGCGACTGGAATGATTCGGCAGCCATCGAGCAGGTGCTCGAAGGCGTCGAAGGCGCGTTCGTCATGTTGCCGGCTGTCTGGGCGCCCTCGCCCGATTACAAAGAAGCCAAGGGCGTGATTGCAAACTATGTCGAGGCTCTCACCAAGGCAGCGCCGCCGCGAGTGGTTGCGCTTTCGTCAGTGGGTGCGAACAGAACCAGCGGGCTCGGAATGATCACGGCTCTGTCGCTTCTGGAGCAAGACTTTCGCGACCTGAAATTGCCGATCGCCTATGTGCGAGCCGGCGGATTTTTCGAAAACTTCCTTTACGGCCTGCACGTCGCCCAAGGCGGCACGCTGCCCGTCTACTACAACCCGACAAGCCGGAAATCGACCATGGTCGCGACCAACGACATCGGCGCCGAGGTCGCAACGCTTCTGTGCGGTCCGGCGTGGTCGGGACATCGGGTCATCGAACTCGGTTCAATGGTGAGCGCGGATGAAGTCGCTGCGCAATTGGGTGAAGTCATGAAGCTCGACGTCAAGGCCTTTGCCGTCCCGCGGGCCGGGTGGCCGGCAGCGTTCGAGCAGATGGGAATTCCGAAGGGTCAGACCGGACCGGCCGAAGCGATGTATGAGGCCATCAACGCTGGATGGATGAACCTCGGGGGTGAGGGAACGGAGCACGTCCCGGGCACGACGTCCGCCCGCGATGTGTTCGCGGCGGCCCAGAAAGCCGCTGCAGCTTGGTCCACGGATCGCCTTCTTAAACCGTAACTGCTCACCCGATTTCGGCGTAGAGCTGACCGGATAGGGCCATTTGGATAGCAACGAGAGGGTTGACGCCTTGGTTGGCCATGGTCTGCAGATAGCTGGAGATGCGGCAGTAG
>JBOHYW010000163.1:0-8246 GCA_050738155.1 Rhodanobacteraceae bacterium
GCCGTACCGCGAAATCTGGGTTTACGCGCCGCGCGTGGAAGGCGTGCACCTGCGCTTCGGGCCAGTCGCCCGCGGTGGCATCCGCTGGTCGGACCGACGCGAGGATTTCCGCACCGAGGTGCTGGGTCTGGTCAAGGCGCAGATGGTGAAAAACACCGTGATCGTGCCGGTCGGTTCCAAGGGTGGCTTCTTCGTCAAGCGGCCGCCGGCCGAGCGCGATGCGCTGCTGGAAGAGGGCATCGCCTGCTACAAGATGTTCATGAACGGCCTGCTCGACATCACCGACAACATCGACACGGCCGCCAACAAGGTGTTGCACCCGTCCGACGTGGTGCGCCACGACGCCGACGACCCGTACCTGGTGGTCGCGGCCGACAAGGGCACCGCGAAATTCTCCGACATCGCCAACGGCATTTCGATCGAGCACGGCTACTGGCTCGGCGATGCGTTCGCCTCGGGCGGTTCGGCCGGTTTCGACCACAAGGAAATGGGCATCACTTCGCGCGGCGGCTGGGAGTCGGTGAAGTACCACTTCCGTTCGCTCGGCTACGACTGCCAGAACGAGGATTTCACCTGCGTCGGCATCGGCGACATGTCCGGTGATGTGTTCGGCAATGGCATGCTGCGTTCACGCCACACACGCCTGCTCGCGGCGTTCGACCATCGCCACATCTTCATCGACCCGAGCCCGGATGCCGAAGCCTCGTTCGTCGAACGTGAGCGCATGTTCGCGCTGCCGCGCTCGTCGTGGGAAGACTATGACAAGTCGAAGATTTCTAAGGGCGGCGGCGTGTTCGCGCGCAGCCTCAAGGCGGTCGCGATCACACCCGAGATGCGTAGCGTGCTCGGCATCGACGATGGCGTGGAATCGCTGTCGCCGACCG
Source organism: Rhodanobacteraceae bacterium (assembly GCA_050738155.1). Lineage (GTDB taxonomy): Bacteria > Pseudomonadota > Gammaproteobacteria > Xanthomonadales > Rhodanobacteraceae > 66-474. The sequence continues at coordinate 885 of JBOHYW010000163.1, forward strand.
AGCTGATCACGGCGATCCTGAAGGCGCCGGTCGACCTGCTGTGGAACGGCGGCATCGGCACCTACGTCAAGGCGGCCCCGGAATCCAACGCCGACGTTGGCGACCGCGCCAACAATTCGTTGCGCATCAACGGCGGCGACTTGCGCTGCAAGATCGTGGGCGAGGGCGGCAACTTGGGTTTCACGCAGAAAGGCCGGATCGAAGCGGCCCAGAAGGGCGTGATCCTCAACACCGACTTCATCGACAATTCGGCGGGCGTGGATACTTCCGACCACGAAGTCAACATCAAGATCCTGTTGAACGACGCAGTGCAGCGCGGCGAGATGGACACCGAGGCGCGCAACAAGCTGCTGCATTCGATGACCGACGAAGTGGCCGAACTGGTACTGCGCGACAACTACCGCCAGAACGTCGCACTCGGCCTGATGGAGCACATGTCGGTCGGGCGCATCGGCACCCAGGGTCATTTCATCCGCACGCTGGAAGCGCGCGGGCAACTCGATCGCCAGATCGAATCGCTGCCCACGGATGCCGAACTTGCCGAGCGCCGTACCCACCGGCATGGCCTGGTGCGTCCGGAACTCGCGGTGCTGCTGTCGTATTCGAAGATCGTGCTGTACCAGGCCTTGCTCGACTCGGACGTGCCGGAGGATCCGTTCCTCTCGCACGAACTGGTGCGCTACTTCCCCGAGCCGTTGCACGAAAAATATGCCGCGCACATGCAGCGGCACAGGCTGAAGCGCGAGATCATCGCCACCGCGGTCACCAACTCCATCGTCAACCGCATGGGCGCGACCTTTGTGTTGCGCACCCAGGAAGACACCGGGCAGACCGCCGCGGCCGTGGTCAAGGCCTACAACGCCGCCCGCCAGATCATCCATGCGCGCGAGATGTGGTCCGGGCTCGATGAACTCGATGGCAAGGTCAGCGAGGCTGCGCAGATCGACGCGTCCATGAAGCTGTGGTCGTTGCTCCGGCACATGTCGCGTTGGCTGCTCAACCAGCCGGGCACGACGCTCGACATCACCGAGCTGGTGCAGCGTTACCAGCCGGGCATGGACAAGCTGCGCGCAGCGCTGCCGGCGGTGCTCACCGGCAACGGTTGTTCGGCATGGGGCGTCGACCTCGAGAAGTGGCAGGGGCTGGGCTTTCCCGATGCGCTGGCGCGTCGGCTCGCGACCATCCCGACGCTCGAAGTCGCGATGGATGTCATCGAAACCTCGCTGCAATCCGGGCGACCGGTCGAACACGTAGCACGGGTGTTCTTCGACCTCGGCGAAGCGCTCGACATCGAATGGCTGCGCGCGCAGATCGAAAAACTGCCGGTGGAAAGCCGCTGGCACGCGCAGGCGCGCGGCGCCTTGCGCGACGAACTGGCGGTGCAACAGCGCGCGATGGTCGGCCAGATCCTTGGCTCGGAACCGGGCCAGCAGGGCGCCGACGGCGCGGTCGCCGCGTGGCTGCAACGCGATGATCCGCAACTGCAATTCACCCGCGGCATGCTCGATGAAATCCGCGGCGTGGACGTCGATTACCCGATCGCCTCGGTGGCATTGCGCAGGCTCGCGCAGATAGCGCAGACCGGTTGAGAAGGTGAAGAGCAGGAGCTTTTTGACACGGATCAAAGCGGATAAAACCTTCCCTCTGAGGTCGAATCGAATGCCGCGTGGGATTGATTCCCCCCTTCCGCAGGAAGCAAGGTAGGTTGGGCTGAGCGAATGCGAAGCCCAACGTTCCCTCACACCACACTTTCCGCAACAACTGGCAAACACGCGGCAACCCGCCGGCTGGTTCCGCCGCCTCCCGGACCTGTGCTCGTGGGAGCGCGCCATGCGCGCGACGGGAATGCGAAAGCAGTCGCGGGCAAAAGAAAAGGCGGCGCTTCGCGCCGGCCCGTTCCCACGCGGTTGAGCAAGAGTAGGTTGGGCTGAGCGAATGCGAAGCCCAACAAGGCCGTTCACATCAGACTTCCCTCAAAGAGCTGGCGAGCACGCAGCAAGTCACCAACTGGTTCCCTGCGTTCGCCGTTTGCGGCACACTGGCGGCATGGCAACCGCACCGCACCCCGTCGCGAGCCAACCACGGCTTGCCTTTGTCGCGTCCGCGTCGGACAAGGCACGCGCGGCCTGCGAACTTCTTCAGGATCGTTACGGCGCCGTCGCCCCCGAGAATGCCGACGTGGTGGTTGCCCTGGGCGGCGACGGTTTCATGCTGCGCACCTTGCACGCGCAACTCGGCCACGGCTTGCCGGTGTACGGCATGAAGCTCGGTCGGGTCGGCTTCCTGATGAATCGGTATTTGTCCGACGAACTTCCGGTGCGCATCGCCGCGGCGCACCCCGCGGTGCTGCATCCGCTGGAAATGCGCGTGACTTGCTTCGACGGCACTGAAAGCACCGCCCTCGCGTTCAACGAGATTTCGCTGCTGCGGCAGACCAATCAGGCGGCGCATATCGAGGTGTCGTTGAACGGCGAAGTGAAGCTCCCCAACCTCGTGTGCGACGGCCTGCTGGTGGCAACTCCGGCCGGTTCCACTGCGTACAACTTCTCCGCGCACGGGCCGATCCTGCCGCTCGACGCCAATGTCCTGGCGCTGACCCCGATCAGCCCGTTCCGCCCGCGCCGCTGGCGCGGCGCACTACTGCCGGTCGCGACTACGGTGGGCCTGCGCACGCTGGAGCCGGGCCATCGCCCGGTCAGCGCCACCGCCGATTTCCACGAAGTACGCGACGCGGTGGAAATTCTCGTGCGCGAAGCGCGTGAGCGCGCGATCACCATGCTGTTCGACCCCGAACACAGCCTTGCGCAGCGGATCCTCGACGAGCAGTTCGAGCCTTGAGGTGACAGTTGCTGCAGGCGTGCAAGTCGCTTGCATAACTTGCTTGCGGTAAGGTCAAGCGAAGTTGACGTGTCAGCAGGTTTGCTTGCACTGGCAGGCTGCTGGGCGCAAATACGGATCACGGTGCTTCTCACGCCGGGGAGGTTCGCGAAGAGCGATTACCGCCTGATGGTCAGTGATCATTCACCATTTTCTGACGATCAGCCTCCGGCAATATAAGCAGACGCTTGCCTATACTCTCGTTAGTCAATCAAAAATAAGTTGGCTATCCAAAGCAAATTGAGCAAGGGAGAATTATAGGATGAGCAATTACTTCGTTACAGTCGAGGCCGAGGAAAGCGTTGCCAATCCCGCTGGCCAGATCAATATGACCACAGGAGATTGGTTGGTGTGGCAAATGCGCAAGCAAAACCTGTCGAACACAGAGCTGCGGGATCGCTTGCTTGCCAAAGGCTATCGATGTTCTAGACCATTTATCGCCAATATGCGCACTAACCAGTCGAAGATCCCGCTGGCGTTGATTCCATTGCTGGTGGAATGCGTGGTGTCGTCAACTGCTGAGCGGCAACACTGGGAACTTGAGTTGCTTCGCGCCTACCTTCCAGAGAGCATCCATAGGTGCCTTCGCAATCCTCTCGAGGAGCGGAAGCGTCGTGTTTTCGCAATGCTAAGAATGAGAAAAGTGGGGGGCGGCACCAGATTTGCCTAGAGGTTATCGCTTCGACCTGAAATCACTAGACGGTTCTGCGGTCCGAAAAGCGGCCTGGATATGCGGCGGCGCGTTTGGTTTCGGCGCTTGGCTCATTAGCAGTTGAAATTGGTGGAGCTGAGGGGGATCGAACCCCTGACCTCTGCATTGCGAACGCAGCGCTCTCCCAGCTGAGCTACAGCCCCACGAGTTTTGTCAGGCAGTGTCCGTCCGGGTCGTGGGACGCTGCCGGCGCTGGTGCATTGCGCGCCAGCGAGCCCGGTATGTTAGCGGGTACGTGGCTGGCAGCCAAGCGTCGCGATGAACGGGCAACCGATTCGCGTTGAACCCTGCGACTTCGGCCTTGCGGGCCCACGCTCAGAGCTTGCCCCGGACGCGATCCGGGGGCGAACGGAATGGGGGGGCACTATGGACGCCCGCCCGTTCGACGAGGCGGGTGCGCTTCACCCCGGCAACAACGGTGCCAGCTCGGCTTCCAACACGCCCTTGCGCCAGCCCCGCAGGCCGTCGGGCCATTGCCGGGTGACGGCAAATTCCTCGATCAGGCGGCGCGGGCACAGCAAGCCGGACGGCAGTTCGAGGCTGGCGGCGGTTGCCTGCACGACGTGGCGCATCGCATCGACGGCGTGTTTGGCTTCACCCTTGGGCGCGGCAACGATGGGTTCCAACTCGGCCAGTTCTTCCGGCGTTGCGGGTGTGCGCAACAACGCGAACAACTCGCTGCGTTGTGCGCCGCGCAGGGCGCGCTGGCCCTTCACGCGTTCGAACAAGTCCTGCGGGGTTTGCGGCGTTCGTTGCGACAACGCCAGTGCGTGCGCATCATCGAGAATCCATGGCTTGGGTTTGTCGATCGCGCGCGCGGTGGTGTCGCGCCAGCGCAATACCCGACGCAGGCGTGCCTGGGCTTCGGCTGGCCACTCGGCTGCGCCGGAAAATCCGCGTTGCGGTTGCGGATCGGTTTGGGTCTGGTTCGAACGTGCGCGTTGCACCAGCCGCGTGCAGTCCTCCGTGTGCCAGGACAAGCGTCCGCGCCGCGTAAGTTCGGCGGAAAGCTTCTCGTGCAGGGCGGCGAGATGCGCGACATCCTGCTCGGCGTAATCGAGCTGGCTGGTCGTGAGCGGACGTTGCAGCCAGTCCGAGCGGGTTTCGTCCTTGGGTATGTCGACGCCGAGCAGCGCGGCCACCAGTTTCTGGTAGCTCGGTCCCGGACCCATGCCGCACAGTGCGGCGGCGATCTGGGTATCGAACAACGCCAGCGGTGAATCGCCGAGCAGCGGCGCCAGCGCTTCCAGGTCTTCGCTGGCGCTGTGCATCACGCAGGCGCGGCCCGCAACCAGCGCGCGCAGGTCCGGGCCGGCATCGTAGGCCAGCGGATCGATCAGCCAGCTTTCGCTCCCGAGCGCGGCTTGCACCAGCGCCAGCTTCGGATAAAAGGTGTTGCGCCGCATGAACTCGGTGTCGAGGCCGACCACGTTGGCGTCGGTGGGCGCGGGTAGGGCGCCGGGATGGTCGATCCAGGTGGCGTTCACTGCGTGAAAATGCTCGTTGATTGGTGTTCCATTACGTGTCGGTTTGCTATCGTTGACCGCACACGATAACAGCCAACGTACCCCCGCCGCATGCCGAAGCCGCAAACCCTGACCCGTCAACATGCGATCGGTGGCGCGATCGGCGTGCTGGTACTCGTGTTCGCGCTGGTCTATCGCTTCTTTCCCGAGGCGCTGAAAGTCGAGCCGACGATGCTGAGATCGCACTCGACAGCGATCGTGAGCCAGCCGACGCGTGTCTCGCAGGCGCCGCATCGCCTGACCTCCGCGCAATCCGAACTGGATGCCGGCCCGCCGATTTCATTGGCGCCGGCGGCGGTGATCGCCGAACGGGCGCGGGAAATTTCGTTCGGTGAACACGCCGGGAAAAAGGGCAAGGTTGCCGACTTGTTGGCGCAAGCCGGGAAGGCGGCGCATCAGGGCAACCTGATCGGCCCCACCAAGGACAGTGCGCTGACGCTGGTGTTGCAGGCGGCGCAGGCGGCGCCGCACGACCATCGTGTGCGAGCGGCGTTGTCGCGGTTGCACGCGCGGCTGTACGCCGACGCGCAGCAGTCGCTTGCCACCGGGGATGCGGATACGGCGCGCGCCGACCTTGCTGCACTGAAGCGTTTGCCCGGTCCGCAGGATGACCTGACCGCGCTGGCTGCGCGCATCGACGCTGCGGCCAAGGTCCAGCCGTTGCTGGAGCAGGCCGCCGGCCTGGTGCAGCAAGGCAAGCTTGAGGGGCCGGGCGACGGCACCGCGTTGGCGGTGTATCGCAAGGTGCTCATCCTCGATCCCGAGAACGTGGTTGCGCGACAGGGTCTGAGAAGGGTGCAACGGGCGGCGCTGGATCGAGCCCTGAGCGCCGCCGCGCAGAACGAAGACGCCAAGGCCGAAGCTGCCCTCGCCGATGCCGCAGCGATCCTGCCCTCGTCGTCCGCACTGGCGGATGCACGTGCGCGTATCGCGACGATGCGTGGCGGGCGTGCCGACAATCTGATGGCGCAAGCGGAAACCGCGCTCGACGCGGGCAATCTGAATCTCGCGCAGCGCCTCGCCAACCAGGCCGGGGCGTTGGGTGCGCCCACGGACGCCTTCCTGGCCAAACTCAAGAATGCCAGCGAGTATTCCAGTTACCACCCGGGGCAGGTATTTGCCGATCATTTTCTGGACATCGTCGGGCAGGCGCCGGCGTTGGTGGTGATCCCGCGCGGCAGTTTCCTGATGGGCGCGCCGCAGCACGGCCGGGTGCAGAGCGGCGCCGAGCAGCCGCAGCACGAAGTCACCATCTCGAAGGGCTTCGCGATGGCGCGTAGCGAAGTCACCGTCGCCGAATTCCGCGCCTTCGTGCAGGCCTCGGGTTATGTGCCCGACGCCGATCGGCTGGGCGGGGCATCGGTGTATGACGAAAGCAATGGTCGCATGCAGACGCGTTCAGGCGTGGACTGGCGCGACGATTACTCGGGAAGGCGCGCCAAGGGCAATGATCCGGTGGTCAATGTGTCGTGGAACGACGCCGCAGCCTACGCGCATTGGCTGTCCCAGCACACCGGCAAGCAGTACCGTTTGCCCAGCGAAGCCGAATACGAATACGTCGAACGCGCCGGCACCACCACCCGCTACTGGTGGGGCGACGGCGTGCCGACCAGCAAGGTCGAAAACCTGACCGGCAGCGGTGACCGGTCGCCCTCGCATCGCAGTTGGGCCAATGCTTTCAAGGGCTACAACGATGGCTACTGGGGGCCGGCACCGGTGATGAGTTTCCAGTCCAACCCGTTCGGCTTGTACGACATGGACGGCAACGTTTCCGAATGGGTGGCCGATTGCTGGCACGAAAACTACAACCGCGCGCCCAGCGACGGCAGCGCCTGGCTCAATCCCGGTTGCACGCAACGCGTGATCCGTGGTGGTTCCTGGGGCAGCGCACCCGACCAGGACCGTTCCTCGTTTCGCCTGAGCGCTTCTGCCGACGCGCGCAGCGGACGGGTTGGGTTCCGGGTGGTGCGTGATTTGTAGGGTGGGGAGCTCAAGTAGGCCGGATCAAGCCGCGCAGCGGCGGACCCGGCGTTCGCGCAGGAGTGGCGCGAACGGCATAGCGTGTAAGTTGGGGTGAGCGGTTTCATGCGAACCCCAACGTTGTTGTTCGCAAGCATTGGGCCTGCCAGCAGATGTGGGCCAGCGGGAGCAATTCGAGTAGGCCGGATCAAGCCGCGCAGCGGCGGACCCGGCGTTCGCGCAGGAGTGGCGCGAACGGCATAGCGTGTAGGTTGGGGTGAGCGGTTT
>JBOHYW010000164.1:0-8144 GCA_050738155.1 Rhodanobacteraceae bacterium
CGCGTCGGCCGCGACGTTTCGGGGGCATATCATTCGTCCCGTGGAAGGCCAATTGATCCTGGCAGAGAGTAGGCTGGCTCAAGCCCGAAGGGCGGAGCCGGCACTGCCGGAGTCGATGGATTGGTAATCGTCGTGGTGATGATGTTGCGGGTTAGTCGCTGCGCGTAGCCGGGTCCGTCGCTTCGCTCTTTGACCCGGCCTACGGCGGGTGATTGCGGCACATTGGATGTGCCGGCGCGGAAGCCGCTTTGTGGCTGACGCGGAAAACGTGGCGCGGCTTTGCCGCGGCCGTTTTCGTGAGGGCCGCGGCAGGATGCCCGGGCCCGAACAACGAAACGGGCGCTTAGCTCAGCGGTAGAGCGTCTCCTTTACACGGAGAGGGTCGGGGGTTCGAACCCCTCAGCGCCCACCAATCACGACATTGGCCGGTGCCGCGGCACTTCCCGTACAATACTTGGCTACATTGACCTGACTGTTCCGGCGGTATCCATGCTGCAATCCATTCGCAACCTGTTCAAGAACTGGATCGTCATTGCGCTGTTCGGCATCCTGGTGGTCGTCGCGTTCCTGTTCTTCGGCATCGAAGGCTATTTCAGCCAGAGCAACGCGACCTGGGTCGCCAAGGTCGACGGTCACGAGGTTTCGCAGCAGGATTTCACCACCGCGTTCAACAATTATCGGCGGTCGCAGATGGACCAGTCCGGCAACACCATGGACCCCACGGACTTCGAGAAACCGGAGGTCAAGGAGACGGTGCTGAAGCAGTTGGTCAACCGGCAACTGCTTTTGAACGCGAACGACAAACTCGGGGTGAAGGTGCCCAACTCGGCGGTGCGCGCACAGATTGCAGCGATACCGGCATTCCAGGTCAACGGCAAGTTCGACCCGCAGTCGTACCTTGCGATGCTGGCCCAACAGGGCAAGAGCGCGCAGCAGTTCCAGGCCGAGATTCGTTCCGACCTCGCCACCCGCCAATTGCCTAACGCGATCGTCGCTACGGCGTTCAGCACCAAGGCCGAGGCCGAGGCGTTCCTGCGCCTGCAGTTGCAGCAGCGCGCTTTCAGCTATGTCGATTTGCCGCCCCCGGCGCCCACGCCCGAGCAGGGCAAGGTCACCGACGCGCAGATCGCCGATTACTACAAACAACACAAAAAGGATTTCATGAGCCCGGAGCAGGTTGCGGTGAATTACATCGACCTCGACGCGGCGACCATGAAGGTGACCCCGGATTTGAGCGACAAGGCGCTCAAGGCGCGTTATGACAAGGAAAAATCGAAGTTCGTCAGCCCGCCGCAATGGAATGTCGCGCACATCCTGATCAAGCTGTCGGCGAAAGCGACCGATGCGGAAAAACAGGCGGCACTCAAGCAGGCCGAACACATCGCACAACTCGCCAAGGCGCCCGGCGCCGATTTCGCCAAACTGGCCAAACAGTACTCGGACGACCTGGGCTCAAAAAACCAGGGCGGTGAACTGGGTTGGCTGCAGAAAGGTGATGCCGGCCCCAAATTCCAGGCAGCGTTGGACAAGCTGAAGCAAGGTGAGGTTTCCGCGCCGGTGCTGACTCCCGAGGGTTACCACATCATCGATCTGAAGGGCTTGCGTCCGGGCCATGTGGAGACCTTCGCCGAGGTGCGCAGCCAGTTGATGCAGGAAGCCGAGAAGAACGCGCGCGATGACAACTATCGCGACGTCGGCAACAAGCTCACCGACATGATCTACAACGATCCGACTTCGTTGAAGCCGGCCGCGAAAAAACTCGGGCTGACGGTCCAGACCACACCGCTGTTCGGCCGCGAGGGCGCCAAGACCGGTATTGCTGCCAATCCGAAAGTGGTGAAGGCGGCGTTCTCGGACATCGTGCTGGTCCAGAACAATACCTCCGACCCGATCAATCTGGGCCAGGATCACATGGTGGTCATCCACATCGACAAGCACGTGGCGGCGGCGCCGAAGCCGCTTGCCGAAGTCAGCGATCAGATCAAGCAGGACATCGTCCAGCAGCGTATGGACGCGCAGGCGAAGACCATTGCGGATGCGGCATTTGCCAAACTGCAAGCCGGCACCAAGCTGGACGATCTGGCCAGCGCTGCCGGGCAGAAGGTGCAACAGAAGACCGGTGTCATGCGCAATGATTCGTCGGTCGATCCGGAACTGCTGAAGGCGGTGTTCAAGCTGCAGCACCCGGCCAAGGGCGCGAATACCCGTGCGCTGGTGCCGTTGGAGAAAGGTCACTATGCGCTGGTGTCGTTGAGCGCCGTCAAACCGGGTGACCCTTCCAAGGTGCCGGAACAGGCCCAGGGTTTCTTGCGTGAGCAAATGGCACGCGCGTTCGGGGCCGCAGATGTCGAGGGCTTCCTGGACGCGTTGCGCAAGGGCGCGAAGATCGAGACGTCCGCGCAACGGTTGTAATCCACAGTGCGTTTGTAGGAGCGAGCGTGCTCGCGACCCGTGTCCGACCGGAAAACGTCGGTCGCCGGTTGTCGTGAAGCGCGTTATCGTGGAGCGCGCCAAGCGCGTCGCGGCCATGGGCCGCTCCCACGCTCCCATGTTTCCGCCCAATTTTGCCGTAATGCGCGGTCGCGCGCGCTCCTACATTTCCAGACCCGCCATGCCGAGCGTGTTGTAGCCGGCGTCGACGTAGGTCACTTCGCCGGTGATGCCGGAGGCGAGATCCGAGCACAGGAACGCAGCGGCATTGCCGACTTCGTCGATGGTGACGCTGCGCCGCAGCGGCGCGACGTGCTCGACGTGCTCGAGCATCTTGCGGAAACCGGCGATACCGGCGGCAGCCAGCGTCTTGATCGGGCCGGCTGAAATCGCGTTGACGCGGGTGCCTTCCGGGCCGAGGTTGTAGGCGAGGTAGCGCACGTTGGCTTCGAGGCTGGCCTTGGCCAATCCCATCACGTTGTACGACGCCAGCGCGCGCTCGGAGCCCAGGTAGGTCATCGTGAGGACCGCGCCATGGCGGCCCTTCATCAGCGGGCGCGCGGCTTTCGCGAGCGCCGCAAGGCTGTAGCTGGAAATGTCGTGGGCGATCTTGAAGTTCTCGCGGGTCAGGCCGTCGAGGTATTCGCCAGCCAGCGCCTCGCGCGGGGCGAAGCCGATCGAATGGATCAGAATATCCAATCCGTCCCAGCGCTTGCCCAGGGTTTCGAACAACGTTTCGATGTCGCTGTCGCGACTGACGTCACACGGCAGCACGATGTCGGAGCCGAGCTGGCTGGCCGCGTCGTCGACCCGTCCGCGCAGTTTTTCATCGACATAGGTGAAGGCCAGTTCAGCGCCTTCGCGGCGCATGGCCTGCGCGATGCCCCAGGCGATCGAACGGTTGCTGAGGATGCCGGTAACCAGTGCGCGCTTGCCTTCGAGGAAACCCATGTCCGCGGTACTCCAAATGGGGGTGAGGAAAGGCGCCCATTGTAAGGGCTTTCATGAAAAGTCACGGCAGGAAGTCCGCTCTGGGGTAGCCGTGATCACGGGATTCGGCTTTGGTGCACCGTTGGGCGAAGCCGCGATCAGGGAAGATCGCACGAAAACGCGAAAAGTCAGGACAGGAAGTCTGCTCTGGCGTAACCGTGATTACGGAGCTCGGCTTGGCGCCCGATTTGGCGAAGCCGCGATCAGGGAAGATCACAACCCATGGCTCACCCCTGCACGCGCAGCATTTCGCCCGGTTGCACGACATCATCGTGCAAATGATTCCAATGTTTCAGGTCGCGCACGCTCACGTGGTAGTGGTGGGCGATCGACCACAGCGATTCGCCTCGGCGGACCCGATGCCGGGTGTGTTGCGGCGGCGGCGTGTTGGCGGTGTCGGGCGGAACCGGTTCGGCGGGAAGCGGCACGCTGTTGCTGAGCCCGCCATTCGATTCCTTGGTGTTCACCTGCGCGACCGATTCCGAGGCCTTGATCGTCAATGCCGCCGCCAGCGTATCGGCCGCATTGGCGGGCAGCAGCAACTGGCCCGGGCTGTCGGAGGGAATGGATGTGCCGCGGTAACCGGGGTTCAGCGCGCGTAATTCGGATTCGGAGACGTCGGCCATGCTGGCGGCGGCGCGCAAATGCGTCCCGGCCGGAACCCTGGTGGCTGCCAGTTGGTCGCCGTGCGTGGGCTTCGGCAGTTGCACGTGGAAGCGCGTGGGGTCGCGCAGGATGCACGACAACGCCATCAGTTTGGCAAGGTGGCTGCGGGTGGTGGCGCTGACGGGTAGGTCGGGAATGGCACCGTCGCCGAGGCCGGGGTGCTTGCGCAGCGCGCGGGCGACGGCCCAGGGGCCGGCGTTGTAAGCCATGTCGACGACGCGCCAATCGTCGAACCGTTCGTGCAGGTTCGTCAGCATCGCGATCGCGGCTTCGGTCGAAGCGACCGGATCGCGGCGGCCGTCGTAGTGACGGGTCACCTTGACGCCGCGTAGGTGCGCGGTGCGTGGCATCAACTGCCACATCCCCGCGGCGTCGCCGTGGCGGCTGGGTTCGGATGGCTGATAGCTGCTCTCCAGCATCGGCAGCATCACGAATTCGCCGGGGATGTCGGCATCTTGCAACTGTTTGTGCACGTACAGCATCAGCGGCAACGATTTCTGCAGCAACTGCTCGAAGCGCGGCGGGTAGCGCGTGTACATCCTCTCCTTGGCGTGGATCAGCGGCGAATCGACGCAGTCGTGCATGGCAAAACTGGCGACGATGCTGGTCCACGGATCTTCGGGTGCGGCGGCGGTGCGCGTGAGCGGCGTCACGGTGGGTGGCGCAGGCTCGGGGCGCGGAATCACCACGGCTGGCTTCGGCGGTGGTTTGGCCGGTTCCATCGCACAGGCGCCAAGCAGGGCGCACGCGACAAGCGTCAGGGGCAGACGGATGCCGATGCGTTGCACGCTCATGCGCGGAAATTGTCCTTGGCTGCCCTGAGCGCCGCGAAGCGCTCCACGCGACCGTGTTGGGGGTTGCCGGTTGCCAGCGCCGCCCACGGGAAACGCGCATCGGCGATGGCGTCCACGCGCAGGAACGGGTTGGCGGCGCGTTCGGCGTCAAGCCGGGCCGGCAGGGTCGGTTCGCCGCGCGCACGCATCTCGCGGGCGGCATTCGTGCGCGCCTTCAGCGCGGCATTGTCGGGCTCGATCGTCAGCGCGAAGGCCGCATTCGAAAGCGTATATTCGTGCCCGCAACACACCCGCGTATCGCCCGGCAACGCCGCCAGCCGGTCGAGCGAGGCCAGCATCTCGGCTGGCGTGCCTTCGAACAGGCGCCCGCAGCCAAGGCTGAACAAAGTGTCGCCGCAGAACAGCAGCCCCTCGCCGTGGTAGGCGATGTGGCTGCGGGTGTGGCCGTGTACTTCCAGCACCTCGAAACGTGCGGCGGGTGCGGCGATCTCGATCACGTCGCCAGTGCCGACACGTACCGCGTCCAGCGCGATACGTTCGTCTTGGGGGGCGTACACGGCTGCTTTCGGATAATGCGCCAAGAGTTCGCCGGTGCCCCCGATGTGATCACCGTGGTGGTGGGTCAGCACGATTGCCGTCAACGCCAGGCCGTCTTGTTCCAGCGCACCCAGTACCGGTGCGGCCTCGCCGGGGTCGACCACCAGCGCCGCACCGGACGCCGCATCGGCCAGCATCCAGATGTAGTTGTCGCTGAGGGCGGGCAGGGCGCGCAGGCGCTGCATTGTGGATCGGCCCAAAAACCGCAACCCTAACAGTGCCCGCCGGGACCACTTGTTAGGTTCTGGTTAAATCACGCTGGCCGCTTATGCTTTTCTCAGGAATCGGTCACAATGCCGATCGGAACCTGACCGGTTGCTTTACCTGTGCCCACCACCATGCCTGCGCGCGATTCAGATACCCATGATCCGGCACGAGCCGCATTGCGGATCGATGCAACTGCGGTGTGCGCCACCCGCCTGGCACGGGTGGCCGGGACCCATGCGTTGTTGCTGGGTGCGCACACCGGCGCGCCCGCGTTACCCGGCGTGGCGAACTGGACCGTATTGCAACCGGCACCACACGGCACCGGCTGGCGGGGTCCGTTGCACGCCGATACTTCGCCGCTGCCATTCGGTGACGATTCTTTCTGCGCCGTGCTGGTGTGCTTTACCGGTGCGGAGGTGGCGCCGGAATCGATTGCCGGCGAGTTGTCGCGTGTGTTGGCGCCGCACGGCGTGCTGCTGGTGACCGACATGCATCCGCGTTCGTTGTGGCATTCCGATTCGGTATCGCCCGGACGCTGGGAACGCGCGCTGCGCGCAGCCGACCTGAAGGTTGCACCCGCCATGCGCTGTGGCGCGCCATGGCCGCGTGCGCAGGGTGTGGAAGGGATGCCGCATTGGCTGGTTCGTGGGTTGGGTGGCGCCTACGTGATCGAGGCGCGCCGGCGCACGTTGGCGGCGATACCTTTGCGCAAGACCACGGCCAAGCGGCATGCGGTCGAACACAACCTGCTGCCGGGTGCGAGGCGGCAGTGCGCGTGACGGCCGGCGACGTGGTGGAAATCTTCACCGATGGTGCGTGTCTCGGCAATCCGGGGCCGGGCGGCTGGGCGGCGCTGCTGCGCTGGCGTGGCAACGAAAAACTGCTCGCCGGGGGCGAAGATGCCACCACCAACAACCGGATGGAATTGCTGGCGGCGATCAGCGCGCTCGAATCATTGAAGCGCGACTGTGAGGTACGCGTGACCACCGATTCGCAATATGTCCGGCAGGGCATCGAATCGTGGGTTCCGAAATGGCGTGCCAACGGTTGGCGCACCGCGAGCAAGCAACCGGTGAAGAACCAGGACCTGTGGCAGCGGCTGGCTGCGACTGCGGTACGCCACGAGGTGTGCTGGGCGTGGGTGCGCGGTCATTCCGGGCATCCCGAAAACGAACGGGTCGACCGCGCGGCGCGTGCGGAGGCGATCGTGCGGAAGGAGGCGGGTTGATGTCGCGCAAGGTGGTGCTGGATACCGAAACGACCGGGCTGGAAGTCGAGCGCGGCCATCGCGTGATCGAAATCGGCTGCGTCGAACTCGTCGATCGCAGGCCGAGCGGGCGCAAGTTCCACTGCTACCTCAATCCCGAGCGCGCCAGCGACGCCGGCGCGGTGGCGGTGCACGGCATCACCGACGATTTCCTGCACGACAAGCCGAAGTTTGCCGACGTCGCGAACGATTTCGTGGCCTTCATCGAAGGTGCAGAACTGCTGATCCACAACGCCGCGTTCGACGTGGCGTTTCTCGATGCCGAACTGAAGCTGGCCGGTGCGGACTACGGCGACGTGCGCGAGCATGCCGGCGTGGTCGATACATTGGCGTTGGCACGCGAAAAATATCCGGGCCAGAAGAACACGCTGGACGCGTTGTGCAAGCGATTGGGCGTTGACAACAGCCATCGCGAGGTGCACGGCGCGCTGCTGGATGCACATTTGCTGGCGGACGTGTGGCTGGCGATGACAGCCGGGCAGGGCGCGCTGGTGCTTGGCAGCAATGAATCCGCGGGTGGGGTCGCGATCGCCGGTTTCAGCGGCACGGACATGCTGGTACGCCCGCGCGTGCAGCGTGCGAGCGGCGCCGAGGTTGCCGCACACATCGAGCGCCTGACGGGACTCGACAAGGCCAGTGCGAATGGCAATCTGTGGCAGAGAATGGAAGGCGCCGGCTGAAGCGTACTTGGTGTGTGGTCTCGCAAATGAACTTGCGAATTACGCATGGGTCCGCGCGCAAGGGGTCCCTCAAACGATCCGTACCAACAGCACCGTAATGTTGTCGCGGCCACCCGCGTCCAGCGCCGCCAGCAACAGGTGATCGACGCATTCCTGTGCAGCCAGTTCCGTGCGTGCCAGCACCGCGCCAATGCCGGTCTCGCCCACGGCTTCCGACAGCCCGTCGCTGCACAGCAGGAATTGCATGCCGCGCTCGACTGCGCCGCTGACCGGTTCGGCGTACAGCTCGTCAGAGGGCGTGATGCCGAGGGCCTGCGTGATCCGCTTGCGCCGAGGTGGCACGGGTGCTGCATGCGCCTCGTTCGCGCCCGATGGGTCCGTGTCCGCGCCCGCACAGCCGCCATCAATGAGTTGCAAGCGCCCGTGTTGCCAGAGGTGGACGGGATTGTCGCCGACGCTTGCCACCCGATACTGCCCGGCGTCGAGTTGCAGCACCGCGAGGGTCGCGCCCAT
>JBOHYW010000165.1:0-8120 GCA_050738155.1 Rhodanobacteraceae bacterium
GGCGCCGCTGCAACCTGATGGCAAGCGCCTATCCAATGTTGGGTGAGGGTTGCCAGATCACGGCCACGGTGGAGCGGATCGGACTGCATCCGAATCGCCTTGAGGCGAGGCTGGAATTGTCGCTGCGTGGCAGTGGCTCAATGCTGTGGGCATTCGATCCGCTGTTTGTACGGAATCGGTGCGTCTATCGCCGCGACGAACCCCTGGTGTTTTCAGTCGCGGGACTTGCTTATTCCATGCAACCCGCGGCGAAACTCGAGCACGTCATCGACGACCCGCAGGAAATCCGTCGCTTCCGTGCGCGCGACGCATGGGCGAAGCAATACGGGCATTGGTCGAAGGATGAAGGCGAGGCCGTTTCGCTGGCAGCGTGGAAGCCTGCTTCAGAAGAGGATTTGGAACCGATCCGTATCGACATGTCGCGCGCGACCATGTTGATGCCTGCCAGCGAAGGGCCTGCGGATGATGCTGCGTACATGGGCGAGGTGATTGCCGTCACGCCACATGCCTTGCGCATCCTCGATGGCTCGTTCTGGCGCGTCGACGTACTTGTCATGCACCCGGATGAAGACCGGGTGATCTTGCCCATCTTTATCGCGGAGCGGTTGTTCACCAGCGATTGGCGACCGCAAATCGGTGAATTCGTGACGGGTTTGTTGTGGCTGCAAGCGTGGCCCTTGCGGCGTACCGACGATCCACCGGTCTCGACGGTTCCGGCATCAGCCGGCTGATTGAGGTCGGTGGCATTCATGCACGTTCCTCAACCCGTGATCGCGGCAGGCGATCGGGCCACGACGTGGCTCGGCGCACGGGCAAGGGTTGACGCGCCCGCCTGTAAGCGGCATGGTGGTTCTCGCAAATCCTGATCGCTGGCCGGCGTGACGTTGCGTTGTTTCGCAATGCTCACGCGGCGTCGCGGGTAAGCTCCCACCCACGGCATGCCAGCAAAATGGTTTTCGGAACAGTCCTGGTCCCGCTGGAGTAATAGGCCACCATGCGCCGCGAAAGGCCGAGTGCTTCTGCCGCCTCCGACAACGACAAACCGTGCGTCATGCGCCAGTCCATGAAAGTCACCGCATCCTCGTGTCCCCGCGCAAGCAGCGTTCGGCGCCAAAGCGCGTCCGCTCCGATCGCGGTTCCATCCGGCCATTCGACCGAATGGCCCCATTCGTCGAGACGCGCTTGCAGAAAAGCGCTTCCGCGCAACGACTTGAAGGCTTTTTTCTTCAAGAGATCGCCCAGGTCGAGATCGGCAGTCGTGCCATTGGACCAACGTACGCGCAGGGTCGCATCGGAAAGCGGCTTGACGGATTTGAGTGTGCGAAGGGATTCCATGGGTTCACCTGTTCAGGGCGTGCCATTGCTCCAGCAGTTCGGTTTGGTGGTCACGAGCCCAATCCATGGCCTCGCGAAGATCGCGCGATGCGACCTCGCCAATGATGACTTTGAGCGAGCGGATGCCCACGGTGCAGCGGGCCCGGCGTGCCTCGATGTGGAAGTGCGGGATGCCGTGCTCGGCGCCGTAGACCGATACTTTCCATGTGGCCCCGCGGGTCATCGTCACCATGGCTCAGGGTAACAATTCCGAGCACATGGTGCAACCAGTGCACCAAGGCAGCATGACTCACGTTGCGAAAGGCAAATGTGCGCTGGGCGATCGCCGAGCCCACACCGGTCTTTCAGTGCCAGCCCGGCGGCGTGCGCGTTCGCATGCCGGGAACCACGTTGTCGTCTCCGATGCGTATCATGAATATCCGTTATGCGATAACGGATATTCTTGGTATTGTGCCGACATGATCGACCGCTCGGACATTCGTTCCCGGCTTGAAATGGCGCTCGCACGCAGCAGCGTGGTAGTGCTGGTCGGGCCGCGGCAATGCGGCATGACCACGCTGGCGCGGCAGTTGCTGAGCTAAGATTCGGCCAACTATTTCGATCTGGAAGACCCGGCGAGCGTATCCCGGCCCGCGGCGCTTCCCGCTCGATGATCGTGTCGAGGCGGTCCCGATGGATGAGCTTGCCACGCCGGGCGCGCTGTTCGGGGCGGATCGATGAACCGGTCGCGCGTGCACGGCTGACATGGTCGCGCAGACCGTCGGCGTAATCTGCTGCGAGGAGTCGCTCCGACCAGTGGGTGTAGTCGCAGCCGGTGCGACAGGGCAAGGTCATTATGAAGCACTGATCCAATTCGAGCGTCCGACAACAGACGACCATGAGTGAACCCGAAGGTTCTCGTTTCATTCCTGTGCTCACCGTAATGGTCGACTATGGCAACGCGCCGTTCTTGTGGCTGGTCGACCGTCCCGGCGCAACTGGTATCGGAGGAAACATCTGCGATGGCACCTCTTGGGATGAGTCGTGCCCGATGTCGGAGGCGCTGTGGCGTAAGTTTGCTGATTGGGCCTGCGAATTTGACCGCACCGCATTCTATTCCGATGACTACGATGCGGACGACTGGGACTGGATTGCGTTTCACGCGGTTGGCCTGCAATTGGCGCGCCGGCTGAAGAAGGAGGTTGGCGAAGCGTACCGCGTGGTTTACGACAAGCCCTGCGAAGATCCCAACTGCTGGCTCGACGAACGCACTGAAATCCTCGCTGGAGGCAAGCTGGGCTCGTTGCCGTCGTTTGACATTTCCTCCACATATCCCGTGCGCTTTTGCCAACGCATCGTCTCCGGTGGACAAACCGGTGCCGACCGCGCCGCGCTGGACTGGGCGATCACGCATCAGGTACCGCACGGCGGTTGGTGTCCGAAAGGACGCCGTGCGGAGGATGGCCGCATTCCACTCAAGTACCAGCTCACCGAGACGGAAGGTGAAGGCTATCGAGCCCGCACGGTACGCAACGTGCGTGACAGCGACGCGACGTTGATCGTCAACCTCGGTGAACTTGAAGGCGGCAGCCTGGAAACGCAGCGTATCGCGGAACGTCGCCGCAAACCTGTCCGGGTGGTGCAGGCAGATGCGGCGTTGACGGACGTGGATGTGGCGGACCTGCGCGCGTGGATTGCGGGCAACGCGTCCGGATCGTTGAACGTGGCCGGTCCACGCGAGAGCAGGCGGCCGGGAATCCATGCGGCGACGTGGGCGTTGCTGGACCGCGTGTTCCGTTGACGCTTTGAATGCGAAGCCAAATGTGGGGTTCGGCGGGGTGCGTGTCAGTCGGCAATCTCGATGTCGTTGTCCTCACACCACTCCAGCAGTGCCTGCTTCTGCGCGCTTGCTTCGTAGTCATACCACTGCTGCAGTTTGTCACAGCGTTCCAGCATGTCCTTGAAGCGCGCGTAGGCGCCGCGATGGCGGAAAATGGCGTCGACGTCGGACATTCTTTCCGGCAAGACATCCGCCATGAAACGAAACACCAGTTTCGTGCCAAGGTCCAGATCGTTCTTGTGCGGAATGGCGATGTACTTGTCGGAGTCGATGTCGTCGGGCAGCTCTTCTTCGTTGTCGCCGTACTCCGTGTGGTAATGGATGGCGCCAGTGTCGCGGCACAAGTACGCCTCGGTTTCCATCATCCCGCCGAAACTCACGAATTCGAATGCGTCTTCGATGTCGCGGTATTTGACCGGTGCGTGGGCCGTTGTTGCTGACTGGCGCGTGCCCTTTTCCGCGGGCGGCTGGTCGACGTGCCCGCACTGGGCGCAGGTGCGCGCCTCGAGCGAGCCGTAATAGCGCTCGAACACCGGCGGGAAATCCTTTTCGATACTGCCGAGTACGAAGTATTCCTCATACAGTTTGTGGTTGCATTTTTCGCAGAACCACAGCAAGCCGTCTTTTTCGTGCGGCAGGCGACGGCGTTCGATCACCAGGCCGATCGAGTTGCGCATCCGCTGCGGCGAATGCGGCGTGCGCGGCGGCAGATAGAAGATTTCGCCGGCACGGATCGGCAGGTCACGGCGCTGGCCGTCGTCCTGCACGCGCAACACCATTTCGCCTTCCAGTTGGTAGAAGAATTCGGGACCTTCGTCCCAGTGGTAATCGCTGCGCGAATTCGGCCCGCCCACGATCATGATGATGAAATCGCCGTCAACGATGCACTTGTTGCCGACAGGTGGTTTCAGCAGATGGCGGTTTTCGTCGATCCAGCATTCCAGGTCGAAGGGCGGCGTCAGGGCCATGTTGCGATTCTCGCGGGAGCAGATCGCCACCATACCGCCGCTGGGTTCTGGCGCAAAGCCGGATAGTGGCCCCAACGGGCCGGGACGCGTGGCCCGATCTGTCCGCATACGGTCCGGGTTGGTGCTCGTCGGCGGCGGTCCGGCTGCCCACAATGACACCTCCCGATTCAATGGAGTTTGTCCATGTCTGCCGATACCGCCGTACTCGCCATTGATGTCCAGCAATCGTTTCCGCACGCTCCGTATTGGCGCGAGGACGACGTACCGGCCTTCCGCGATGCCGTGTTGCGGGTGCTGGCCGGTGCCCGCGAGCGCGGCTGGCCAGTGGTGCGCATCCTGCATCAGGAAGACAACGATGGCCCGTTTGGCCCGGCTGCGGGGCTGGTGCGTCCGCTTGAGTGGATGCCGGAGGATGTCGCGGTGACCTTCCGCAAGGGCGTGCACAACGCGTTTACCGACACCGGGCTGGAAGTCTGGTTGCGCGAGCGCGGCATCCGACGCGTCGTCGTGATCGGCATCCGCACCGAGCAGTGTTGCGAGACCACCACCCGAGTCGCCTCCGACCTTGGTTTCGAGGTCGACTTCGTGACCGAAGCGACGCTGACGTTCCCGATGGTCCACGCCGCCAGCGGCCGCCGTTACGATGCGGACGAAATCAAGCAGCGTACGGAACTGGTGCTCGATGGACGCTTTGCCCGCATCCGTAGCGTCGATGCCTTGCTCGTCGACGACTGACGTCTGGTTCGTGTTGCCGCCTGGCGTGGTCCTGCTGGACTTCGCCGGCGCGGCCGAGGCATTCCGAATCGCCGCGGACATCGGTGCGGGATTCCGCCTGCGCGTGACTGCGGCGATCGAGCCTGGCCAGACCATTGCAAGTTCGGTCGGTATCGACTTGGCCGGCGTCGAACCCTTGCCGGAGCAAGTCGAGCCCGGTGCACTGCTGGTCGTGTGTGGGGTCGCCGGTGACGCCGCCGCGCACGACTCGCGTGATACCCGCGCGATCACATCGTGGCTGCGGCGGCTGAGCCCGCTGCCGCACCTGGCCTGTGTATGTTCGGGCGCGCTGATCGCCGCGCGCGCTGGCCTGCTGGAAGGCCGGCGCTGCACCACCCATCACACCCTGGTCGCGGCGTTGCGTGAAATCGCGCCGCATGCCGACGTTCTGGACAGCCGCGTATTCGTGGAGGACGGCAGCATTTGCACCAGTGCCGGCATCACCGCCGGTATCGATCTCGCCTTGCACCTGATCGCGCGGATGGCATCTCCACGGCTTTCGGTTGAAGTGGCGCGCGAGATGGTGGTGTACCTGCGCCGCGCGCCCGACGATCCCGCATTGTCGCCGTGGCTTGAGGGTCGCAATCACATGGATGCGCGCGTGCATCAGGTGCAGGATGCGCTGTCGCGCGAGCCGCAGCGCGATTGGACACTGGACCAATTGGCAAAGCTCGGCCATATGAGCGTGCGCACCTTGACCCGGCGCTTCCGCGACGCGGCGGCCATGTCGGTTCACGACTACCACGCACGCTTGAGGGTCGCCCTCGCGCGGCAGGCGCTGGCGAGCGGAAGCAGTGTCGAGGCCGCCGCCGAGAGTGCAGGAATCGGATCAGCACGGCATTTACGGCGATTGTGGAAAGCCCACGCCGACGCCACGCCCGGCGCGCACCGGTTGTAGGTTGTAGAAGGCGTGGGATATGCGTGCGTCCCGGCGCACCGCAAGCGGTTCTGGCTCTGGTGGGAGCGCGCCCTGCGCGCGACACGGCACATCGCAATGCCCGTCGCGGGCAAAAGAAAAAGACGGCGCTTCGCGCCGGCCCGCTCCCACGAAGCAAGCGTAGGTTGGGCTGACGCCGGCTTCATCGGCGGAAGCCCAACGACGCGCGCAATGTGTTGGGCTTTCCCCGGATCAAGTCCGGGGTCAGCCCAACCTACTTCGTCGCCATGGGTAGCGTTCGCGCGCGTGAATCCATTAGGGCCATGACACGCATCCAATCATTGAATCGTTTTGCGCAACCGGTTGGCCGGGTACGCGGCGGGCCCTGAGTGGAGATGCAGAATGTTCGATTATCACCTTGAACTTGCATGGTGCAGCCTGAAGCGCGCGCCGATGCTCACCGCATTGATGGTGCTTGCGATCGGGCTCGGCATCGGCGCCAGCATGACCATGCTCACGGTGCTGCACGTGATGACGGGCGATCCGCTGCCGGGGCGCAGCGCACACCTGTTCCGACCGTTTCTCAACCCCTTGCCGCTCAATTTCCCTTACCGGCCAGGTACCCGGAGTCCCGCCCGTGCCTTGACCTGGCCGGATGCCAAGGCGCTGCTGGAGGCGCATGAAGGTGTGCATCAGGCGGCGATGGCGCAGGGTCATCTGGTGGCGCGTTCCAGTCGCGACGACGTTCGCCCCAGGTCCGTGCAAGGCACCTTCACCACGCGTGATTTCTTCGCGATGTTCGGGGTGCCGTTCGTCGCAGGTCAAGCATGGCCGGAACAGGCCGATGCCAGCAGCGCACGGGTCGTGGTGCTGACGCAGAAGCTGGCGCGACGGTTGTTCGGCGCAGGCCCCGCGCTGGGCAAGGTGGCCCACTTGGGCAAGCACGATTTTCGGGTGGTCGGCGTGGTCAAGGATTGGCAACCCGTGCCGTCGTTCTACACCCTCGGCAACCGTTTCGATGCGTCCGACCAGTTTTTCCTGCCGCTGTCCACGGCAGTGTCCCTCAACCTCAGCGTCGCCAGTTCGGCCGACTGGAGCGCGAAGGGCAGCGCGTCGCTGACCAGCAGCACCACCAGCTGGCTGAATTTCTGGGTGCAGCTGGATACGCCAGCGCAAGTGGCTGCCTACCGCCGGTTCCTGTTCAACTATTCCGCGCAACAAAAGGCAGTGGGTCGTTATCAGCGCCCGCCCGGTGAAGCCCGGCTTTACGGATTGATGGCGTGGCTGCGCCATGAAGGCCTGGTGCCGAGCGACGTGATGTTGCAAACGTGGCTGGCCGCCGGCTTTCTCATGGTGTGCATGATCAACATCGTCGCGTTGTTGTTGGCCAAGTTCCTGCGACGCAGTGGCGAGATCAGCGTGCGCCGCGCCTTGGGCGCCACGCGCAGGGACATCTTCCGGCAGTTCGGAACGGAATCGGCATTGATCGGCCTGGCCGGTGGCGTGCTCGGGATCGGCATTGCCGAGTTGGGCCTGTGGAGCGTGCGTCAACGGCCCAACGACTACGCGCATCTTGCGCAGATGGATGGCCAGATGCTGGTGGCGACCGCGGTGCTGGCGATCATCGCCAGCTTTCTGGCCGGGTTGCTGCCAGCGTGGCGCGCCTGTCGGGTGGTGCCAGCCATTCAACTCAAGACCCTGTAGGCGCACGCCGAGCGCGCGTCGGGAACGCGGAACGCTTCGCTCGTGGGCATCGCGTGCTGTCGGGACAGCGATTTGGTACAAGGGAGAACCCAATGGAGTTTCGATTGATACTCGTCGCGTTGCGCCGCCACAAGTTGACGGCCGCGCTGCTGGCGCTGCAAGTGGCGTTCACCTGCGCCATGGTCACCAATGCGGCCTTCCTGGTCGTGCAGCGCGTCCAGCAGGTCACGGTGCCCAGTGGACTCGACGAGGACACGCTGTCGATCGTGACGGTCAATGATCTGGATGCCGGTAAAAATCCGCTCAGCCTGCACCGTGCCGACCTTGCGGCATTGCGCCGGCTGCCCGGCGTGGAATCGGCGGCCATCATCAACCACGTGCCGTTCGGGGACACCGAGGTCGGGACGGTCGCATGCGGCAGCCTTGCGGCAGGACACGCAGCCATGCAGGCGCATGCCACGGTTCCCGGTTGTGCCGTGGTCGGCCAGTACGCCGGCGGACCCGGAACCTTGTCCACGCTGGGCTTGAAACTGGTGGCCGGGCGCGATTTTCGAACCGATGAATACATCACGCCCAGCCAAGGCAAGGCGGGTCCGGAGGCGGTGCTGCCGGCAGTCATCATCAGCAAGGCATTGGCGGCACA
>JBOHYW010000166.1:0-7997 GCA_050738155.1 Rhodanobacteraceae bacterium
TCGTAGACACTCTGTTCCGAGTCAACCCATTTCGAGGTCTGGATACAACAGCGTCGTGTCGTAGGGTTTGGGGTCTTTCATGATGGCCCAGGCCGCGGTGAGCATCTTGCGCATGATGGCGACGTTGGCCTGCATTTTCTTCTTGCCGCGACCCAAGAGGCGTTGTTTGAAGGCTTGGGCGCCGGGGTCGTGGGTGGCGGCGGATAGCGCCGGGTGGAACAAGGCCCGACGGAGGTATTGGTTGTCGTGGCGGGAGATGCGTGGGGCCTTGTGGACGCTGGTGCCGGACTCGAACACCCGCGGATCAAGGCCGGCGTGGCACACGCAAGCGCGGCTGGTGAGCGCGGGAGGCAAGGTCACCAGCTCACTGAGCAGGGAGACGGCCGAGGTCTTGGCCACGCCCTTGATGGTGACCAGCGCCTCAAAGCGTTCCTTCAGGTAGGCGTCGGTCTGGATCAAGGCGATGGCCTTGGCGCGCACGCGCTCGATGCGCTGGTCGTTCGCCGGCCCCAGTTTGTCGGCACGCGTCTACAAGAATCATCGGCTTGCGCCGCTCGTGCTGTCCAAGTGGGCCACCTGATCTTGCAGCGTTTCCCCTGCGGCAGCGGTGACGCCAGTGCGATGTTCCTACTTTGTAGGTGATTCGGCAACCGACGCAGCCGGGGGCGCCAAGCTCGGCGGTTGAGCTGTTGCCGGAGCTTGCGAAAAACACGGGTTGGCTTTAGACTTTGCCGTCTCTGCGGGGGCTTGGTGTGCCCGCAGTGTGGTCTGGCGGTATCCGGGGCACCGGGTGCGCCAAGTGTGGCAAGGAAGCCTTCTCCGTGGAATTTGTGGTTTCCAGGGAGGCAGCGCCGGGTTCAGGATCAAAACCGGCGAACTGATGGAATGGGCCTTGTGCCCATTTTTTGTTTCTGGAGTTCACGGATCGTAATGGAGACCGAGGCAATCGCGGTACGCGTGGCGCCGGCCTTGCGGGAGTTGGGCTTGGAATGCCTCGGCGTGGAATGGAGCGCCGGCCATGGTGGCGGGCTGTTGCGCGTGTACATCGACGCCATCGCACAGGACGGCGATGCCGGGAAATCGGTGGATGTGGATGATTGCGAAGCGGCCAGCCGCGAGATTTCCGCGCTGCTGGATGTCGACGATACGATCCCCGGGCATTACGTGCTGGAAGTTTCCTCGCCCGGAATCGAGCGTCCGCTGTTCAACGCCGCCCAGTTCGCGCGCTTCGTCGGTGAAGACGCGAAAGTGACGTTGAAGCTGCCGCGCGAAGGGCGTCGCCGGTTGTGCGGCAAGATCGTTGTCGTCAACGGGCATCGGATCGACATGGACGTGGATGGCACGCACATGGCAATCGCGGAAGATGAGATCGAAAGCGCGCATCTGGTTCCGGATTGGGAAGCGCTGGGTTACAAGCCGAAGCCGAAACCCGGCAACGCGCCGAATGAGGCAAAGGGCAAGGCGCGCAAGCGCAAACATTGATACTGGTTCCCGGCCCGGACGAAGTCCGGCCTGTTCC
This sequence comes from Rhodanobacteraceae bacterium, assembly GCA_050738155.1. Lineage (GTDB taxonomy): Bacteria > Pseudomonadota > Gammaproteobacteria > Xanthomonadales > Rhodanobacteraceae > 66-474. Next base: position 1,520 of record JBOHYW010000166.1, read on the forward strand.
CGGCATGTTGTCGAGGAACGGGGTGACGGGGTTGAGAGATGCCGAAGCGCGATGAACGCGGCTTCGATGGAGCAAAAGAGATGAATCGCGACTTGTTGATGATCGTGGAATCCGTGGCCGCCGAGAAGGCGGTGCCGCGCGACGTGATTTTCGGCGCGCTGGAGGCGGCGCTGGCGACGGCTGCCAAGAAACGCTATCCCGAGGAAGAGCCGGACGTCCGTGTGGCGATCGACCAGGAATCCGGCGATTACGAAACCTTCCGGCGCTGGGAAGTCATCGCCGACGACGGCGAGATGGAATCACCGGATTACCAATTGCGGCTGATGGATGCGGTGGACGAGCGCCCGGGTGCCGAAGTCGGCGAATACGTCGAACAGCAGATCGAGAATCCCGAATTCGGCCGCATCACCGCACAGGCCGCCAAGCAGGTGATCGTGCAGCGCATCCGCGAAGCGGAGCGCGCGCAGGTGGTCGAAGCCTGGAAGGATCGCGTTGGCGAGTTGGTCAACGGCGTGGCCAAGCGGGTCGAACGCGGCAACGTGTACCTCGATCTCGGTGGCAACGCCGAGGCGTTCATTCCGCGCGACAAGGCGATTCCGCGCGAAGCGGTGCGGGTCGGCGATCGTGTGCGTGGGTACTTGTATGAAGTGCGCTCCGAGCCGCGCGGCCCGCAGTTGTTCGTATCGCGCACCGCGCCAGAGTTCATGATGGAGCTGTTCAAGCTGGAAGTACCGGAAGTCGGCCAGGGCATCGTCGAGATTCGTGCGTGCGCGCGTGACGCCGGCGACCGCGCCAAGATCGCGGTGGAAGCGCACGACAAGCGCACCGACCCGATCGGCGCCTGCATCGGCATGCGCGGTTCGCGCGTGCAGGCGGTATCGAACGAGTTGAACGGCGAGCGCATCGATATCGTGTTGTGGAACGACGCACCGGCGCAGTTCGTGATCAACGCGATGGCGCCAGCCGAGGTGCAGTCGATCATCGTCGATGAAGACAGGCGTTCGATGGACATCGCGGTGGCCGAAGACAAGCTTTCGCAAGCGATCGGCCGCGGCGGCCAGAACGTGCGGCTGGCCAGCAAACTGACCGGCTGGGATCTCAAGGTGATGACCCAGGACCAGGTCGCCGCCAAGAGTGAGGCCGAGCAGGAAACCGCGCGGCAACTGTTCATGGACAAACTCGAGGTCGACCAGGAAATTGCCAACATCCTGGTGCAGGAAGGCTTCTCGACGGTCGAAGAAATCGCCTACGTACCGACCGGCGAATTGCTGGCGGTGGAAGGTTTCGACGAGGATATCGTCGAGGAATTGCGCTCGCGTGCCAAGGATTCGTTGCTGACCGAGGCACTGGCGGTCGAGGAGGATCTCGACGAACACGCGCCATCCGAGGAACTGCTGGCGCTGGAAGGCATGGACGAAGAAACCGCATATGCCTTGGCGGCGCGCGAGATCGTCACGGTCGATGACCTGGCGGATCAGGCCGTGGACGACCTGATCGATATCGAAGGCATGGACGAGGAACGCGCCGGCACATTGATCATGGCCGCGCGCGCACCGATGCTGGCCAAGCTGGAACAGGAGGCAGGGAGCCTCTGAATAACTTGCTGCGTTCGGCATATTGCACGCCGGCGGTGCTCGACCGGCCACGCACACGGAGGTGTCGCTGGGGTGCTGGGGAAGTGCGAATGTACTGATGTGTACACTTCGCTTCCCGCGCTCCGGTGTCGCGCAAGCTGCATATCCTCGCGACGGTTCTTCGGAGATTCCACGGGCCGTCGGAAATGAGCTGCAACGGTCGATGACCGCGGCAGCATGCCCCGGATCCGGATCATGCAAATCCGGGGTCAATGAGATTCAAGAGGTTGGACACGATGTCAGACATAACAATCAGGCAACTGGCAGGCATGGTGGGCACGCCCGAGGACAAGTTGCTGACGCAGCTTGCCGAGGCGGGCATGCACTTCAACGGCCCGGACCAGGCCATCAGCAACAGCGAAAAGACCAAGCTGCTTGATTTCCTGCGCCACAACCACGGCAAACAGGCATCAGGTGCCGCTGCTTCACCGCGGCAGGTCACGCTGAAGCGCCGCAAGGTCAGCGAGATCACCGTTACCGGCAGCGGCCGTGGCGCCAGCTCCAAGACGGTCAACGTCGAGGTGCGCGCGCGCCGTACCTACGTCAAGCGCGGCGCGATCGCGCCCGCAACCGGCGTTGACAGCGAACGCGAAGAGGCGTTGCGCAAACTGCAGGAATCGCAGGAGCAGCACGAGCGCGAACTGGCCGAGTTGGCCGAGCAGGATCGGCGTCGCAAGGAAGAGCAGGAGCGGGTCGCGGCGGAAGCCGCCGAGCGCAAGCGCGCCGAGGAAGAACGTGTCCGTGCAGAGGCCGAAGTTGCCGTAGCCGTTACCGAAGAACCGACCAAGGCGGAGGCTACCCCCGCAGCGCCGCGTCGGCATGAAGCGCCCAAGCCGACGCCCGCGCGCGGCAAGGATGACAGTGCGCACAAGCACAAGCGTTCGCGCGGTTCGCACCGCATGCGCGATGACGAAGTGGAAGGCTCCACGCTGCACCTCACCGACGCCGAGCGTGCGCGCCGCTCCACGCGCAAGCGGACGAAGTCGCGGGTGGATCTGTCGTCCATCACCGGCCAGCACGGCTTTTCCAAGCCGGCCGCTCCGGTCATGCGCGAAATCCCGATCGGCGATGCGATCGTGGTGTCCGACCTTGCGCAGAAGATGGCGATCAAGGGTTCGGAACTGGTCAAGGCGCTGTTCAAGATGGGCACCATGGTGACCATCAACCAGACCCTCGACCACGACACCGCGGCGCTGGTGGTCGAAGAGCTTGGCCACAAGGCGGTCGATCTGGAAGAGAAGACGGCCGAGACCGAATTGGCCGCGCACGCCATTGCCGCCGAAGGCGACAAGGCGCCGCGTCCACCGGTGGTCACCATCATGGGTCACGTCGATCACGGCAAGACGTCGCTGCTCGATTACATCCGTACCACCAAGGTCGCGTCGGGCGAGGCCGGTGGCATCACCCAACACATCGGTGCGTATCATGTGGAAACGCCGAAGGGCGTGATCACCTTCCTCGATACCCCTGGCCACGCCGCGTTCACCTCGATGCGGGCGCGCGGCGCGCAGTCCACCGACATCGTGGTGCTGGTGGTCGCCGCCGACGATGGCGTGATGCCGCAGACGATCGAAGCCATCCAGCACGCACGCGCGGCCAAGGTGCCGTTGATCGTCGCGGTCAACAAGATGGACAAGCCGGAAGCCAATCTGGACAACGTGCGCCAGGGCTTGGCGCAATATGAAGTCATCCCGGAAGATTGGGGCGGCGATACGCAGTTCGTGCCGGTGTCGGCGAAGACCGGCGACGGCGTGGATGCGTTGCTGGAAGCGATCGGTCTGCAGGCCGAGGTGATGGAGCTGTCGGCCGTGCCCGACGGCCGCGCCGCGGGCGTGGTGATCGAATCCAGCCTCGACAAGGGGCGTGGCCCGGTGGCGACGGTGCTGGTCCAGCAGGGTCTCCTGAAACGCAGCGACTACGTAGTGTGCGGAGTCGAGTACGGCCGCGTACGCGCCTTGTTCGACGCAACCGGCAAGCAGGTCGAAAGCGCCGGCCCGTCGATTCCCGTGCAGATGCTCGGCCTGTCCGGCGTGCCGGAGGCGGGCGACGAGTTCGTGGTGGTTGCCGACGAAAAACTCGCGCGCAACGTGGTGTCCGAGCGCGAAACCAGGCGCCGCGAGAAGCGGCTGGTCACGCGCACCAACACGCTCGAAGACGTGATGGCGATGATGGGCAAGGGCGAAGGCCAGCAGACCCTCAACATCCTTATCAAGGCCGACGTGCAGGGTTCCGCCGAGGCGTTGCGCGAATCGCTCACCGCGATCAGCAACGAACTGGTCAAGGTCAACGTGATCGCCTCCGGCGTGGGCGGCATCACCGAATCCGACGCCACCCTGGCGGCAGCGTCCAAGGCGCTGGTGATCGGCTTCAACGTGCGCGCGGATGCGTCGGCGCGCCGGGTGATCGAATCCAGCGGCGTGGACCTGCGCTACTTCTCGATCATCTATGACGTGATCGACCAGGTGAAACAGGCCGCGTCCGGCTTGATGGGCACCGAAGTACGCGAGGAGATCATCGGCATCGCCGAAGTACGCGACGTGTTCCGTTCCTCGAAGTTCGGCGCCATCGCCGGCTGCATGGTGGTGGAAGGCTCGGTCAAGCGCAACAAACCGATCCGCGTGCTGCGCGACGACGTGGTGGTGTTCGAAGGCGAGCTGGAATCGCTGCGCCACTTCAAGGAAAACGTCGACGAAGCCAAGAACGGCACCGAGTGCGGCATCGGCGTCAAGCAGTACAACGACGTCAAGCCGGGCGACCGCATCGAGTGCTTCGAACGCATCGAGGTGGCGAGGACGTTGTGATTTGAGCCCATCTCCCCCCGGGAGAGGGGTTGGGGTGAGGGTTCGGTGTTGCCTTGTCACTGAAGACTCGCGCGGGTTCCGAACCCTCATCCGCCCCTTCGGGGCACCTTCTCCCGAAGGGAGAAGGAAAAGTCAGTCTCGCTAAAGTTACGTCTGCCTCTGTATGCCGACCCGCTCCTTCCACCGCACCGACCGTGTCAACGCCGAACTCCGCCGCGAGGTCGGCGTGCTGGTGCACGCCGCTGTCCGCGACCACGCACTGCCGCAGGCGAGCGTGGTGGATGTCGACGTGAGCCGCGAACTCGATGTGGCCACGGTCTGGATCACGGCACTGCAACCGGAGCGTTCTGCGGAAGTCGTGAAGGCGTTCAAAGCGCTCGCCAAGGAGTTCCGTCACGAACTTGCGCATTCGATGCGGATGCGACGCGTGCCGGAACTGCGCTTCAAGTACGACGATTCGATCGACAAAGGCGAGCGGATCGAGCAGCTGCTGCGCGAAGACCGGGATTCGGGACTTGATGAGAGCCAAGGCTCTGAATCGGAAAGCCGGAACTCGGGGCTGGATGAAAGTCGGAACTCTGGGCGCGGAACCCGGGACTCGGAAAAGCGATAAGCTGCGACATCACTCCACTCGTCATTCCGGCGAAAGCCGGAATCCATTGGCCTGCCTGCAAAGAGCAAGATCAACATGGATTGACTCGCGCCGTCTTTGGCGCTCGCCCTACGGGCCGCCTTCGGCGTTCGCGTTTGCGATCCTGAAAACGCAGTCGGATCGCGGATTTGCCGCGTCCGGAATGACGAACAAAGAGCATCTCTGCTGATTCATCCTGGTTGAGTCGATGGTTCAATCCGAGTCCCGAGGGGTCACCGGCATTCTCCTCCTCGATAAACCATCAGGGGTCAGCTCCAACCGCGCGTTGCAGCAGGCCAAACGCCTGTTCGGTGCCGCCAAGGCTGGGCACACCGGCAGTCTTGATCCGCTGGCAACGGGATTGCTTCCCGTCTGTTTTGGCGAAGCGACGAAAATCGCGGGTTACCTGCTCGGCGCGCGCAAGGCGTATGCGGCCGAATGCCGACTCGGCATCACCACCGACACCTGTGACAGCGATGGCTCGGTATTGGTCGAGCGTGCCGTGCCCGCGCTGGATGACGATACGATTCGCGGAGAACTCGCGAAGCTCATCGGTCGCATCACCCAGATTCCACCGGTCTACTCCGCGCTGAAGCGGGGCGGTGTGCCGCTGTACAAACGCGCCCGCCGCGGCGAAGTGGTGGAAGCACCGCCGCGCGAGGTGGACGTGCTTCGATTCGACCTACTCGAACACGATGACGGCACGCTGCGCCTGCACGTCGAATGTGGCTCTGGCACCTACGTGCGCAGCCTGGTGCGTGATCTCGGCGAAGCGCTGGGTTGCGGCGCGCACCTGACCGCGCTGCGACGGTTGTGGGTGGAACCGTTCCGCGAGCCGCGCATGTTTACGCTCGATGAACTTGCGAAATTGCGCGAGCAAGGCCGCGAGGCTTTGCATGGCTGCCTGTTGCCGATCGAAGCGGGACTCGCGGATTGGCCAGAATTGCGGCTGGACGACGCAGGTACGGACGCGGTCGCGCATGGGCGTGCGCTGCAGGTCGGTTCGGCACCCGGCCGTTATCGAGCAGTATCGCCATCCGCCCGCATGCTGGCGATCGGTGAAGTCGATGCCGCCGGCATGTTCCGGGTGCTGCGCGGTTTCGTGGAAGCTCGATAGTCTCTCGGCGTCTCCCCGCCGCTCAGCGTTCGCGCTGTGCGCGCGTTCGCTTCGCTCCGCCCTTCCTGCGGACCTGATTAGCGCTATATCTCAGTAAACCTCGTGCACACGGGAAAATTTGTCGTCATTCCGGGGCGATCACCGGCTGTATCGGTGATCGAACCCGGAATCTGCCTTTGATGGCAACAGAGGCCAAGAGCAGATTGACTCGCGCCATCCCTGGCGCTCGCACTTTGGGTCGCCTGCGGCGTTCGCGTTTGCAGTCCTTGCAAACGCAGTCGGGTTCGGTCTGCGA
>JBOHYW010000167.1:0-7966 GCA_050738155.1 Rhodanobacteraceae bacterium
CAGGTTGGACAGGCTCACATTGCCACGTTGCGTCGGCAAGCAAGGCTCAATAAGTCGATACTGCGCTTCGGTGATCTCCATCCACGCAGTATCTCATAAATGATCGTTAGTGTGAACACGCCCTAACTGTGTCGGCATTGCCCCCACTGCGACGGCGGTGTAGGGTCCGAACCTCACAGGGGGCGCGATGGAGACGCAGTCGAACCATCCCCGGCGCGGCGCCACTGCCGCCACCGATGGCGCATCTAAACCACGACGCCGTTTTCTCGGCGCGTTGGCCGCCGCAATCGACAGCCCGCTGATTGCGGCCGCGACACCACTGCAGGCGCGCACCCCGGCGAACCGCCTGCACCTGCAAGACTGCCGCATCGCTGGCAGCCATCACTGCGACTGCCACAAGGTGCTGACACGTCTGCGCATCGGTGACGCGCTGCGACTGCTTCGGCAGCCCGAAAACCCCCACGACGAACGCGCCATCGAAGTCTTCTGGTGTGAACGCAAGCTCGGCTACGTGCCGCGCATCGACAACGCCGCCGCAGCGTCATTGGCCGACCGCGCGCATGCGCTGCATGCGGAAATCATCGGCATCGACGATCCAAGCGAGGAGTGGGAGCCGGTGAGGTTGCGGGTGTGGGTTTCGGCCACATGAGGAACAAGCATGAACTTTGATGCCTTTTTCCGACACGCGTTCGGCAAAGCCGATGATCAGGCGTTCGAACCATTTGATTACCAAGTTCAGCTTGCCGTGAAGGATTGGCCCGATTTGCTTGACGTACCCACCGGTATGGGCAAGACCGCAGCGGTGACGCTCGCTTGGCTGTGGAAACGTGGCTGGCGCCAAGGTGGGCGCACCGGACCGGTGGAAAATGACACGCCGCGCCGCCTCATCTGGTGCCTGCCCATGCGCGTACTGGTGGAGCAGACGGCCGAGAATATCCGGCAATGGCTGCAAAGGTTGGACATTTACGGAAAAGCAGGCGAAGGGAAAGTCTCGGTACACGTATTGATGGGCGGCGCCGATGACCTGAAGACCTGGGCCGAATATCCGGAGGAAGACATGATCCTGATCGGCACCCAGGACATGCTGCTCTCACGCGCACTCTTGCGTGGCTACGGCATGAGCCGCTACCAGTGGCCGATTCACTTCGCGCTGCTGCATAACGACTGCCTGTGGGTGTTCGACGAAGTGCAACTGATGGGTGCGGGATTGGCCACTTCGGCACAGCTCGAAGCATTCCGGCGTAGCTTCCCGCTTGCAGAAGGCAGCCGCACGTTATGGGTTTCCGCGACGCTCAACCGCGATTGGCTGGCGACGGTGGACATGCGCCCCCATATCGATTCATTGGCTCGCCACACGATCGGCGATGAGGATCGACGGCAAGCCGGCAATCGGTTGCAAGCCGTGAAGTCGCTGCAGAAGGCAACCTTCACTCTCACCAAAGAAAGCAACAAGCAGCGAGCGAAGGACTATCTCGATCGCCTTCGTACGCTGGTGCTCGAAAATCATGACGAGCACACGCAAACGCTGGTGATCGTCAATCGCGTCGAGCGTGCGCAGCAATTGTTCCGGTTGTTGCGCGCTGAACGTCCAGGCAATAACGATCTGCTGATCCACGCTCGTTTCCGCGCCGCCGAGCGCGCAGAACAGGCGCAACGATTGCGTAACGATGCCGACGTCGATCGCATCGTCGTCGCCACCCAAGCCATCGAAGCCGGGGTGGACGTCTCGTCCAGAGTGATGGTCACCGAACTTGCGCCTTGGGCGTCGATGGTGCAGCGGTTCGGACGCTGCAATCGCGATGGCAAGCACAATAGCGATGGCGCACGCATCCTGTGGGTGGACGTGGAGAACGACAAGGACCTGTCGCGACCATATACCGCTGAAACTCTGGCCCTCGCGCGTGCCAAGTTGAACGCCTTGGACAGCGCCAGTCCCAATGACCTGCCGGCAACCAGTGAAGAACGGCCGCTGACCGCGGTCCTGCGCCGCAAGGATCTGCTCGATCTGTTCAACACCGATCCCGATCTCTCCGGTTTCGACGTGGATGTGTCCGACTACATCCGCGACAGCGGCATGCCAGGCGTGCAAGTGTTCTGGCGGGAATTCGCAAACGACCCGAATCAGCCCGAACCGCAAGGTCGACCCTCGCGCAAAGAACTCTGCCCCGCTTCGATGGGGCAGATCAAGGAACTTGCCAAACGAAAGGACATGGCACTCTGGTATTGGGACACGCTGGACGGCCAATGGACCAAACTGAAACGCGATCCGCGCCCCGGTATGGTGTTGTTGGCTCGCGCCGCCGATGGCGGCTACGACACCGCCATCGGCTTTGATGCCACACAGCGGAAAGCACCCGTCCGCGTTATTGCCAGCGGCGATACCCACGCCGAACCTGACTTTTCCGGCGACCAGCGCTCGCTGCAAAACAAGTCGGTAGCATTGCCCGATCACCTCGGCCACGTCGCCGATCACGCAGCTCGATTGTGCGCGGCCGTGAACGAAACCAACCACAGTGCCAGCGTGATTCGCGCAGGCCGTTGGCACGACCTCGGCAAGCTTCACGAGGTTTTCCAGCAGTCAATGTACCGCTGTCGACTGCCCGCCGACTCCACGCGTCCATTGGCCAAATCCGATTGCCCGGGACGCATGCGACATAGCCGGCCTTTCTTCCGCCACGAATTGGTCTCCATGCTCGGCTGGCTGGCACAACACGACGGCGAGCCTGACGCCGACCTGATCGCGTACCTGATCCTGGCTCACCATGGGAAGGTACGCATGAGCCTGCGCGCCATGCCGACCGAAGCCGACCACGTACCGACCGGCGTCAAGCGATTCGCGCGCGGCGTGTACGAAGGCGACTCGTTGCCGGCACTCGAATTCGACGGCGAATACAGTGAAACACTCATCCTCGAATTGGCTCTGATGGAATTGGGCGAAGGCAAGCAGGGCCACTCGTGGACTGAGCGCGCCCTGCGCCTGCTCGATCAATACGGGCCATTCCAGCTTGCCTGGATGGAAACCCTGGTGCGTCTCGCCGACTGGCGCGCTTCGGCGGCCGAGCAGCTTGAACCGGACACCGGAGAGCCGCACAATGGAGCACATGGACTGGATCACGGCCATCAAGCACTGGCGCAACCTGCCACAACACGAACGGCAGCGGCGGCGGCTGGCAAGCTTGCCGCGCAAAGTGGCGAGGAGCATGGCCTTCGAGGGCGAACCGGTGGATCAGGCGATGCTGGAAGCCGAACTCGTCCGCCTCACGCAGCCACCCGCTACCTCGATACCTCGCTCGGTATCCTGAGCTACGCCGAACTTGCGCCACCTCTCGCGCGCCGGGTCGAAGCGGTACAAAACGCGGTCCGCGAAGGCGAGCTGGATGACCAGCCGCTGGATGAAACCCTGTTTCTCGAATTGCACCGCCGCATCTGCGGCGACCTCACGCCGGACTTCGCCGGCCGCTGGCGCAAGCAGGAAGTCGTGGTGGGCAACCACCATCCTCCCTTGCCTCATCGGGTCGCGCCCGCAATGCGCGAGTATGCGCTTGACCTCGAAGCGCGAATTGAAGCACTGCCCGCCGACCTCGACGAGCGTTGGCTTGAAACCCTCGCGTTCGCCGAAGGCCGCCTGCTCAGCATCCACCCGTTCACCGACTTCAACGGTCGTACCACGCGCGTCTTCATCGACTGGCTGACGCGTCGGCTCGAACTCCCGGACGTTGATCCTACCCCGGACGAAGGCGCGGCCACACAGCGTTATCTCACCGCACTGCGCGCTGGCGATCGGCGCGACTGGCGGCCATTGATGACGATCTGGCGCGAACGCTTGGAACAGGAGAACGACGCATGAACGAAATCGTTCTCGCCGGCTGCACTGCAACGCCACTGGCCGGCTATCTCAAGGCACTCGGCGTACTGCGTCTGCTGTCAGCCCGATGTCCCGAGACCCGCGGCTTCTGGCGTGGCGAGCAGTTCGTGTTGCGCACACCGCTGGATCGCGAAGGCATCGAGCAGTTCTTTCTTCGCGAGTATTCACCGACACCCATCATCGCGCCGTGGAATGCAGGTAGTGGGTTCTACTACCAGGAACGTAAATCGAAGGAAACAGACCCTTCAACCGGGAAAAAGAAGAAACTCGGTGTTTTTGACCGAGAGACCACTGCGACTAAGGTAGTAACCGCCATCGTCCACAGCGGCAATCCGCGCCTCACGACCTACAGGCAAGTACTCGCCCAAGCAAAGACCGCCGTTCAAAACGCGGGATTGACCACGGCACCAGATAGCGGAAGCCAGAAAGACGAGTTCATTCTCTGCCTCCGTGCAACGCTACCCGACCAATGCGTGCAAGCGATGGATGCCGGCCTTGTCGTCAGCGGCGGCACAACCAGTTTTCCGCCATTGCTGGGGAGCGGATGGAACGATGGGAACCTGGATTTCACCAGCAATCTCATGCAACGCGTCATCGACGTCATCGGCACCCACGAAGGCGCCGTACCACCGCAGTCGCACCCTCAGTTGTGTACGAGTTTGTTCGGAGCAACGACGCCGGAATTGACGAAAGACAACATCGGGCAGTTTTCACCTGGTCAAGCCGGAGGCTACAACGCCAGCACCGGGTTCGATGCCGACGCTCTCATTGACCCGTGGGACTTTGTGCTTATGATCGAAGGCTCCCTGCTTTTTGCGGCGAGTGCAACACGTCGGAACAGTGATAGTCGCTCCGGGGCTATGAGCTACCCGTTTTGTGTTCGGACCGTTAGTGCTGGATCAGGCAGCTTGGGAGAGAGTGATTCTTCCAACGACCATACAAGAGGCGAAATATGGATGCCGCTATGGCCTCAACCATCCACCTGCTCAGAAATACAAGCGTTGATGGCCGAAGGCCGTGTTGCACTAGGGAGAAAGCCTGCCAAGGATGCGCTCGATTTCGCACGCGCCGTACAGCATCTTGGCGGTTACCGTGGGGTCAGGAGCTTCCAACGCTATGGACTACTGAAACGCAACGGCAAAGCGTTCTTCGCAGCACCGTTGTCCCGAATCACCGTTGGTGACACACCGCAATCCCGTTGGATCGACGAACTCGATCGCAACAATTGGCTGGAACGATTTCGCCGTTTTGCCAACGATGGCAACACGGCGGTTCGCTTCAAGAGCCTGCGCAAGCGACTGGAGGATCAACTTTTCGTCCTCTCGGGGCACACGCCGCACAAGGCCGAAGCACAATCGCTGCTGGTGCTTCTCGGCGAAATTCAAACTTCACTGGCGACGAGCACCAGAACACGTGAAGCCGTGCGTCCGATCCCCCGCCTTTCCGAACGCTGGGTAATCGCCGCCGACGACGACAACACACCCACTTTCCGCATCGCCAAGTCATTGGCGGGCCTACGCGGTGTCGGTGAGCAACCCTTGCCACTGCGCGCGCAACTCTTCCCCATGCAACGCCGCTTCGACCAATGGATGACGCCGGAAGCCGGCGAGAAATTTCGGATTTGCGACGGCCAGCAAGGCCGCTTGATCAACACACTACCTGCCTTGCTGAGCCGCCGACTGTGGTTGGCTGACATGCTGGAGATGAACGACAAGCCACTCGCCAGCCCCGCGGGTGCCATGCTCGATGACATCGCCGCCTTCCTGCGCGACAAGGGCATGGACTCCCGCATCGCTGAACTACTGCCGGGGCTCGCCTTGTGCGACATTCCGCCCGACATCGACCACGCTGCGGGCGAAGGCGCCGTACCCGCAGCCTTCGCGTTGCTGAAGCTTTGCCTGACACCAAACCGCATATTGCATTCGCTGCATCTCTTGCCCGAAGACGAGCGCATGCCCGTACCTACTGGGATGCTGGCCCAACTGGCAGCCGGCAACCACGGCAATCGGGCCGTGAGTGCCGCCTGGCGCCGCTTGCGTGCCTCCGGCCTTGCACCTCTGTTCATGCCCGGTTCGCTGCCTACGCTTGCCGGCATCGATCCCAGACGTGCTGCCGCCGCGCTGTTGATTCCGCTGCGCATCGGCGCGACTCGACAACTCGCAAATGCAGTTCTGAAACAACCCAAGCCCGAATCCGCCTGACATCACCCCATCAAGGAGAACGATCATGAGCCTCGATCTTTCCGCACTCGCCAACGCCCCCCGCCTGCTGCTGCGCGCCAAGCTCAAGCCACTACAAGGTACGCGCTTCCAACCCACCGGTTTTCCTGAAATCGGGGCAGCGCTTTACGACGGTCCAGACGGCACGCCCACACTGCTGGTCGAATCCGCACAGAGCATGGCCAACCGCATGGAAGCCGTGTGTTGGGATCGGAACGCAAACGAAGGCGCGGGAGACTGGGCCGCCCCCCTTCGCGGGTTGTCGGTGGTGAAAGTCAAAGACAAGGATGGCAAACCGCTGACTAACTCGGTGCTTGAAGCACACCGGATCAACTCTGAATACATTGCACGTGCTACCGACTTCAAGCCAATTGCGGATTCAATCAACTATCAAAAGGGAAAGCGGTTTTCAGTGCGCGATCAATTGGTCCCTGCGCTTCTCCGATACGACATCAACAGTCTGCTTCACGGCATCTTTCTTGAAGAGATTGCGGGCGTCATACGCCTCCCGCGTGCACTCTCTGCATTCATCGAGGCCACTGGCGCGAAGGTTGCCGCAAGTGGTGGTGTGAAGGTCGGCTTGGACCCGAGCTTGAAAGAAGGGGAGGGCAACGTCATCTACCCACGCGACGAGTTCGTATCGCCGAAAATCTTCGCCTATTTCAATCTCGACCTCGCGCAACTCCGTGGCTACGGACTACCGGATCCAGCGTCTCGCTTGTTGGTGGCGCTGGCGCTCTATAAGATCCGTGCCTTCCTCGAAACCGGCCTGCGCCTGCGTACCGCTTGCGACCTTGAGTGCGAAGGCATCGACATCCAGCGTCCACAAGGATTCGAGCTGCCCACTCTGACAGACCTGACCAAAGCGCTGCCCGATCTCATCAAGGGCGCCGATGCAGATGCGAATTTCGAGCAGACCACCGTGACCTTCACGGGCAGCAAAGGCAAGAAAGCCAAAAAGGACAATGGTGACGCTGAAAAGGAAGACAACGACGGCAGCGGGGACTGAGCCATGCTCGCGCTCGCCTTTACCTTTCCTGCCGGGCGTTACCACGCCACGCCGTGGGATCGCCACGTCAACGAGGGTGCGGTGGCCTGGCCACCCGAACCATGGCGCATCCTGCGCGCCCTGATCGCTACCTGGCATCACAAAGTCAAGCACACCGGCAAGCACAACGAAAGCACGCTCAAAGCGTTGATCGAATCCCTGTCCGGCGAATTGCCGGAATACCGCCTGCCGGCCGCCATTCACAGCCACACCCGCCACTACATGCCGCAGTTCGCCGCCGGCAAGACTTCGCTGGTGTTCGACGCTTTCACGGCCGTCAGGCGTGATGATCCGCTGACCGTCATCTGGCAGGACATCGACTTACCCGATCTGCAGCGCGCTCTTCTGGATGACCTCCTGTCCGCCATGGGCTACCTGGGCCGCGCCGAATCCTGGGTGGAAGCGAAGCGTGTCGTCGAGGCCATGGAACCTGACTGCAAGCCCGGCGACGTGGCAGTGGACACCAGCACCGGCGAACTCATGGGCGAACTCGTCACGCTCTACGCTCCGTTGCCGGCCGCGGAATACCAGTCCTTGCGTACCAGCTTTCTCACCGACAGCAAAGCCAAAAAGAAACTCGGGAAGACGCTGCCTGACAATCTGCTTGCCGCCCTCAGCGTGGACACGGCGGACTTGCGCAAGCTGGGTTGGAGCCAGCCCCCGGCGGCGCGCAAGGTGAGCTATCTGCGGCCCGTCAATGCCCTGCGCCCGCGCCCGGTTATCCAGCGCGCACGGGCATACGACGTTGCAGCGATGAACTTCATCCTTGTTGGCAAGCCCCTGCCCCGCGTGGAAGACACGCTGCGCGTCGGCGAGTTGATGCGCATGGCAGTG
>JBOHYW010000168.1:0-7897 GCA_050738155.1 Rhodanobacteraceae bacterium
AGGCTATTCCTGACCCCATTGGCGCTTTGGATGTCCAACTCGATCGACAACATGAACCGTTGGGCGCTCAGCGTCGCGCCGATGATGGACTGGACCGACAGGCGCTGCCGGTATTTCCATCGTCTGGTCAGTCCGCATGCACGCCTGTATACCGAGATGGTCACCGCAGCTGCGCTGACGCGGGGTGACCGCATGCATCTTCTGCAACACAACGCCGAAGAGCATCCGGTGGCATTGCAATTGGGTGGCGCCGACCCGCGGGAGCTGGCCCAGGCAGCGCGCTACGGCGCCGAAGCCGGTTACGACGAAATCAATTTCAATGTCGGGTGCCCATCCGATCGCGTGCAGTCGGGACGCTTCGGTGCGTGCCTGATGCGCGAACCGGAATTGGTGGCGGATTGCGTACAGGCGATGCGCGAGGCGGTCGCCGATGTTGGCCGGGATGTACCGGTGACGGTGAAATGCCGGATTGGGGTGGACGACCAGGATGACGACAAGGATCTGTTCGGGTTCGCGACGCGCATGCTCGAGGCCGGGGTCGGCGTATTGATCGTGCACGCGCGCAAAGCGTGGCTGCAGGGGCTGTCGCCGAAACAGAATCGCGAAGTCCCGCCGCTCAATTATCCGCGCGTGTACCGGTTGAAGCGCGAGTTTCCCGATCTCACGGTGGTGATCAACGGCGGCGTCGACGGGCGACCCGCTGTGGATGAACATCTGCGCCATGTCGATGGCGTGATGCTGGGGCGGTTGGCGTACCACGATCCGTACGCGCTGGCGTGCATCGACGCGGCCTTGCACGGCGGCGAACCGCCCGCGCGCGAGGTCGTGCTGCGGCGGCTGCGGCCCTACATCGAAGCCGAACGTGCGCGCGGCGTGCGCTTGGCATCGATCACGCGGCACGTGCTGGGCCTGTACCACGGCCAGCCGGGCGGCAAGGCCTTCCGGCGGGTGCTGTCGGAATCCGCGCACGCGCCCAATGCAGGCTGGGAAACGGTCGAGGCGGCGCTGCAGCGGGTAAAGAGTGAAGTCGTCCCGCTGCGCAGGACTGCAAAGGGTAATAAAGAGAAAGAGCCGAGTTGGGCTGCCGACGGCATTTACTCTTTACAGCGAACGAAGTGAGCGACTTCACCCTCTACAGCTCGCGCAGCGAGCGATTTTTTGCATGTTCAGCACGAATTCAATGGATTACCGGATGATCGTAGGGACTATCGCTGGCAGCGCGAGCTTTTGTCGCCATGAAATCCCCGTTGATCCCGATCGCCACGGCGTGTGCGCTGTGGCTGTGTGCCTTGGTTGCGGCTGCGCAACCAGCGCCGCCGTCATCGCAGCCGCCGCACCCGACAAGCCTCGAGCAGGCCGTCAAGCAGGTGCAGCACAAGACCCATGGGCATATCCTCGCGGCGGATTCCGTGGCGCGTGGCCGGACCACCGTCTATCGCATCAAGGTTTTGACGCCTCAGGGTCAGGTCAAGGTGGTGCAGTTACACTCTCCGCCAAGCTCGACGAAATCCGGCAAACACGATTCCGATCAAGGAGGGCACTGATGCGCATCCTGTTGGTGGAAGACGAAGCGCCGTTGCGCGAAACCCTGGCGGCACGCCTGAAACGCGACGGGTTCGCGGTGGACGCCGCGGCCGATGGCGAAGAGGGCTTGTACCTCGGCCGCGAGGTGCCGTTCGATCTTGCGATCGTGGACCTCGGCCTGCCCAAACTTTCCGGCATGGAATTGGTCGAGATCCTGCGCAAGGAAGGCCACGGCTATCCGATCCTGATCCTGACGGCCCGCACGTCGTGGCAGGACAAGGTCGAAGGCCTGAAATTCGGCGCCGACGATTATCTCGTCAAACCGTTCCACGTCGAGGAACTGCTGGCGCGTATCAACGCGCTGGTGCGGCGTGCATCCGGCTGGGCCAAGCCGGTGCTGTCGTGCGGGCCGATCCGGCTGGATACCACCGCGCAGACGGTGAGCGTGGATGGCAGGGCCACCGACCTCACCAGCTACGAGTACAAGGTGCTGGAATACCTGATGCTGCACGCGGGCGAACTGGTGTCGAAAGCCGACCTCACCGAGCACATCTACCAGCAGGATTTCGACCGCGATTCGAACGTGCTGGAAGTGTTCATCGGTAGGCTGCGCCGCAAGCTCGATCCGGACTCGGCGCTGAAACCGATCGAGACGGTGCGTGGGCGCGGTTATCGTTTTGCGATTCCGCGCGACGAAACTGTCTCGGAATAAATGCAATCCGAGGGCGCTACCGCACGCCGGCCATTGTCGCTGGCATCGCGGTCGACCATCGCCACGCTGCTGGTGTTGATCGGGTTCCTGGGCCTGACCGGTTTCGCGCTGGACCGCGCCTATGCGCATGCGGCGCTGGCGGGTCTGCGCGGGCGCCTGCAAACCTACGTGTACGCGTACCTTGGCGGTATCGACGTCAGCAATCGTTCCGATCGGGTGATTCCGCCCGACATGCAGCCGCCGAACCCGGATTTCGCGCGGCCCGGTTCCGGGCTGTACGTGGTGATCGTCGGCCAGAACGGGTTCCGCTGGTCTGCGCCGTCGGCACTGGGACGTGACCTGCCGTTCAATACCCTGTTGCCGCCCGGTGTCACCACGTTTGGTCCCGTGTTGACGCCAGCAGGGCCGATGTATGTGTTGAGCCAGGGCGTGGAGTGGGTGCTGCAAGACCACAAGAGCTATCGCCTGACCGTCAACGTCGCCGAAAACGAGGGGTTGTACCAGGCCGGACTGGTCGCTTACCGACGTACCTTGTTCGGCTGGCTGGGCGCGCTGGGGTTGGCATTGCTGGTGCTACAGCAAATTTTGCTGCGCTGGAGTTTTTCGCCACTGCGGCGCGTTGCGCGCGACCTGACGCGGATCGAACGTGGCAGCGCCGAACGCCTGAGCGGGCCCTACCCGCGCGAATTGGCCGCACTGACCCGTGGCTTGAACCGCTTCATCGAAAGCGAACGCGAGCACTTGAAACGTTATCGCAACACGCTGGACGACCTCGCACACAGCTTGAAAACGCCGCTGGCGGTCGCGCGTTCGCGACTGGAATCAGCTGACGACGGCATCGACGTGCGCGGCGACATGCTGGCCCAGGTGCAGCAGATGGACCAGATCGTCGCTTACCAGCTGGCGCGTGCCAAATCTTCCGGACATTCGACGTTCGCGACGCCGATCCTGGTGCAAGCGCACGCCGAAGCGGTGGTGCGCAGCCTGGAGCGCGTGTATTCGGGCAAGAACATCCTGTGCGAATTCGACATCGAGGAGGGCGCGCAGTTTTACGGCGAGGAAGGCGACCTGCTGGAACTGCTCGGCAACCTGCTGGAGAACGCCTTCAAGTGGGCCGAGCACCGGGTGCTGCTCAGCGTTAAAAAAATCACGCCGGCCAACCCGCGCGCATGGCGGATGGGGCTGGACATCCGGGTCGAAGACGATGGTTCTGGCATCCCGCAGGAGCAACTCGAGCGCGTGCTGCAGCGAGGGGTGCGCGGCGACCAGCGCGTGCAGGGGCACGGCATCGGTCTCGCGATCGTCGAGGATATCGTGCGTGCCTATCGCGGCACGCTGCAGGTGGATCGCTCGACCGAACTCGGTGGCGCGTGTTTCCACGCCAGTTTTTCCGAGACGTGAGGGTCGTACGTCGAGAGCGAATCCATGCCTGTCAGGTCATGGATGGCCGCAGCGAATCGAGCACGTCAAGTGCTTGATTCGGCGAGGCCGAGTACGGACATCTGCCGGACCCGGCGCGTTGACTGCGTCCGCAGGAGCGGACGCGAACAGCAAAGCTGGCCCGAAGGGCGAACGCCAGGGACGGCGTGAGTAAAAAGTGCAGGAAAGCACTTTTTCAACAACCTGCTATTGGATCGAACCCGGCAGCAGCGATTGCCACGACGGCGGGCTGGGCGCCGCACCGGCAGCGGCCGATGACGCGGGGTGTTGCCGCGCCTTGTTGCTGGCCGACGGACCCTGGCTGCGTGGCGAAGCCGGTCCTGGCCCTTGCGGCATCACGTGATGCGTTTGCGCCGTCACCGGGTTGGGAAAAGCATTATCGTCGGCGCTGGCTTCCGCCATGTCGTTGGCATCGGCTTTCGGCATTTCGCCCGCTGCCGCCGCGCGCACCTGCGCGCCCGGCAATTGCGGCGAATTGCTGTCATTGGAAGCAAGCAGTGGTTGATTCGGGCCATAATCGAACGCCGCCGCGGTCAGCGGCAAGGCGCCCAACAACAGCACCGTCATCCATAACGACAAGTGTTTCATGACAGCCCCCGGAATCAGTGCATGTCGAAAGTTCATCTTGACACATCCGTTCCCTGCCTGCCAGCGACCGCCAACGAAGACGATGGCGGCGCACCGCCCCTGCTGGCGTGGCTGGCGCCGGGTGGCGCCGTCACCGGTCCCGAACTGGCGCGGCGGCTGGACGTTTCGCGGGCGGCGGTATGGAAGCAAATCGAGGCCTTGCGTGAGGCGGGCCTCGACATCCGTACCGATGCGGATGGTTATCGACTGGTCCATCCGCTCGAACCACTGGATGCCAAGCGCATCCGCGCTGCGCTGCCGGTGGTGGCGCGGCGCCGCCTCGGGTTGCTGGAAAACCATTGGCGGCTGGATTCGACTTCGAGCGAGCTGGCGCGCCGGGCCGCGCAACTGCCCGACCTTGCCTTCGTGTTTGCGGATTGGCAGCAGGCGGGGCGCGGCCGGCGCGGCCGGCAATGGTTGTCGCCGCCGGCCACCAATCTGCAATTTTCCTGCTTGAAGCGATTTGCCGGCGGCTATGCCGCGCTGTCGGGCTTGTCGTTGCTCGCCGGTATCGCGGCGGCACGGGCGCTGGAAGACGCGGGCGTGCGCGGTGTGGCCTTGAAATGGCCCAACGATCTGGTGCATGACGATGCCAAACTGGGCGGCATCCTGGTCGAACTGGGCGGCGAATTCATGGGGCCTTGCCACGCCATCATCGGCATCGGCATCAATTTGCGGTTGCCAGCCGCGGTGCGCGCGACGCTGGGGCGA
This sequence comes from Rhodanobacteraceae bacterium, assembly GCA_050738155.1. Lineage (GTDB taxonomy): Bacteria > Pseudomonadota > Gammaproteobacteria > Xanthomonadales > Rhodanobacteraceae > 66-474. Next base: position 5,015 of record JBOHYW010000168.1, read on the forward strand.
TCGAGCACCGACCTGGCCGAGCTCGGTGGTGGCGAGGCACCGTCGCGCAATGCGCTGGCGGCACGCCTGATCGCACGACTCATCGAAGCGTTGGAAGCTTTCGATGCCGACGGCTTCGCGGTGGTCGCGGACGCGTGGGCCGAACGCGACGCACTGTCCGGGCGCAAGGTTCGCGTCGAAGGCGCACGCGATACGTTCGATGGCATCGCTGAAGGTGTCGACGCGCGCGGCGCGTTGCGGGTACGTATCGCGACCGGCATCCGCAGCGTCGACAGCGCGGAAGTTTCGGTACGCCCGGCATGAACGATCGCGAGAAAGTGCTTTGGCTGTTCGACCTCGGCAACACCAGCCTGAAAGGCCGCTGGTCGCGCGACGGCGAGCCGGGGCAGGCGCTGGGCATCGATTGGGACACACTCGAGCCCGACGATCTGCTCCGTGAAATGCTTGACGCTTGGCCGGAACCCGGATGCGTGTTGGTCGCGTCGGTGGCTTCCGATCAACGCGCCCGGCTTCTGCGTCGCGCGCTGCAGCGTTGGCCGCGCGTATCAACGGAATGGTTGTCGTCGCCGCGACAGGCGTGCGGCATCACCAACGGCTACCGGATTCCCGAGCGACTCGGCATTGATCGATTCCTTGCGATGATCGGGGCGCGAGCCGCCAGCGGCGGCGCGCCCTGCGTGGTCGTCGGCTGCGGTACCGCGCTGACGCTGGACGCGGTGGATGCGCAAGGCAGGCAACGCGAGGGTCTGATCGCGCCGTCCCCGGATTTGATGGTGCGCTCGCTGCATGGCGGCACCGCCATCGGCGAGACCAATCCCGATGCATTTGAAAGTGACCTGGAAAGTGGAATCGATGACACCCGCAAAGCGATCCGCGCCGGCTGCTGGCGTGCCGCGACGGCATTGGTCGACGCGTTCCACGCCGGTTATCGGGCGGAATTCGATGCGCCCGCGTTGTGGTTGCACGGTGGTGGCGCGGCGTCGCTGAAAGCTGCGCTCGATCAATACGGCAGCGCGCCGGCACGCTTGCTCGATGATGCCGTGTGGCGCGGGCTCGAAGTTTGGGCGGCGTCCCAGCCCGGCGCCGGGGCGCGCCCGTAGAATGCGACGTTCGCAACGGTCTCGATGATGTTTGCCCGTCTACTTTTCCTGTTGTTGTTGGCGTTGAACGTCGGTGCGGCGGCGTGGCTGCTGCTCGGGCCTGCGCCCGCATCGCCGCTGCCGCCGGTGACCGATCCGGGCGTGCCGGCATTGCGCTTGCTGTCGGAGCAACCGCCCGCGCGGTTTGCGCATGGCGCGGTGCCGGCAGCGGCCGCGACGAACACGCAACTGGTCCGCGATGTGTGCCACACGCTAGGCCCATTCACCACCACGGTCGACATGCGTACCGCGATGCAAGTTCTGTCGCCGCACGTGGCACGCATCCAATACCGTCAGGAGAGCGTGAACCGCTCGCACGGCTACTGGGTTTATCTGCCGGCCACCGCGAGCCGCGAAGCGGCGCTCGACGAAGCGCGCCGGTTGGAAGCCAAGGGCATCCACGATTACTACGTGGTAACCGCCGGTGACCAGCAGAACACGATCTCGCTGGGCTTGTTCAACGACCAGGCGAACGCGCAAAACCGACTCGCGCAACTGCAGGGCCTGGGTTTTGCGGCCAAACTCGAACAGCGCGTCGACACCGAGCCCGCGTACTGGGTTGACTACGCAGTGCTGGCAGGTACGGTTTTCAATTGGTCGGATTGGTTGCCTGGACGCAGCGATTTGGGATCGAAATCGATCGATTGTTTTCCCGATTCGCGCTGAACGTTAGCAACCGCATCTTGTGCTGATTTGCGATCGTAATCAGGATTGCTTTTGATCCCGGTCGCCACACCTGCGATCATGCGCACGATGCCGGCATAGCTCAGTTGGTAGAGCAACCGCCTTGTAAGCGGTAGGTCGTCTGTTCGAGTCAGACTGTCGGCACCAATTTATAATGCAAGCGTCCGCCCGCCTCGCCTATCGTTTCCGCGCCCCGGATGGTGTGATCGCGCCTTTCCTGATGGAGAGATGCGATGGTGAGCAACGCGGAAGTGTCGAGCAAGCACTTGGCGGCGTGCCGGGCGAGCGGGTTGTCGACGGCGGCGTTCTGTCGTGAGCGCGGGCTGTCATGCGCGCGGTACGTGTACTGCGTGGCGGCGGCTGGGCAAGGATGCGAGCGGGCTGGTGCCAGTGCGGGGGGATGTTGCGGGCGCGCCGGCTTCGTCGTGGTCGGTGGAGCTGGCGCACGGGCGGCGCGTACGCGTTCCGCAACAGCGAGCCGGCCCGCGCGGCAGCGACAGGTGCTTGGCTCGTTTACGCTTGACCCTGCACCTGACGCGCCGCAGTGGCTGTTGTATTCCAGTGCGCTTCCAGCCATCGATTGAAGGTGTGGGTCGGCGGATATTCGCGCCGCACTTCTTCAAGGTTGAAGTGATAACCTTTTTCTTCGAACCAGCGGTACATCACCGTCAGCTCCCGTCCCATGTTCTTCTCGTACTGGTCCCAGGGAACCTGAACGTACTGCACATCCCGCGCGGTCGCGCGGCTGAATGCTTCGGCAATCTGCTGCATCGATAATTCATCGCCCGCCAGCGAAAATGTCCTGTTCTTCCATTCGTCGGGAAGTTCAAACGCAAGCGCTGCAAACGCGCCGATGTCATCCAGCGCTACCATCTGCAACGTTGTCGTCGGGCTCAATGGTTGCTGGACCTGTCCGTTCCGGATCGACTCGCCGAACTTTCCCAGCCAGTTCTCCATGAAGAAGACAGGCCGCAGAATCGTATACGGCAAGCCGCTCGATCGCAGATGCTCTTCCACTTCGACTTTGCTTTCGAAGTGGGGAATGCAGGTCTGTTCGTCG
>JBOHYW010000169.1:0-7889 GCA_050738155.1 Rhodanobacteraceae bacterium
GGGTACGCAACCCGGTGACCGTCGAGACGGCCCGGTGGTCGGCGCAGCCGCCTGATAGTGGATCGAGCAGGCGGCTGCGCCTTCCGTTGGACCAAAATGCTCAAGTCGGCCAGGTCATATGGCATCCGGTTTCCGCAAGTGAGCGCGCGATGGTCTTTTCGTCGATGGTATCCGTGATTTCGAACAGGTCGTCCGGATCACTTGCACTGCCGTTCTGCTTTGCGTGACCAAACCAGATGGTGCCGATCAGCGCGTGCTGGTTGGCGCGGAACGTAGCGGGATACTTCTGCAACGCGACTTCGGGCGGCAGCGTGTACCCATTCAGGGCCCGGGCGACCTTGAGCGTGTCGAGTGACTTGGCCTTCTCGGCGCCCAGCGCGCACGCCCAGATGGCGGTATGTCCGAACCAGCTTCTGGCGGTCGGGGTGCGGTTGAACATCTTCCTGTACGCCGCCGTGAACTCCGCGACGTGCGGAACGCCAGGCTGCTTGAAGTACCACTCGATGACCCACGTACCGACGCGGGACGTCGGCGCCAGCGCTTCCAGCGTCTCGAGCTCAATATTGGCACCGGCGATGTGGAACCGCTTGTCCAGGCCGAACTGCACGATCTGTTTCAGCGCGTTGACCTGATCTTCTCCGTTCTGGAGGACAATGATCACGTTCGGATTCGCCGCCTGTGCCTTGATTAGGTACGACGAGTAATCCGACGTCCCCAACGGAATGAGGTCGGTACCCACATTGGTCGCCCCGTACTTCTTCAGGTTTACATTGTAGGCTTTCAGCAACGATTGACCGAAGGCATAATCGGGGACAAGAAAATAAAACTTCTTGCCAAACTTCTTGATGAGGTCGGGAGCGATCGCGTTGACCAGCAAAGATGTCGTCGGGTCTACTTGATACGTACCCCAGTGGCATTCCGTACCCGTGATTGGATCGGCATGGCCACCTGGATCCACCAACAAGACGCCGGCTTTATGGGCAACCGCCGACATCGCCATCGTCAGGCCCGAGTTCACGTTGCCGATGAGGAAATTGACCTTGTCCTTGTTGATGAATTTATGTGCCACCTGCACCGCGACGCCGGCATCGCCACTGGTGGAATCCTGGACCAGCAGCTTGACCGGCCGCCCCAGGATGCCGCCCTTCTTGTTGAGTTCGGCTGCCGCAAGCCGCATCCCATCCACCTCATTCCTGCCGGTGATCGCGTAGGTCCCGGTCTGCGGCTCATCGACACCAAACAACACAGGTTGATCGCCGCGTGCCGAAACGATGGATGGAAACCCGAATCCACCCACTGCGGCGACCGCCCCGACTGCCGCGGCCGATTTCAGGAGGTTGCGGCGACTGGCACCCTTCGCGCTCAGCATTTCCGAGACGTGATTATCCCGATTACTGTCGTCATTCATTTCGATACCCCGCGATTGAGATGGGCAACTTTGAACCGGCAGGCCCGCGGGCGCCACGCTTCGTGGTGTCGTGAATCCGTCGGCACTCCCTTGGTCCACACGCGTGTTGCTCCTGCACACGATGGCGTCACCATCAATCGACGCGCACAAACCGACTCGCGCCAGATAACGCCGTAGGTGGCCGGTCGAATATACGCCCATGCCTGACGTGCCACAAGCAATCGGCCCGACACTGCAACCCGCTGAATTTGTGGAGGAAGCGTGATGACGAGGAACAAGGTGCCGTTTCAGGCGGGCACGAGATCGCCGACGGAACGGGCCCTGCAGGGGGACGTGCAGGCGGCGCGAACGTCGCCATCGCGACCGGCGGCGGAGTGGCCGAGCACCGCGCCATCAATCATTCGACAGCAGGTCCGGATTGAGCAGGTTCGGCGGCTGGCCAGCGTGCGTCCCGAAACCGAAGAACGCCATCACATTATCGACTGCAACCGCGACCATGGCTCGACGCGTACTCGGCGTGGCACTCGCGATGTGCGGTGTAAGTATCACGTTCTCGAGTACCAGCAATGCCGGCAGGATTGCAGGTTCGCCCTCGAAGACATCCAGTGCAGCCGCAGCAATGCGTCCATGTTCCAATGCTTCTGCCAACGCGTGTTCGTCCACAATTCCGCCGCGCGCGACGTTCACCAGGACCGCGGTGGCCTTCATCCTCGCCAGCTCCCCTGCACCCAGCAAATGGCGGGTCCCGGACGTCGCGGGTATCGCAACCAGCAGCACATCGGATGATCGAAGCAGGAAATCCATATCGACGTAGCGGGCACCACAATCGGATTCCAGCGCAGGATCCACGCGCGAGCGGTTGTGGTAAATGACAGGCATCCGGAAAGCGGCGGCCCGGCGTGCCACGGCCTGACCGATCCTGCCCAGGCCCAGGATTCCCAGAGTCCGCCCAGACAGGTCGTAGCCCAGCCAATCCGAAAAGCCGAACGCCTGCTTCCACTGGCCACCTCGTACCCATCGATCCGCGGCGCACACCCTGCGCGATGCAGCGAGCATCAGTGCCCACGCGAACTCCGCCACGCTTTCGCTCAGGACACCCGGTGTATTGCTCGCGCCGATTCGCTTTGCACTCAGCGCCGCCAGATCCAGGTTGTCGTATCCGGTCGCCATGTTGGCGATGAAGCGCAGACGCCGTGTTTCGGCTATTTCACTCGCGCCGATATGGTCGGCAAGGCCAACCATCGCGGCGTCGCATGCCGCCAGCTTGCGGGCCAACTCGCTGGGCGACAGCGAGCGTTCGGTGGGCTCGCTCCATACATCAAAGTATTGATGAAGCGGCGCGAGGGGCTCCGGGGGCACCGGACGCGACACCCACAACTTCGGCTTGCTGGTGGCCACGCTCAAGCTGGACATTCGACATCCTGATTACCCCGGGATTCATCCAAAGATACCCCTCTCCCGCCGGGAGCGCGGCCGCAGCCCGAACGCGCCCGCTCCGCGACAAGGGCAGATGGGGGCGTCGCCACGACTTTGACCGGCGCGCACCAGCGCCGACATCACCCGCGAGCTTCTGCGGAGGGTCGACAGGTCGCGTCGGCCAGCGGCGGTGCCTGTAGAATGAGCGGCTTGGCTAGGTAGCTCAGCTGGTCAGAGCGCGGCACTCATAATGCTGAGGTCGGCGGTTCGAGCCCGCCCCTAGCCACCACGCCAAGCCACCGAAACGCAACGCGTTGCGTTGCACCGAGCCCGCTCCCGCAGCGGGCTTTTTGGCGTCTGTGGCAGGTTCTGTGACGAAACCCATCGGACTCGCGACGCGAAACCGGACCGGATTCGACCTTGGCACATCCGCACGAGGCGTCATCCTGCTGCCTGAGTCAGCGACCCGGACGCCGCCGCGAAGGCGCGGCAGGCCGCGGTGGATTTCTTCAAGCGTTCGTTTGCTGCGGTAGGGGCGCGGTAGCGGGACACCTGTCGGAATCGCGCGTCGCGGCCTCCAGTTCCGCCGTTTCGTTGAGGCCGATGAAATGGCCGATCCGGCGGGGAAGGCAGCGAACCGTGGCACCTGGAAGCGCATCACGTGATGCATCATTTGATGTAGACCGACTGCGTGTCCAGTTGTCCCGTAAGCCTCGTCCGAAGGCAAGGCCATGCGAACCACCATCACGCTCGATGATGAATTGCTGAAACAGGCGGAGCAGGCCATCGCCACGGAGGAGCGCTCGGTGGTCATCCACGAGGTGCTGCGGGCGCTGATCCAGCGCGAAGCCGCGCGTCGCCTCGCGCGGCTGGGTGGCAGCGATCCGCATGCAACGTTGCCGCCGCGTCGCCGACAAGATCGTGTTCGACGACGAGGACCGCAAGGCGGGGGAGTAGGGGTGCGACTGTCGGTTCTCGACCGGGCCACGCTGACGATAAAAGGCATGGATTGACTCACCGCTTCCTGCCGCGAATCGATCCAGCTTCTCGCACATTGAGGCCAAAGCTTGACTGACTCGCGCCATCCGTGGCGCTAGCCCTTCGGGCCGCCTGCGGCGTTCGCGTTGGCAATCCTGCCAACGCAGTCGGGTTCTACCCGCAAACAGCGCGGGCAGCCCCGGAATGACGGCCATCTGTAGAGAGCAGGCCACCATCGAACTGGAAATCGAACAAGAAGTTCCCGAATCTCGACGATGGGCGCCACCCGCATAGGACCTCAGGACTTCGAGGTCGGCGGTCCATCGTCGCACGCATTGCGGTCGCGCGGGGCACGCAACGCCTCACGCATCCGCCAGCATCCAGTCGACGGCGGCCCGGCAGTGCAACTCGACGGTATCGAAACGCGGGATTTCGGGCGCGTCTTCGGGCCGGATCAAAAGACCGAACTCGGTGCAGCCGAGGATCACGGCTTCCAAGCCGTCACGCTGCATGCGCCGCATGATCGCAATGAAACGCTCGCGCGATTCCGGGAGGAATTTGCCGCGCACGAGTTCGTCGAAAATGATGCGATGGAGGTCATCCTGTTCGGCGGCCGTCGGTACCGCAACTTCCAGGCCGCGTGCCGCCAAGCGGTCGCGGTAGAAGGGCTCGGCCATCGTGAAGCGGGTGCCAAGGAGTGCAGCGCGTCGATGGCCGGCCGCACGCACCGCTTGCGCCGTGACGTCGGCGACGTGGATCAGCGGGATGCGTATCGCCTCCTCGACCGCCGACGCGACCCGGTGCATGGTGTTGGCGCCGATGAGGATCGCTTCGGCGCCCGCCGCCTGCAGGCGCACGGCCGCGTCGGCCAGCACGGAACCCGCGGCTTCCCAGTCGCCGGCGCTCTGCATCCGCGCGATCTCGTCGAATTCGACGTTCCACAGGATCAGGCGCGCCGAGTGCAGGCCGCCCAGGCGTTCGACGACCAGCTCGTTCAAACGCTGGTAGTAGTGCGTCGTGGATTCCCAGCTCATGCCGCCGATCAGGCCGATGGTTTTCATGCGCAGCTTTTCCCGATGTCGATCGCGCATTCTCTTCGATACAGGCGTGGCGACGGAACGCTGCATGGTACAGACGCGGGCAACTGCTGCGCTGGAGCGTTTTGGGTTGGCGCGGCGACGGGTGGCCGCGTCGACGGGCCGGATGCCCTTCTTCTGCCGCCGACAACAACCGTCATCCCGACCATGGATTGGCCGGAGCCCATTGCCATGGATGGCAAAAGACTGGATTCCGGGTTCCGCCGCGATGGAGCTGCGGCGGCCCCGGAATGACGAAGCTGGATAAATCATCGAGGAGCGAGCTGAGATGCACCGACAGCTGCGGAGCCGGATGCCGTGCGCGCATTCTCTTGAGCGGTTTTCGTTCTGGGCGAACGGGCATCCCGTGACTTTTTGCACACGTCACGCGCGATGCGCAGCGGGATGATGCTCAGGTTCGCTCGAAGATTTGCCGCCCGATGAAACCATCCGGATTCGTTGGTTTGGCGCTGGTTGCGCTGCTGGCGGCGCTGCCGGCGACGGGCGCGGCGCGGCAACTGACGGATGCGGACTATGCGCGCGCGGCGAAGTTCCTGGGCCGCAGTACCGACCCGCTGGTCGGCCACAACTACGACCCGCGGGTGTACCACGAAGTCCAGACCGTGAAGTGGCTGGATGGGACCCACTTCTGGTACCGCGACCACGATGCGACCGGCGATTACTTCCTCGAAATGGACGCGACGACCGGCAAGGTGACCTCAGCGTTCGATCAGGCGAAACTCGCGGCGGCATTGGGCAAGGCGCGCGGCAAGCCGATCACCGCGCACGACTGGCCGCACGCGTTCGACTTCCATCCGCGTGCCGATGGCAAGCTCGACGTCAATCTCGCCGGCAAGCGCTACCACTGCGATCTGTCGGGCGCGGGTGTGTGCACCCGGTACGACGCCAAGCTGACGCACATCGACGAGCACCACCAGCTTTCGCCGAACCGCCAATGGCTGGTGTTCTCGCGCGACGGCAATCTGTGGCTGCGCGACACGGCGGTCGGCAAGGACGCTGAGCTCACCACCGACGGCACGCTGACCGATGGCTACTCGACCGGTGATCCCAACGCCCTGCACGGCAACGGCGCGATGGTGCGCTGGGCGCCGGACTCGAAGCGCTTCGTGGCGTTCCGCGTGGATCGCAGCCACGTCAAGGACATGTACGTGATCTACAGCCGCGTCGGCCATCCGAAGCTCAAGCAGTGGCCGGAAGCCCTGCCCGCCGACAAGGACGTGCCATTGGTGCATCCGGTGGTCGTCGATGTGGCGACGCGGCAGGTGCTCCCGCTCAAGATGCCGCCCGAGCGGGCGCTGGGCGCGGTCGACACCGTGCGCTGGGCGCCCGACGGCAAGACCTTTGCGCTGGTCGGGCCCTCGCTCCATTACCGGCACGAGTGGTTCCACGTCGCCCATGCCGAAACCGGCGCGGTGCGTACGGCGTTCGAGTATTCGGTCAAGGACTTCTACCAGGGCTGGTACGGCAAACCCGATTGGCAGTACCTGTCCGCTCGCAACCAGGCGATCTGGCCGACCGAGCAGACCAACTGGATGAACCTGTACCTGTACGACCTCGCAACCGGCAAGCCGCTGCACCCGATCACGACGGGCAAGGGTGACGTGATCCAGGTGCTGCACGTCGATCCCGCCACGCGCACCCTGTGGTACGTCGGCGTCGGGCGCACGCCGGGCGCGAATCCGTACTACCAGCAGTTGTTCAAGGTCGACATCGATACCGGCAGGACCACGCTGCTGACGCCCAAGGATGCCGACCACGCCATCACGATGTCGCCCGGCGGCAAGTACTTCGTGGATGCGTACTCGACGCCGACCGAACCGCCGGTGACGGTGCTGCGTTCGGCCGCGGACGGCCACGTCATCGCAACGGTCGCGAAGACTGACATCGCGCCGCTCAGGGCCGCCGGCTGGGTGCCGCCGGTGCCGTTCACGGTGAAGGCGCGTGACGGCAAGACGACGCTGTACGGCCTCCTGTACAAGCCCACCAACTTCGATCCGCACGACAAGTATCCGGTCATCGATTTCGTCTACCCCGGCCCGCAGATCGGCTCGATCAAGACCTTCAGCTTCCGCTCCGAGCGCGGCGCGAGCCAGGCACTGGCGGAACTCGGCTTCATCGTGGTCATGGTCGATGGCATGGGCACGCCGTATCGGTCGGCGAGCTTCCAGCGCGAGTGGTACGGCGACATGGGCGACGACACGATCCCCGACCAGGTGACCACGATCAAGCAACTGGCCGCGCGCCATCCATGGATGGACCTCGACCGCGTCGGCATGTGGGGCCATTCGGGCGGCGGCAACGCCACGGTATCGGCGATGCTGCACTACCCCGACTTCTTCAAGGTCGGCTGGGCCGAAAGCGGCAACTACGACAATCGCATCTACTACTACGGCTGGGGCGACAAGTGGGAAGGCCCGCTCGTCAAGAACAAGGACGGCACCAGCAACTATGACAACCAGGCGCTGGAGCTGCTCGCAAAGAACCTCAAGGGTCGCCTGATGCTGGTGACGGGGTCCGTGGACGACAACGTGCCACCCAGTAACACTTATGTGCTGGCCAACGCACTGATGAACGCCAACAAGGACTTCAGCATGCTGGTGGTGCCGAACGAAAAGCACCATTACGGCAAGCACACGCCGTACATCACGCGCCGGATGTTCGATTTCTTCGTCCGTTACCTCGCCGGCAACATTCCGCCACACGAGTTCGACGGGATGCCGAAGGACCTCACCCAGTGAAGCCTCCGTCCCGGTGGTGGCGCGCGTCGCGCGCGTTTGGTGCCGCGCGCACCCGGATTGAAGGAGGTGTCATGAAACGCTGGATGTTCGTTGCGGCGCTGTGCCTGCTGCCGGTGCTCGCGTGGTCCGCGCCGAAGCCGAAGAAGTCCAAGCCGCTGCCGGTGGCCGCCGAAACCGCGGTGCACACGCAGCACAGCGTCAGCATCGATGACCAGACCGGTCGCTACGACGAGCGCTTCAGCAGCCTGGAGC
>JBOHYW010000170.1:0-7879 GCA_050738155.1 Rhodanobacteraceae bacterium
CATTTGGCATCTGGAGCCATCCGCGCCGCACGCTCGCGGCGGTGCGCGAGGTGCGCGGGCGGGCGCTGTTCGACGATGCGCTGGCGGCCAAGCGTGGCCTGATCCTGTGCGCACCGCACCTCGGCAGTTGGGAGGTTGCCAATTACTGGATCGGCGCGCGCACGCCGTTCGCGACGTTCTACACGCAGCCGCGTTACCCGCAGGCCGAAGCCTTGCTGCGCGAACTGCGCGCCGGCGGCGCCAGCATCCAGTTTCCGATCGATGATTCTGGCGTGCGCCGGGTGTTCCGGCATCTCAAGGGCGGTGGGGTGGTATCGATCATGCCCGATCACGTGCCGCGTTCGGGTGCGATCGCGGCGCCATTCTTCGGGGTCCCGGCGCTCACCATGACCCTGTTGCCGCGGCTGGCGCAGCGCACCGGCGCCAAGGTGTTGATGCTGTTCGTCGAACGACTGCCGGCGGCACGGGGGTTCCGCGTGCATTTCCGCGAGCCGCCCGTGGCCATCGGCGATCCCGATCCGCTCACGGCTTGCACCGCCTTGAATGCCGGCATCGAAGCCTGCATCAACGACGCATTCGCGCAATATCAGTGGAACTACAAACGCTTCAAGGCGCGTGCCGGCAGCGACTTGACCGATGATGCGTATATCGCGTCGGGAGTCGCGTCCTGATGCGCTGGTACGTGCGACTGACCTGGTGGGCGCTGCGCGTTTTTGGCGCGTTGCCGCTGCCGGTCCTGTATGCGTTCGGCGGCGGGCTGGGACGCATGCTGTGGTGGCGCAAACATGCGCGCGAGCGCGTGCACACGGAAGTGAACATGCGCATCGTGCACCCTGAACTCGATGACGTGGCGCGGGACCGGCTGGTGCGGGCATGTCTCGCTGAAACGGGCCGTGCGGTAACGGAGATGGCGGCGGTGTGGGGGCGCGACGCCCGGCGCGCATTGCAGCTGCTGCGCGAGGTCGAGGGCATTGAACATTTCGACGCCGCCTTGCAATCCCGCCAGGGACTGATCATCGCGGCGCCGCATCTCGGCTGCTGGGAGTTGCTGAACTATTGGCTGTGCGCGCGTACCGAGCTGGCCATCCTGTACGCGCCGCCGCGCAACCGGGCATGGGAAGCTTTGCTGGTACGTGCGCGCGGTGATCTGGAACCGGAACAGGTACGCGCCGACGGCGCCGGTGTGCGCCGGTTGTACAAGCGCCTCGCCGCGGGCGGGGTGGTCGGCATCCTGCCCGACCAGCAACCCAAGCGCGGTGAAGGCCAGTTCGCGCCGTTCTTCGGGCTGGATGCCAACACCATGGTGCTGCTGCCGCGCATCGCACAACGCACCGGTGCGACGGTGTTGTTCGCCTTCGCCGAACGCCTGCCCCGCGGTGCGGGTTACCGCATCCGCATCCTGCCCGCGCCGAACGGCATCGCCGATGCCGATTTGCGCGTCGCCTGCACGGCACTCAATCTGGGCGTCCAGCAATGCGTGGACCTTGCTTTCCCGCAGTACCAGTGGGTGTACAAACGCTGGGCCGAGCGGCCGGATCCCGACGCACCCGATCCGTATTGGCTGGCAAGAAACAGAATGTCGGGTAGGTTGGGCTGACGCCTGGCTTGACCAGGCGGAAGCCCGACGTTGTACGTTGCGCAGAAATGTTGGGCTTCCCCGGCGAAAGCACCGGGTTGGCGAGTAGGTTGGGGTGAGCGCTGCATGCGAACCCCAGCATCAATGTGCAGCATGCGTCAGCCAAGCCGAGCTTGCGAAGCCAAGCGCCATATTGTTGCGCAGGAAATGTTGGGCTTCCCCGGCAAGAGCACCGGGTCAATCCACGTAGTGCGTTCGTCCATGAACGCTGTTTCGATCGATACTCAAGTGGCTGCTGCCGTGCCGCTCCGGGCTGGTCCAGAACGGCCATCCATGGCCTGACTTTCCACAACAGCACGCACGAAGATACCGACATGCGACCCATCACCTGCATCGAAGACTTGCGACAGCTTTATCTGAAACGCGTGCCGCGGATGTTCGTGGATTATTGCGAATCGGGTTCGTGGACCGAGGCCACGCTGCGCCGCAATCTCGAAGACTTCGCGCGCATGCAGTTGCACCAGCGGGTCGCGATGGGCGTGGAAGGTGGCAGCACGGTTTCAACGATGCTGGGCAAAGAAGTCGCAATGCCGGTGGCGCTGGCGCCGGTCGGCCTGTGCGGCATGCAGCACGCCGACGGCGAAATGCTGGCGGCGCGCGCGGCGGCAGACTTCGGGGTGCCGTTCACGCTCTCGACCATGAGCGTGTGTTCGATCGAGGACGTCGCCGCCTTCACGCAGCGGCCATTCTGGTTCCAGTTGTATGTGATGCGCGATCACGCCTTCATCGAACGCCTGATCGACCGCGCCAAGGCGGCGGGTTGCTCGGCGCTGGTGTTGACGCTGGACCTGCAGGTGATGGGGCAACGTCATCGCGACATCAAGAACGGGCTATCCACGCCGCCCAAGCCGACCCTTGAAAACCTCGTGAACCTTGCCGTGCATCCGCGCTGGTGTCTCGGCATGGCGCGCACGCATCGCCATCAATTTGCCAACATCGCGGGCCACGTGGAAGGCGTCAGCGACATGACTTCGCTGGCCGCGTGGACGGCCGAACAGTTCGATCGTGGCCTGAACTGGAACGACGTCGAATGGATCAAGAATCGCTGGGGCGGCAAGCTGATCCTGAAGGGCGTGCTCGACCCGGACGATGCACGCCGCGCGATCGACTGCGGCGCCGACGCGATCGTGGTGTCCAACCATGGCGGGCGGCAACTCGATGGCGCGCCGTCGTCGATCAGCGTGCTGCCGGAAATCGCGGCGCGTGTCGGCAAGGATTGCGAGGTGTGGCTGGATGGCGGGGTGCGTTCCGGGCAGGATGTATTCAAGGCGCTGGCCAATGGCGCACGCGGGGTGATGGTCGGGCGCGCATTCGTGTACGGGCTCGGCGCGTTGGGCGAAGCCGGTGTTCGCCTCGCCCTCGAGTTGATTCAGCGCGAACTCGACCTGACCATGGTGCTGTGCGGCGTGCGCTCGATCGCCGAAATCGACCGGCGCGTGTTGCACGATATGTAGGTTGGGTTGATCCCGGCTTTGTCGGCGGAAGCCCAACGCCGTACCGTTGCGCAGGAATGTTGGGCTTCCCCGGCAAGAGCACGATGTAGGTTGGGTTGATCCCGGATTTGATCCGGGAGAAGCCCAACACGTCGGACTCAAATCGTTGGGGTTCGCGATAAAGCCGCTCACCCCAACCTACGACTTGCGCGATCAACGCAACACCGCCAACGCGACGAGCACCGCGGTGACCGCAAGATAGGGGATCGACCACGCGTGGAAACGCCAGCCGATGCCGCGGCTGCCATCGAGGCGCAGCGCGATCAGGTTGGCCAGCGAACCGATCATCAATCCCGAACCGCCCACGTTGACCGCCGCCGCGAGCAGGGTCAGGTCTGGTGCGTAGTGCCGCAGCAGCACCGCGGCCGGCACGTTGCTGATGAGCTGCGACAACACGATGCCGCCGCTGTAGGTGACACGTGGGTCGTGCCATGCCAGCGCACCGATGTGCGACTGCACCACGGGCAACGCGGCCAGATGGCCCAGGCCCACGAACATCGCGGCGAACGTCACCAGCAGCAACCAGTCCACGCCGGCGAGCACGCGTCGAAAGAACACCAGTCCCAGCGCGACCACGGCCAGTGCGGCGGGGATCGCGTAGCCCCATTGCAGTGCCGCGACCATCGCCGCCAACAGCACCAGTGACCCCGCGAGCAGCGGAGTATCGAGCCGGCCTGCTTCGAACGCTTCGTCGTGCAACCGCAATGGCGTCGCCGGAAACGCGAAACCACAGGCCACCAGCAACACGATCAGCAGCACCGCGCCGGTTGGCGCCAGCGCCGCGACGTAACCGAAGAAGCCAAGGCCGGAGTGTTGCCACAGCAACAGGTTCTGCGGATTGCCGATCGGGCTGAAGGTGGAGCCCGCGTTCACCGCCAGCGCTTCGAAGATCACCAGCCGCTGGCGCGGAATCTGCGCGATGCGATCGATTGCGAGTGTCAGCGGCACCACCAGGAACAGCGCGACGTCGTTGGTCAGCACCGAAGCCAATGCCGCGGACATCAGCAGCAATGCGAATGTCAATGCACGAACAGTACGCAAGCGCGCGGTCAGATGCAGCGCGAACCGCTGTACGTGGCCGCTGGTGCGCACGCCTTCGGTGAGGACCAGCAGGCCGACCAGGCCGGCGAGGGTTGGCAGGTCCAGCCATTGCAGGTAGACACGCGGCGCGCGCGGATCAATGATCGCGAGCGCCAGCGTCAGCAGCAGCAACGCTTGCAGCAGGTGGTCGTGCCACAGGCGCTTGAGGAGGGTGGCGGTCGTGGTCACGGGGGTTCCAATGGCTGGCGCCATGCTGCACCACGCTAGGGCCGCAGGTAAAGCAGCCAGGAACCGACGCGGCGTTCACCTTCCCGCGCGCATGCTGGAAGGCATGTTGAGCTGGGAACGCTGGCGATGGGTGCTGCGTGGCGTACTGGTGGTGATCGCCGTGGGCGCGGTGATCGCCTTCTTTCTTTCGGGCGCGCCCAAGCACCTGGATTACGAGACCCTGCAACGCAGTCGCGAGTGGTTCCTGCTCGAGCAGGTCGCGCATCCGTGGCGGTTGGCGTTCACCTTCCTGGGGGTATTGATCGCGGTCGTCGTGCTGTCGTTGCCGTTGCTTACCGTGATGACGCTGGCCGCCGGCGCGATCTTCGGTTTGTTCGAAGGCACCGTGCTGATGTCGTTCGGCTCCGCGATCGGCGCCACCCTGGTGCTGCTGGCCTCGCGCTTCATCTTCAAGGACGAGATCCGGCGCCGCTTCGCGCATCGGCTGCACAAGATCGATGCCGGCATCGAGCGCGACGGCGCGTTCTACCTGCTGAACATCCGGCTGGTGCCGATCTTTCCTTTTTTTCTGGTCAACCTGTTGATGGGGCTGACCCATATGCGGGTATGGACGTACTACTGGGTGACGCAGTTGGGGATGCTGGCGGGCACCGCGGTGTACGTGAATGCCGGCACCCGCATCGCCGCCGCCAAATCACCGGAGCAACTGGTATCGCTGCCGCTGATCATTTCGCTGGCGTTGCTGGCGGTGCTGCCGTTTGCGTCGCGCTGGACGATCCGGCGGATCAGGCATTGGCGGCACGAACGCCGCTGGCGCGGGCATCCGGGAGAGTAGCTTGCGCTGAATGCAATGAAGCCCAACGTGAGTGGACGACGGCGTTGGGCTTCGGCGGATGAAGCCCGTCTCAGCCCAACCTACCTGGTCTTCTTTCAGATTCCTGCGTACCACTGATAGCCCTGGTCTTCCCAGTAGCCGCCCTTGCCGCCCTCGATGCCCTTGAGCGACGCAACCAGGTCGATGCGGCGCAGGTATTTGGCCATCTTGTAGCCGAGCTGGCGCGGCACGCGCAGCCGCAGGGGTGCGCCGTTCGGGATCGGCAGGGTCTTGCCGTTCAGTGCCCACGCCAGGATCGTCTGCGGGTGGTAGGCATCGTCGAAGCCCAGCGATTCGTAATACTCGCTGTCGTCGTCCATCGCGTCGTAGCAACGGAACACCACGTAGCGCGCGGCTTTGGTAGGCTGGGCCAGCTTCAATACGTGCGACAACTGTACGCCGGTCCACTGGCCAATCACGCTCCAGCCCTCCACGCAGTCATGGCGGGTGATCTGGGTGCGGTTTGGCAAGGCATGCAATTGTTCCAGCGACAACGACAAAGGATGCGCGACCAGCCCGCCGACGCCGAGCCGGTAGTCGCGGAATCCGTTCGCGGCCAGTGCGCGATACGGGGACGATTGCGGGTCGGTGCTGCCGTTGGGCCGGAACACCGGCGAGATGTCGGCTTCGGTGTACTCGTGCGCCATGGCATTGCGCGACAGCGCGCCCTGCGCAGCATGGCTCAACGCGGTCGCGCTGCCGAGCACCTTCGGTGCCCAGTCGGTTTCCGACAGCTTGTCGCAACCGGCCAGCGCGACCGCGCCAGTCAGTGCCACCGCATTGCGCAAAAAGCGTCGGCGTTTATTGATCAGTTTCATCGCGCGCTCCCGGTTTCGAAGTTTCGATGGAATAACGCCCTGTGATGATCGAGCGCAGGTTGTTGCCGACGCCGGTCACGATCACTTCGAAGATGTGGATCAGGAAGAACGCGACGAAACCCATCGCAAGCAGGAAATGAATGCTGCGCGCGGATTGACGACCGCCGACCGCGTCGACCAGCCAGCCGAGCACGCTGTCCATGCGTGGTGACATTGAGAGTCCCATCAGCACCACGCCGCCGCCGAGGACGAAGATCACGCCGAGATAGGCAAGCCGTTGCAGCACGTTGTAGCGCAGTGCGGCTTCGCCCCTCGGGTGTCTCAGCAACGCATGCTCGAGGATCGAGCGACCGATGCTGCGCCAGTCGCGCTTGTTCGGCACCAGGTCGCGGGTGAGGTGTCGTGTCCACAGCGCGTAGCCGACGAAACATACGCCGTTGATCGCGAACAGCCACGCAAAGAAGAAATGCCACGCGCGTCCCATCGCCAGCCATTGCGGGCCGGGGATCGTCGCCCAGCTCGGGAACCCGCGTACCGTCGGTTGGCCATCCACCTTCGACACGCCCAACACGCCGGTGGTGTCCAAATGGTGTGACCCGAGCGTCGTGACGCCATGCAGCTTGCCATCAGCGGTCTGCGTCGCGCCCAGGCTCAGCCATGGGTGGTCGAAGGTCGAACGCTGGCCCCAGTACAGCGCCGGATGCGCGTTGAAAATCTGTAGCCCGCTGCCGAGCAGGATCAGCAGGCAGATCGCATTGATCCAGTGCATGATCCTGAGCGGCAGCGTGTGCCGGTAGACCACGCGCCGCAATGGCCGGGCAGGGACTTTGCCGGCCGGCGTCGCAGGCGGCGGCATGCCCGGTTCCTGGGGCGAAATGGCGTCTTCAGGGATGCTGGCCATGCTTGTTTGCCTCCGACGACCGCGTGAGCTTACCTGCAATTCATTTCGCCGGGTGACCCGCCGAGGTTACATCCCCGGGCGGCCGGCGATATGCTCCCGGCTTGTCCACTTGTTGCCGGCGTCAGGTCGCCGCAGGAGAACCAGCATGTCGCTCGAAGGCAAACGCATTGCAATTACCGGCGCATTCGGCTCGCTGGGAGCGGCGGTGGTGCAGGCCGCGATCGCTGCGGGGGCAAAGGTTGCCGCGATCGACCGCGCCGAAGCGCCGGCGGATGCGCACGGCGCGCGGGCATTCGGTGGCGTGGATCTGGCCGATACCGCCGCCGCGCAGGATGCCACCGATGCCGCGAGCAAGACCTTGGGCGGGCTCGATGCGCTGGTCAACATTGCCGGTACTTTCCGGTTCGAAACGCTGGCCGACGGCAGCCCGGATACCTGGGACCTGTTGTACCGCATCAACCTGCGCACCGCGGTCGCGGCCAGCAAGGCGGCGCTGGCGCACCTGCCGGACGGTGGTCGCATCGTCAATATCGGTGCGGCTTCCGCGTTGAAGGCCGGTGCGGGCGTCGGCGCCTATACGGCCTCGAAGTCCGGCGTGATGCGCTTCACCGAATCGCTTGCCGAAGAGTTGAAGCCGCGCGGCATCACGGTGAATGCCGTGCTGCCCTCGATCATCGATACGCCGCCCAACCGCCGCGACATGCCCAAGGCCGATTTCGGCAAGTGGGTGAAGCCCGCGCAGCTCGCCGACGTGATCGTGTTCCTGTTGTCGGATCAGGCGTCGGCGATCACCGGCGCGTTGATTCCGGTGACGGGAAGGGTGTAGCACGTAATCACATGGACTCGCCCCCGCGCATTCAGGCTTCGATGAGCCAGTGGTGGTGAGCT
>JBOHYW010000171.1:0-7872 GCA_050738155.1 Rhodanobacteraceae bacterium
GTTCTGGTGCAGGTGGAGCTGAAAGCCATCCGGTCCGCCGCCAATCCAACGAAGCCGCGTTCATGGATGAACGCAAGAACAAATTCTGAAAAGTCAGGCCACGGATGGCCGTTCTGGTGCAGGTGGAGCTGAAAACCATCCGGTCCACCGTCAATCCAACGAAGCAGCGTTCATGGATGCACCCACAATCAGCCCGCGACGATAGCACCACGCCGACGGTCCCGGAAATGACGGCAGCGTATGATGACTCGCGTCGGCAAGCAGACTCTGCGTCCGCATTCATTGCTCCCGTTTCTGCCGCGGCATCCCGCGCAACAGCATCTCGAACGCCACCCCGTCCGGCTCGTTGCGGCCAGTCACCTGGCCCTGGTGCAGCTCGGCGATCAGCCGCACCACGTACAAGCCGAGTCCCAGGTGCGGCGCACCGACGCGCGCACCGGTACCGCGCACGCTGACCAGCGAATCGAACAACTGGCCCTGCATCGATTCGGGCAGGTGCGGCCCGCGATTGGTGACCGTGATGCGCGCGCCATCGGCGTCGGCCGCAGCCAGCGTGATCCGGATCCAGCCTTCAGGCGTGGTGAACGACAGCGCATTGTCGAACAGTTTGTCCAAGGCCTGTGCGATCAGTTCCGGCGCGCCGTACAGCGGCAAGGGCTCGTCCGGCAGCACGCATGCCAGTGATCGCGGCGCCGCCAGCGGGCGGTACGCCTCGGCGCAACCGCGCACCACTTGCACGAGGTCCATGTCCTCGCCGTCGGCCGAGGCGATCGCGCGTTCCATGCGGCTGGCCTCGCTCATCGCCCGTACGATGGTACCGATCCGCGCCGCGCCATCGCGGGCACGGGCCAGGTACGGCAAGGCACCATCCGGCACGCCAGCGTGTTCGAGGTTTTCCAGCGACGAGCGCACGATTGCGAGCGGCGTATTGAGCTCGTGCGAAAGGTTGGACGCGAGCTTGCGCAGGTACTCGGTATACGCGCCGATCGAATCGAGCAACCGGGACAGGCTGCGGGCGAGGTCGCCCAGCTCGTCGCGGTCATCGACCAGCGGCAATTTTGCGATCGCCAGCCCCTCGTGTGTTTGCGCGCGCTCGGCGGCGTCGCGCAGGCGTCCGATCCGCAACGACAGCCAGGTCGCGAACGCGAACAAGACCGCACCGGCGATCACCAGCACCGCGATGCTGGCCAGCACCAGACCGAGCAACGCACGATTGGTCAACAGCGGCAACGCCTGGCTGGACTGTTCCAGCACCAGCGCGCCGCGGTTCTGGCCGCGTACATCCAGCGGCACCGACACCGTCAGCACCACGCTGCCGGGATGGTCGCCGCCGCGCCAGTTCGCGGAAGCGTGCCCATCCAGGGCTTCCTGCACGTCGGGCGCCAGCAGCCGCGGAATGTCGCGCGGCAGGTGCTGGCGTTGATCGAGCGAGGGCACCACCAGCACGTCGGACATCACTCTCTGCAGCCATGGAAACCGGCTCGGTTTCGGCTTGTGCGCGTCCAGCATGCTGCCGCCTTCACCAACCACCCAACCATCGGCGCTGAGCAGGCGCACGCGTACGCCGCTCGGCGCGAGTTGCGTCAGGTCGTTCGAGAGCGCGGGTGAAAGGCTCAACAACGGCCGCATATCCAACTTGCCGCCGTTGAAACGACTGGGTGCGTCGACGTCGTATACGCCAATGCCGAGTTGGTCGGGCGCCTGCGCGCGCGGAATCCGAAGTTCGATGCGATAACCTTTTGCATCCGCCGACCATTGCGCGCTGATCTGGTCGGGCAGGCCGTGCACGCGTTTGTCCAGCGGCTGCGCGAGAAACGCACCGGACGTCGCGCTGGCCAGCAGATAGCTGCGATGGCTGTCGCCACGCCCCAGATCCAGCAGCACGTGATCGGCTTCGACCGCCGCCGCAGCCGGTGCGTCCAGGCGCGTTCGGGTGGCGTCCGCGACATTGATGCGCATGTACAACCACGCGGTATCGTTGGCCAATTGCACCGTCACACCCGGCCACGGATGCTGTGCCCAATGCGACATCGACGCCCAATCCCGGTCATTGCCGTCGATGACGATGGGCTGTTGGACGCGCTGCACGTACCAGCCTTGTTCCGCATTCGGCATTTCCGCGCCGACCGCCACCAGCCCGCGATCGAGCGCGAACGCGATCGCCAGCAGCGCCTGCTCCTGGCTGTTGCGCAGCAGATGCTCCATCTGCCGCACGTACAACCAGCCCGCCCACGGCAACGCCAGCGTGGACAACGCGACCAGCAGCAATTTGCGGCGAAGGGTCATGTGGAGCCGGGACTCGGGACTCGCAGCCCGGGACTCGGGGAAGCTGCATCATTGTTCATGGGCACATTCGAATGGCGCGCTGCCTGCGTTGCAAGCACGGGCGCCAGGATCGGCCGAATGATCCTTTCCTAAACCGCAGCAATCATTCGAAGCGGCTGTTGTGAAAAGTCAGGCCACGGATGGCCGCTCTGGACCACCGTACCTGCTTGTCGTCCCGGTTGGCCAAAACAAGGGACGGAGCGGCGTTCATGGATGAACGCACAAATACGTGAAAAGTCAGGCCATGGATGGCCGCTCTGGATTCACAGATGCGCAAGTACTGAATCTTGCTGCAGCATGATCGAGGCCGCGATCACGGACGATCGCACGACTACGGCTTCCAGCGATACCCCACCCCATGCACCGTCTCGATCGCATCGAAGCCGGGATCGACGGCCAGGAATTTCTTGCGGATGCGCTTGATGTGCGAGGTGATGGTGGCGTCATCGACCACCAGCTCGGCGTCGCGCATCAACTGGTCGCGGTTTTTCACATGGCCGGGAAACCGCACCAGCGTGTGCACCATCCAGAACTCGGTCACGGTCAACGGCACTTCGACGCCGCTCCAGGTGATCCGCATCCGTTCGGCTTCCAGCTTCAACGGACCATGTTCGACCACGGTTTCGGCCGCGGTTGGCGCCTTTTGCGATTCCGCGCGCCGGAACAAGGCGCCGATGCGCGCGGCGAGCTGATGGAAGCTGGTGTCCTTGCTCAGATAATCGTCGGCACCGAGGCGCAGCCCCGAGATCACGTCGAAATCGGAGTCGCGTGCGGTCAGGAAGATGATCGGCAGCGTCGCCGACTTCGCGCGCAATTCTCGGCACAGATCGAAGCCACCTTCCGGTTCGTCGCCGAGGCCGATATCGATGATCACCAGCTCCGGCATTCGGCCGGCGAAAGCGCCAGATGCCTCGCCGTGCGAGGCGAAGCCGCGCACATCGTAACCGATGCGCGACAGCGCCTCGACATAGTTGGCACGAATCGAGGGCTCGTCCTCGACAATGGCAATGGCGCGCGCCATGCGTTTCTCCCGTCGTCGCTGCGCCGGGACAATCCGGACGCTTGTTTATGGAAACCTGAATCGCGAGCGTGCGCCATGTCGGCGCCGCGTGCAACCGGCGCGGTCGGGCTGCCCGCGTTTTGCCACAAATCGCCCGCACTTTGCCATCACAGCGCCCCGCGGCAGGCGGTCCGGGAGTCCTAAATGATTGCCGTCGGTACTCCTGCCGTGGATGTCGACCGTGGAACACCCCCCGTGCTGGCGCCGGAGACGCACCGGCCACTGACACCGGAAGGCGCCCAGCGCGGGTGGACCACCACGTAAAACCGAGGCGATTCTCTCCCGCCTCGGCTCATTTCTCTCCTGGTCGACCGCGGTCCCGATGTGCAAGCATCGGGGCCGTTGGTTGTTTGGTTGTTGCCTGTGCGTTCATCCATGAACGCCGCTTCGATCCGCGTTCGGCGAGATTGCAGAATGCACCATTTGGTGAATCCAGAGCACCCATCCGCGGGTTGACTTTCGCAAAGGCGAAAACAGTAAGCTGGATCAAGCCGCGCAGCGGTGACTGCGCCGCAGGAGCGGCGCGAACGGCGAAGCCGGGCCCGAAGGGCCGGAAGGCAGGATGCCTGTAGTCTTCCGGCGCTCGCGCCTCCGCGTTCGCACCTTGATCCGCCCTACGCGCCGCTCCAGACCGGGGTTTCAGCCGACCGCCTTGCGCATGTCCGCGATGGTTTTCTTGTAGTCGCCACTTCCGAAAATCGCGGAACCGGCAACGAACGTATCGGCACCGGCGCGCGCGATGTCGCCAATGTTGTCGGGCTTCACGCCGCCATCGATTTCCAGATGGATCGATCGCCCGCTGCGATCGATGATCTCGCGCGCCCGTTTCAGTTTCTCCAGCGCGGACGGGATGAACACCTGCCCGCCGAAACCCGGATTCACCGACATCACCAGCACGATGTCGACCTTGTCGAGCACGTAATCCAGCCAGTCGAGCGTTGTGGCCGGATTGAACACCAGCCCAGCCTTGCAGCCGTGCTCGTGGATCAGCGACAGGGTGCGGTCGACGTGGCGCGTGGCTTCGGGGTGGAAACTGATCGATGTTGCCCCGGCCTTGGCGAACTCCGGCACGATCGCATCCACCGGTTCCACCATCAGGTGCACGTCCATCGGCGCGCTGATGCCGTAATCTCGCAACGCCTTCAACACCATTGGACCGATGGTGAGGTTCGGCACGTAGTGGTTGTCCATCACGTCGAAATGGATCCAGTCGGCGCCAGCGTCGATCACGGCGTCGACTTCCGCGCCAAGCTTGGCGAAGTTGGCCGAGAGGATGGAGGGAGCGATGATGCAGGGTTGTTTCATGGCGTGGATCCAGTTCGACGAATATTCCTCGCCAAGCGGCGAGGGACGAGCAGCGAGGGCGCCAGCCAGGGAATCGTCCGCGAAAACACGGTCCATGCAGGCAGAGCGTGGAACAACACCCTTGCCGCTCGGGATCCCATAACGCCCTCGCCGCTCATCCCTCGCCCCCGCCTCACCTGAATCCCCGCTCGGATTGTATGCGTTCCCACGCCGCATTGATCTCGCTGGCGCGCTGCTCGGCGCGCCGCCGCAAGTCCTCGGGCATGTTGCCGAGGCGATCGGGGTGATATTCGCTGATGAGCTTGCGGTAGGCGCGCTTGATGGTGCGCTCGTCGTTCTCGCGTGACACACCCAACACGGCATAGGGGTCCGGCCCAGTATTGCGCGTCGGCGGTCGATAGCCACCGGAAGAATAAGCCCCGGCGTGCGCCCAATCGCCAGTGTGCGCACTGGCGTTCCAGGTGAAGCCCTTCATCGCCAGCAACGCCACCAACTGGATCTCGTTGATGCGCAGCGACCACGCCACCCGCTTCAACATCTGCAGCTTGTCGTCGGTCATCGGGCCGTCGGCCAACGCCACGTCGCACAACATGTCCAGGAACGGCATCACCGAGCTGCGCCGCGGCATGCACCATGTGCGCAGGTCACCCAATGTTTGGGTGGCGTCGAACCCCGATGCCTTGCCCTTGTTGAATGCGTCGATCGCGCGTCGCCGCCATAGCGCGTCCAGTTCCAGTCGCGTCATCAGCTTTTCGACCACCCCGATCTCGGCTTCGGTGACCCGCCCGTCACTCTTGGCCAATACGCCCATCAACGTGAACAGCGGCTCGACGTAACCGTCCTTGCCGCCGCTGTGGGTGAGTCCGGACAGCAGACCACTGTCCAGCACCAAATGGCCGAGCACCAGCCCCAGCAGTGCCGCACCGAAACTGTGGAACGCAAACAGGCCGATCAGGAACCCGATCAGCTTGCCCCAGATCCTCATGGCTTGCCCGCCTGCGGCGACTTGCAGGGCGCCTGCGCGGCAAACCAGTGCGCCAGCGCCTGCATGTCCTTGTCGCTCAAGGGGCCCACCGCCGCGCGCATCACCGGCACCTTGCGTTGGCCGTTGCGATATTCGTGCAATGCCTGCAACAGATACTGATAAGACTGGCCCGCAAGGTTCGGCGCACCCGGAATCCGCGCGTGACCGTCCGCGCCGTGGCAGGCTGCGCACAGGCCAAGCTGCGCGGGCCGGACCGGCGCCGCGGTGGCCGCCGTGCAGACCGACGGGAATGCCATCCACGGCAGCGTGAGAAAAAGGAATTTCCGCATCACCCAAGTTTATCAGCCAATGCGCCAATCCCACTGAACCCGGCGCCTGCGCGCGATTACAATGCCGGTTTCGTTTCGCGGGACGCCAAGCCCATGCCCACAACCCTGCTGCAATCGAACCTGCCCGGCATCGAACTCCTGCACCGCGGCAAGGTGCGCGACGTGTACGCATTGCCCGATGATCGACTGTTGATCGTCGCCAGCGATCGCCTGTCCGCGTTCGACGTGGTGCTGCCCGACCCGATTCCCGGCAAGGGCGAAATGCTGACGCAGGTATCCAATTTCTGGTTCGACAAGACCGCGCACATCGTGCCGAACCACCTCACCGGCATCGATGTCGCTTCGGTATTGCCGACAGGCATCGACCCGAAGCTGTACGAAAAGCGCGCGGTGGTGGTGAAACGCCTCAAGGCCGTGCCGATCGAGGCGATCGCCCGCGGGTATCTGATCGGCTCCGGCTGGAAGGATTACCAGGCAACCGGTTCGCTGTGCGGCATCGAGCTACCCGCAGGCCTGCAACAGGCGCAGCAACTGCCCGAGCCGATCTTCACGCCGTCCACCAAAGCGCCCAAGGGCAGCCACGATGAGAACATCGGCTTCGAAGCAGTCGTCGCGACCATCGGCGCCGGGCTTGCGCAACAGGTGCGCGACGCGACGTTGGCAATCTACAAATTCGCGGCCACCTACGCGGCTGAACGCGGCATCATCATCGCCGATACCAAATTCGAGTTTGGCACCGATGCCGACGGCAAGCTGTACGTCATGGACGAGATGCTGACCCCGGATTCCTCGCGCTTCTGGCCGGCGGAACAGTACCGCACTGGCATCAGCCCGCCCTCTTACGACAAGCAGTTCGTGCGCGATTATCTGGAAACACTCGACTGGGGCAAAACCGCGCCGGGCCCGAAACTGCCACGCGAAGTGATCGACGGTACTGCCGAGAAATATGCCGAGGCGTTGAAGAAGCTCGCGGGTATCACGCTGGATTGACGCGATGGGTCGCGCGCGCGCGCTGCCGTACAAACCCCTGCTCGGTCCTGGACGACGCGGTTCGATTTCACCCGGTATTCGCGCTACGCTCGACACGCACGATTTCGGGACACGGGCGCCATGCGCAACATCCACGAGTGGTTCGCCAGCTACGCCGCCGATCACCAGAACCGTACCAACCGTGCGATCCATTGGGTGTGCGTGCCGACCATCATGTGGGCGGTGATCGCGGCGCTGTGGACGGTGCCGGTGCTTTCGATGTGGATGAAGCCCGGGTTCTGGGCGGTGGCCGCCATGTTCGTGGCGTTTGTGTTCTACCAGCGGCTGTCGCGCAATCTCGGCTATGCGATGGCCGTCGTATTCGTCGTCAGCGGTTTGATCGCATGGGCGTTGTACGGCGCGCTCGGTCCGCGTGGTTTGTTGATTCTCGCAGGCGTGTTGTTCGTGCTGGCGTGGATCGGCCAATTCATCGGTCACGCCATCGAGGGACGGCGACCGGCGTTCCTGACCAATGTCGTACAACTGCTGATCGGCCCGGCGTGGCTGATGGGCAAGTTGCTGCGGCGGTTGGGTATTGCTTACTGAACTTGCGGACGCGTTTTTTTCTCTCTCCCGCGACGGGCTTCCGGTCGAGGGCGCGATGTAGTCGGGGTGAGCGGCTCCTTGCGAACCCCAACATCGGCAGAAGCCGCCTCATGCGAGTCCGACACACTGCAAGGCTAATGTTGGACTTCCCCGGATGAAGCTCGGATCAGCCCAACCTATGTATGGACTCGCCCCTGGTGTCAACCGCTGTTGTGCACGAAGCACGGGCTGCATTTATGTATGAGGCCTCGTCGAAGGTGGCCACTTGGGGGCCACGGGCCGGCATCGGATGA
>JBOHYW010000172.1:0-7829 GCA_050738155.1 Rhodanobacteraceae bacterium
GGCCATGTTGTTGCGTCATCGCATCGAACAGATCATCCAGGACCTGCACGATCTGCAGCGCCTGACGATGAACATGAGCCGGCCGGAAAGCAGTCCGCTGCGGGTGACCTGCACGCCGGCGCTGGCGATGATGCTGGTGCCAGACGCAGTGGTGTTGCTGCGCAAGGCGTTCCCGGACATGACCGCCGAGCTGTTTACCCAGCACTCGTCGGTGATGCGCGAATCGCTGGCGCTGCGCGAAACCGACATCGGGCTGACGCTGCAGGACACCGGTCGCCAGAATCTGCGTCAGGAAGCCCTGTGCCACGGGCAAGTCATGGTGATTGCGCCGCCGGGGTGGTGGTCGGACGCCGAATTGAAGCGACCGTTGCCGGTCGGCGAGCTGGCTGGCCAGCCCCTGATCGGGATCACCGTGCGCGATGCGCTGGGCAGCATGCTGCAAAGCCATCTGACGCAGGTCGAGCCTGCGCCGCGGATATCGGTGTGGGTACAGACCTATCAATTGGCGCACGCGCTGGTCGCGCAAGGCGAGGGCTTGGCGCTGGTCGATCCGTTCACGGCCCGCTGTGGCGTGGGCAAGGACGTGCAAACGCGTCCACTGAAGCTGGAAATGGAAGTCGTGCTGTATGCGATCTACCGACCGGACAGCCCGTTGAACCCGGTGCAGCGACGCTTCCTTGACCTGGTGCGGCAACTTGCGCAGCGGATGCTGGCCCAGGGTTGAATACGCTGTGTTGGTTCATCGGCGCGAACATGCCTACAACCTGCGGTTATACGAAGTGCCGCGCTTTTCATTGGCGCGCCTGACAGCGCGCTGTCTATGCTTTGGCTTCGACGCGGCGGTACCGCACGGTTGGCATGGCGCGCGGGAGTTGCTGGCGCCGTGTCAATCAGGGCAACCCCGCACGTGTCTGCCGAAACGGTGCCGATGGATTTCGTCGATGTGAGGGGTCGCGCATGATTTTTTCCAATCGACAGACCGCCGGTCGCGCAGCGTTGCGACTGGTCATGCTGTCCGCCGTGGTCGCGCTGCTCGGCGCTTGTGCGCCGGTACCGGTACACAATCCGCTGGCCACCTGGACGCCGTCGCCGAATTACAACCAGCGGGCGCCGTTCCTGATCGTCATCCATTTCACCCAGGACAGCACGTTGCAGCAGGCTCTGCACGAGTTGCGCACGCGCAACAGCGGCGGCCCGGTGAGTGCGCATTACCTGGTCGGCAAGGATGGACACATTTACCAATTGGTGGCTGACCGAAAGCGCGCTTGGCAGGCCGGCTCGGGGCGCTGGGGCACGATCACCGACCTCAATTCCGCTTCCATCGGGATCGAGATCGACAACAATGGCGACGAGCCATTTGCGCAGGCGCAGATACAGAGCTTGCTGCGCCTGCTGACCGACCTGTGCGACCGCTGGCATATCCCGCGCACGCAAATCATCGGCCATGAAGACCTTGCGCCGACGCGCAGAAGCGATCCGGGCCAGTATTTCCCGTGGCAGGAATTGGCAGCGCACGGCTTCGGCTTATGGCCCAAGGGCGAGCTGGTCGATCCGCCGCCGGGCTTCGATCCGTGGACGGCCATGGCTGCCATCGGTTACTCGCTGGGCAATCGTGGCGCGGCGGTGCATGCGTTCCACAATCACTTCCGTGGCATGGGCAGCAACAGCATTCCCGGCAACGTGATAGCAGGGCAGCCACTGCATCCGTGGAGTGAGGACAAGCTCGACGCGCAGGACTTGCGCATCCTCTACGCGCTGGTGCGCCAGCTCGGGGATGCTTAGTGTGCTGTCCCGAAAATACGATGTGGAAGGTTGTCGTTGGAGAGCCTCTTGGTTTGCTCGTCATCCCGGAATTGCGCAGCGATATCCGGGACACATTGTCTTTTTTGCTGCAGCAAAAGCTTTCATCCGCGAAGCACGCCAAGCACGCGAAGAGAAACCCAATCAGACCTTTTTCTTCGCGTTCATTTGCGTTCTTTGCGGACAGATTGCTTTTACGCAAAAGGTACTGGATAGACTCGCTGCGTCCTGCAGCTCGCCGGAGGCCATCGGGCTGCGCTGATGTTCGCTCCGGCATCCTGCCTCCGCAGTCGGCTTGCGCCGGAATGATGATGGAGAAGGTTGATCAGGCGTCGCTCGGACACGGCGCGAACAGGTTTCATTCCAATCGGAGATCGCATGGTTGATGTAGACGAGCGCAACGTGTTGCCACCCACCGCCCGCGACGACGAACTTGATCGCTCGTTGAGTCTGCGGCACCTGATCGTCTACGGCATGGTTTTCATCGTGCCGATCGCGCCGATGGCCGTTTACGGTTTCGTTGCGCGCGACGGTTTCGGCATGGTGCCGCTGGTCTATCTGGTCGGCGTGATCGCGATGCTGTTCACCGCGCTCAGTTACCGGCAGATGAGTCGCGAGTTTCCGTTTGCGGGCTCGGTGTATTCGTATGTCCGCAAAGGCCTGCACCCGTACGTGGGGTTCGTCGCCGGCTGGATGATCCTGGCCGATTACCTGTTGTTGCCGGCGCTGGCCTACGTGTTGTCTGCGGCCTGGCTGCATGGATTGGTGCCTGCCGTGCCGGCGGTCCTGTGGGTGTTCGTGTTCGCGATCATCAACACGGTGGTCAACATTCTCGGCATCAAGTTCCAGGCCCGCAACAACTTCGTGCTGTTGTTCATCGAATTGGTGGCGCTGGCGATTTTTCTGGTGCTGGCGATCCGTTTCGTTTTTGTCGAGGGTCACGGCGCCGGTGGCTGGTCGCTCGCGCCGTTCTACGATCCCGCGCATCTCGACTGGGATTTCGTGGCCAAGGCCGCGACCATTGCGGCGTTGAGTTTTCTCGGTTTCGATGCGATCAGCACACTGGCCGAGGAAACCCGCAATCCACGTCGGGACGTCGGCAACGCGACCATCATCGCGTTGCTGCTGATGGGGTCGATCTTCATGTTCGAAACCTACATGGCGGCATTGGTGCATCCGGATTACCAGACCCTGGATGCGCCGGTGGCGTTCTTCGAAATCAGTCGGCAGGTGGGCGGGCAGGCGCTGTACGTACTACTCATCATCATCAACGTCATTGCCGTCGGCATCGCCAATTCGCTGGCCGCGCAATCGGCGATCGCCCGCGTGTTGTACTCGATGGGGCGTGACCGCACCCTGCCGGCATCCGGGTTCCTGTCGCGTATCCATCCGCGCTTCAAGACGCCGGTCAATTCGATTGTCCTGGTCGCGGTGATCTCGGTGATATTGGCGTTGCTGCTGTCCGAGGAAGCGTTGATCAAGCTGGTCAACTTCGGCGCGCTGACGGCCTTCATGCTGCTCAATGTCGCCGTATTCGTCTATTTTTACATCAAGCAAAAGCGCTACGCCGGCGTGCTTCGCTTTGTGCTGCTGCCGCTGATCGGGCTGGTGATCGTGGCCTTCATATGGTCCGGCTTTGACCGCGCCACCTTCCTGTTCGGAGGCGGCTGGCTGGTGCTGGGATTGATCATCGGCGTATTCGGTAGCCGCAAGGCCAAGGCGTTCGAGACACTATGAACACGCACATGGATTCGAATGATGCGGCTACCATGGCGAAAACTGGTGGAGCATCGATGAGCACGAATTCCGGCGACGCCCCGCGCCAACTGCCGCGCAAACTCGGCCTTGCAACCGGCATGGCGGTAGTGATCGGCGTCATCATCGGCAGCGGCATCTTTCGCGTGCCATCGCCGATTGCAGCCGCGGCCGGCAACATCACCGGCATCGCGCTGGTCTGGATTCTCGGCGGCATCGTTGCGCTGTTCGGCGCGCTGTCCATCGCCGAACTCGCAGCGATGTACCCCGCGGCCGGTGGCCCGTACGTTTACTTGCGCGAAGCCTACGGCAAGCCGCTGGCGTTCCTGTTCGGCTGGATGTGGTTGTTGACCACGCCGATTTCGTGGGCTGCGCAAAGCCTGATGTTTGCCGAGTATCTCGGGTTTTTCGTGCCGATTCCGGCCGCGGTGCAGCACGTGATCGCGGCGGTGTTGATCATCCTGGTCGCGGCGGCCAATACCCGTTCGGTGAAGCTGGGCGCCGTGATCCAGAACCTTTCGACCGGTGCGAAAGTGCTGGCGATCGTCGGCCTGTCCGCGGCGATTTTCTTTCTTGCGCCGGGCGGTGCGCACAACCCGTTGAACGCCGAACCGTTGGGCTTGGCGAAGTGGTCCGGCATCGGCATCGGCCTGATCGCGGCGCTGTGGGCTTACGATGGTTGGGAAAACCTGACCACGCTGTCGGGCGAAGTGAAGAACCCGCAGCGCAACCTGCCGCTGGCGCTGATCGGCGGCGTACTGGTGGTCATCGTGGTGTATCTGTTGATCAACGCGGCCTACCTGCGCGCCTTGCCGTTGCCGCAACTGGCGGCCTCGAAATCGGTTGCGGCCGATGCCGCGGGCGCGGTCATGGGTCGTGCCGGCGCATCGATGGTCGGCGCGCTGGTGATGCTGTCGGTGTTCGGCACCTTGAACGGCAGCATTCTTTCCAGCCCGCGCGTGTTCTACGCGATGGCGGAGGACGGGTTGTTCTTCCGCACCGTCGGCAAGGTGCATCCGAAATACGAAACTCCCTATGTCGCGATCGGTTTCATCGTGGTGCTGGCGGTGATCTACGTGTTGCTGCGCGATTTCATGCAACTGGCCGAGGGCTACGTGCTGGGTGTGTGGCCGTTCCTCGCGCTGTGCGTAATCGGCATCTTCATCCTGCGTCGCAAGCGGCCGGATTTTCCGCGCAAGTATCGCGCGCTCGGCTATCCGGTCGTGCCCGCGCTGTTCGTGCTGGCGACCTTCGTGGTGGTCGCCAATGCGCTGTATGCGCAATTCTGGTCCACCCTCGCCAGCATCGTGATCACGCTGGTCGGCGTGCCGTTGTATTTCCTGTGGATGTACTGGCAACGGCGCACGGGACAACGATCGGCGTGACTACCACGGAATCCGCGCGATCGAACGGGCCATCGACGTCGGCCACACCGCCGCGGCTGCGTTCGCGCCGATGGTGGTGCGTGTTGCTGGCCGGTTTGCTGGTATTGCCAATGGGTGTCGGAATGGCCAAGACAGTTGCCACGACAAATCCGGACAGCGAACTCGTGACCGTCACGAGGCTGGTCGATTCCGGTCAGTTCAACGCGGCCGATACGCAGATTACGGCAGCACTGAAGACCGCTGGCCTCTCGGCAGCCACGCGCATCGCGTTGCAGTTCCAGCGC
The DNA here is from genome assembly GCA_050738155.1 of Rhodanobacteraceae bacterium. Classification (GTDB taxonomy): domain Bacteria; phylum Pseudomonadota; class Gammaproteobacteria; order Xanthomonadales; family Rhodanobacteraceae; genus 66-474. The sequence goes on from JBOHYW010000172.1 coordinate 5,225, forward strand.
GTGCGCATGCAGCGTATCTCGCGGGATTTCGACCTCACCGCCGCCCAAGCCAAGGCCGAGGTGCGCAAACAGATTCCCGGCCTCACCGCCGCCCAGTTTGCGCACTGGGATGCGCATGGCATGCTCGAGCACAAGGTCATCGACGGCAAACTGCGCTACTTCCACCGCGCGCCGTCCAATCTGTATCGGTTGAGTCCCGAGGCGTACGCGCTGCGCAAGGACAAGACGCCGCTTTCGCCGAGCGGGTTCCCCGTCGGCGAGGTGAAAGCCATAACGCGCTATGACCGCAGGGTGATCCACGCGGCATTGTCGAGCGGCCACACTGGCGTGATGCCGCAGCGCGTGCAGGTGACACAATCGCTCACGGTTGATGCCGATGCCGTGCCTGCCGGCAAGACGGTCCGCGCCTGGATTCCGTATCCGCAGGCGATCCCCGGGCAGCAGGAAAACATCCAGTTCATCAGCAGCGTGCCGGCCAACCACCGCGTCGCGCCGAAGTCGGCCAAGCAACGCACCGTGTATCTGCAAAAGATCGCGCAAGCCGGCAAGCGGACCACGTTCTCGATTACCTATCAGGTGACCCTGTACGCGCAATACCATCCGATCGATCCGGACAAGGTGGTGCCGGCGAAGATCACGCCGGCGCTCGCGCCCTACGTGGTCGAGCGCACGCCCCATATCGTGTTTACCGAACCGCTGCGGGTGTTCTCGCAGCAGATCGTCGGCGACACCACCAACCCGTACCGGATTGCACAGAAGCTGTTCTCGGCGGTCGATGACATTCCCTGGGCAGGTGCGCGCGAGTACTCAACGATTCCCGACTTGAGCATGTACACGCTCGACGCCGGCCACGGCGATTGCGGCGAGCAGACCATGCTGCTGATCACGCTGCTGCGCATGAACGGCATCCCGGCCCGCTGGCAATCCGGCTGGACGTTCACCCAGGGCAGTTACGACGACATCCACGACTGGGCGCAGATTTATCTCGCGCCATACGGCTGGATCCCGGTGGACGTGACTTACGGGCGGCTGGATTCGAGCGATCCGGCGGTGAAATGGTTCTATCTGGGCGGCCTGGACAACTTCCGCATCGCGTTCAACAACGACTACGGCGACCAGTTCGTTCCGGCCAAACAGCATTTTCGTTCCGACACCGTCGACTCACAACGCGGCGAAGTCGAGTGGGATGGCGGCAACTTGTATTACGACAAGTGGAATTACCACTTCGACTGGAAAATCCTGTCGTCGAAGTCAGGCAAGGCCAAGTAGCAGCGGTCATTGCAGGCAGCAAGGTTTACCAAGCGCATTTGAGGTTCCTCATGAAACGATTGCCATTGTTGTTCATTCCTGTCGCCTTGCTTGCGGTTGTGTCGTGCCCTGCGTTGGCGGGCGAACATGCCGTGCCGCCGGGACCTGTCGCGGTGACGGTACGGTTGCCCGATCCGGCGCAAAAGCTTCTGTACGTTGACGAGGTCATGCCGGTCAAGCCGGGGGCCTTGACGCTGTATTACCCGAAGTGGATACCGGGCGACCACTCGCCGGACGGCCCGATCGACACGATGATGGGCCTCGAGATCACTGCCAACGGCAAGCGGGTCGCATGGCAACGCGATCCGGTCGACATGTTCACGTTCCACCTGACGGTGCCGTCGGGCGTGGACAAGCTCGACATTCGTTTCGAATTTCCGTCACAACATCGCGTCACACCGCACCTGATGGATCTGACATGGGACCATGTGACGCTGTACCGCGCCGGGTATCCGTCGAAAGCGCAGATGTTCCAGCCCACGCTGGTGATTCCGACTGACTGGAAATATGCGAGCGCGCTGCAAACCGTCAAGCGCGATGGCAAGCGCATCACGTTCAAGCCGGTTTCTTTCAATACGCTGGTCGATTCGCCCGTCATTGCCGGCAAGTATTTCAGGCAGATCGATCTCACACCGGCCGGATCGTCGGTGCATCGTTGGCTCGATGTGGTCGCCGACAAAGCCTCGCAACTCGACATCTCCGACCAGCAAATCACCGGTTATCGAAATCTGGTGGCGCAGGCGCAGGCGCTGTTCCATTCGCATCATTACAAGGAATATCACTTCCTGCTGGTGTTGAGCGACTACACCTCGCGCGGCGGCTTGGAGCACCACCAATCCAGCGACAACCGTTCGCACATCGGCGCCAGCATGTTCGCCGACGCGACCCATTTCATGCTCAGTGCATCGTTCCTGCCGCATGAATACGTGCACTCGTGGAACGGCAAGTTCCTGCGTCCGGCCAAGTTGTGGCAGCCCAACTTCGAGAGCCCCGAGCATTCGCGGATGCTGTGGATGTACGAAAGCCTCACGGTCTACCTTGGCGACATGCTGACGGTGCGCAGTGGCTTGTGGTCGCCGCAAACGTGGCGCCAGGTCGTGGCGTATCGCGCCGCGGTGCTTGCGCACCACCCCGGCCGCGAATGGCGCCCGTTGGTCGATACCACCACCGCCGCGCAGTTGCTCTACGGCGCCCCGCACGCGTGGGCCAACTGGCGCCGCGGTACCGATTTCTACCCGGAAGGCGAGCTGTTGTGGCTTGCCGTCGATACGAAAATCAGGCAGCTGAGCCACGACCA
>JBOHYW010000173.1:0-7659 GCA_050738155.1 Rhodanobacteraceae bacterium
GGCGCATACCGATCAGGCCAAGCAGGCTGGGCAAACCGAACAGGCATTGCTGAGCGACGCAAGCAAGCGCCATGACACCAGGATGGCCGCCCAGACTTTGTCCATGCTCGCCGCTCAAGCGCTGATCCAGGATCGGTTCTCCGAAGCCCTGCGTGACCTCGACCGCGCCACGCCACTGGTAAAACAATCCAGGGACGTCGCCTTGCAGGTCCAGATCGCGTTGAACGCAGCCGCAGCCGCTGCCAACCTCAAGCAAATGGATCGAGCAACCAGCGAGCTGGCACACGCGCGCAATTTGATCGCGGATCACCATCTCAGGAACAAGGAAGGCGATTTGCACAACACCGAATCATTCGTGGCTTTCGCGCGCGGCGATTATGCCGCGGCGGAAAAAGCAGACCGCGCGGCCATCGACGCGGCCATAACGCTCGGCGATCAGACCGATGCCATGGTCAACCTGTACAACCTGGGGTCATCCACGCTGCAGGCGGGACGCCCAATGGAAGCATTGCCGCTGTTGGTCGCCGCCAGGCAACGTGGTCAGGAACTCGGCAACAAACAAGTATGGTTCTATTCCATCAACGACCTGACCAACATCCTGCTCGATGCAGGTCTCGAGCAACGCGCCCGACCGCTCATCGAGCAGATGCTGAAGACCAGCGCCCAACAGGGTATCGCCATTTGGCATGGGTGGGCCTTGGGCGCGCGCAGCAGCTACGAGACGCTCGAAAACCACTATGCCAAGGCTCTGTTGGATTCCCGCAAGGCAGTCACGCTGATCGATGCGAAGGAAGACCCCGGCGATTGGCTGGGACAGCAACTCGAAACCGCCCAGCTCGCGCTGTCGATCGATCCCACCTCACTGACCGCCTTGGCACAGCAAGTGGATGCCACGATCGCAGCACAGCCACGCCCCGAACAATACGCCTACCGGCGGTACCTGACCCGGGCACTGGCCGCCGCAGCCAGACACGATGCCGATGGCGCGCACACTGCGTTGCAACAGGCCGCCGCGCTGCCGCATCCGGATGATCCGGGTGGCAATGATCTACGCCGCGCGAGCTTCACCATTGCCGTCGCCAACCATGATGCCGAGGCGGCGCGGATCGCATTGCAGGGTTTCGATGCCGAGCGTTGCAAGGCCGCCGGTGTGTTGCGGCTGGCGGAGCAATGGGCCCGGCAGAATCATGATAGGGCCAGCGTAAAGCGCTTCGGCCAACGCCAGGCGGCGCTGCAGAAAACCGCGCTGGCGGCGCTGCGTCAAGCCGGCATGGGCACGCAACCCTGACAAATCCGATTGGGTCTGCACCTGCCGTGGGAGATTCCATGTTCGTGGTCAAGCGTGCAATGGCGTGCGCTGCGCGCGACGGGTTCCGTGGAAAGCGTAGGTTGGGCTGAGCGGCTTCTCGCGAAGCCCAACAGATCGCCTGTGGCTGCGTGACCCCCGATCCAATCGGACGGACCATGTTGGGCTTCATCCGCAGAAAGCGCGGATTCAACCCAACCTACGGCATCGCTGTGGGAGCGCGGCATGCGCGCGATGCTGACCTGGAATTTTCGGATTCATCATGACTTCGTCATGTAATCCAAGCGACTTCCGAAAAACATCACAAGCCCTTGTTTCTGCAGTCACGTAACCGTTCATCACGACCCCGTCAGACGATCGTGAAGCTTCTCTTCTCCCATACCGGTTCAATGGCCCCGTGACCCGCGCGGAGCGCGTCGTCACAAGGCGCCGGGATACACCGAATCACGGCACCACCGCGAAGGGGCGGACCCCAACCCGCCCCTTCGCAATTCGGCTTCTGGCCCCTGCCGGCATGGATTGAACATCGATGACTGCAATCGGCCATGGATGGGATGGCGGCAATGTCCGTTGCGCGGAATACAAGCGCCCTGCGGAGCGTGCCTTGCCCGTCGTCTCCTCGCCCTTCCCGGCAATGGAGATTCCGACCATGAACAGCTTCGAACATGACGTGCCGCTCCCCGGACGCCGTCGCGTCGCGCGCCTCGCCACGACCTGTGCACTGGTGTTCGCCTGTACGGCTGCGGCCAACGCCTCGCCGCACGCGGAGCCCGCCGGGAATCCGATTCCGGGGCAGGCTGGAAAAGAACGGCTTGCAGGCAAGCGAAGCCCGCCGCGTCAGCACCACCCATGAGCGTCCTGCCGCATTCCGCAATCGAGACGTTCCACCTGTCCGGCCGGATGCACCAAACCCTGGCCAGTCTGGACAGCGGCACGTACACCCTGGAGGTATGGCGCGAGTCGCTCGCAGCCGGCACCGAAACGCTTTGGTATCGTTATGATTGCGAGGCGGTGTTCGTGATCTGCCGTGGCCGCGGTGAATGCCGGACCCCAGGCCACATCCGACCGTTCGAGTCACACTCGACCCTGGTGCTCGAATCGGACGCCGTGCACCAGCTCGCCAACACCGGCGACGAACCGCTGGAATTCCTGGCCGTGCTGGGCATGACACCGGTTGCCGTACGTGATACCGAAGGCAGCTTGGTGCGGTTGCCATGGAACGCGCAAGCCCGTCGACACGCCGGATGAGATCAAACGCGTGCATTGCAGCGCGCGTCCCGCGACAATTTGCCGATTCGAAAAATGCGACCCCGGCCACCACCGGGGCAACGGAAGGCCATGACTGCACTGCAATCCAACTTCGAACAAATCCCCCTGCGCGAATACGCCGAACGCGCGTACCTCGATTACTCGATGTACGTGGTGCTGGACCGCGCGCTGCCGTTCATCGGCGACGGCCTGAAACCCGTGCAACGTCGCATCGTGTACGCGATGAGCGAGCTCGGGCTCGCGGCCACCGCCAAGCCGAAGAAATCCGCGCGCACCGTCGGCGACGTGATCGGCAAGTTCCATCCGCACGGCGACAGTTCGGTGTACGAAGCCATGGTGCTGATGGCGCAGCCGTTCTCGTACCGTTATCCGCTGATCGACGGGCAAGGCAATTTCGGTTCGTCAGACGATCCCAAAAGCTTCGCGGCGATGCGCTACACCGAGTCACGGCTTACCCCAATCGCGGAAGTCCTGCTCGGTGAATTGGCGATGGGTACCGTGGACTGGACGCCCAACTTCGACGGCACGCTCAAGGAGCCTTCGTGGCTGCCCGCGCGGCTGCCGCACGTGCTGCTGAACGGCGGCACCGGCATCGCGGTCGGCATGGCCACCGACATTCCGCCGCACAACCTGCGCGAAGTCGTGGGTGCGTGCATCCATCTGCTGGACGAGCCTTCCGCCAGCATCGCCGACCTGTGCGAGCACATCAAGGGACCGGATTTCCCGACCGCCGCGGAAATCATCACTCCGCGCAACGAACTGGCCGCGATGTATGCAACCGGCATCGGTTCGGTGCGCGGCCGAGCGGTGTACGCGGAAGAACGCGACAACGTGGTGGTGACCGCGTTACCGCACCAGGTTTCGCCGGCCAAGGTAATCGAGCAGATCGCGGCGCAGATGCGTGCCAAGAAACTGCCGATGCTGGAAGACCTGCGCGATGAATCCGACCACGAGAACCCGGTGCGGCTGGTGCTGATCCCGCGCTCCAACCGCGTCGATGTCGCCGCGATGATGCAACACCTGTTCGCCACCACCGATCTCGAGAAGAGCTTCCGCGTCAACCTCAACATGATCGGGCTGGACGGCCGCCCGCAGGTCAAGACGCTGAAGCAGATCCTGGAAGAATGGCTGCGCTTCCGCAGCGACACGGTGACGCGTCGTTTGCAGCATCGCCTCGAAAAAGTCGAGCGCCGCTTGCACCTGCTGGAAGGCCTGCGCATAGCGTTCCTCAATCTTGACGAGGTGATCCGCATCGTCCGCCACGAGGACGAGCCGAAGCCCGCGCTGATCGTACGTTTCAAGCTATCCGAAGAACAGGCCGACTACATCCTCGAGACCCGCTTGCGGCAACTGGCGCGGCTCGAGGAAATGAAGCTCGACGCCGAGCGCGACGAACTGGAAGCAGAGCGCGCCAAGATCGAAGTGACGCTGAAATCCAAGGCGCGCCTGAAAACCCTGATCAAGCAGGAACTGAACGCCGACGCTGACAAGTACGGCGACGCGCGTCGTTCGCCGCTGGTGACGCGCGCCGCGGCGCAGGCGCTGGACGCAAGCGAACTGGTGATTGCCGAACCGGTGACCGTGGTGCTCAGTACCAACGGCTGGGCGCGCGCGGCCAAGGGTCACGACGTCGACGCCAGTGCGCTGTCCTACCGCGAAGGCGACGCGTTTCTCGCCAGCGCGCGCGGCAAGAGTTCGCAGCAAGCGGTGTTCATCGATTCCAGCGGCCGCAGTTATTCCACGCCTGCGCATACCCTGCCCTCGGCGCGCGGCAACGGCGAGCCGCTGACCGGCCGCTTCTCGCCGGCAGCCGGCGCCCGTTTCGACGCGCTCGCCATCGGCGACAACGCGATGCGCCTGGTGCTGGCCACCGACACCGGTTACGGATTCCTGACCCGCCTCGAAGCGCTCACCGCCAACAAGAAAGCCGGCAAGCAGGTCATCAGCATGGATGCCGGCGCGCGTGTACTGCAGCCAGCCATCGTCGATGATCCTGCGCGCGACCGCATCGTGGTGGTCACCAGCGAGGGACACCTGTTGATGTTTTCGGTCGCGGACCTGCCGGAACTCGAACGCGGTCGCGGCAACAAGCTGATCGAAATTCCCAAGGCAAAACTCGGCACGGGCGAGGAACGCGTGGCCGGCGTCGCCGTGGTTGCGGAAAACAGCGGCGAAGTGACACTGTACGCCGGCCAGCGCAAACTCACCCTCAAATGGACCGACCTCGTCGAATACGGCGGCAACCGCGCGCAACGCGGCGGCCTGCTGCCGCGCGGATTGCGGAGGGTGGACCGGATCGAAACCACCGGCTGACCCGCCAAAGGGAACTCCGCGGGCCACCGCGCAATCCAAGCTGTATGCACCGCAAACCGGCTCAGCCGTTGCCAGAGTGCCTCGGAGTTTGCCCATGAACACGATCTGCAACGCAGTCCTGCTCGCCGCCTGCCTGACTACCGGCACCGCTTGGGCACAAGACGCTGGCAAGACGCTGAACCTGCAACTGCCGCCGACTGACATGCCGGTCGCGGCCAGCACCGCCGCCAGCCATCCGACCGTCGACTCACACGGCTATCCGACCAGCGCCCCAGGCGTGTATTACGGCGACACCAGCGGCCGCGGCGGCAACGTTGCCCAGCACGTCGCCGCTCAACGTTGCGACGATTCCACCTACAACCAGCCGCAGACCCACGGCAGCGTGAGCATGGGCGTGATGGGCGGCAACCACGTGAGTGGCAACTACCAAGCCGGCACATTCAGTGTCACCAAAAACCTGGGCGACTGCGAGCACCCCGGCGGCGCCGTCGGCTTCTCGATCAGCGTGGGCCAGTCACGCTTCCACGGCCACGGCTGGTAGCGCGCATCAGTCCCGACCCGGCGCGACGCGGTTGCGGACGACACCCGGCTGCCGCAAGTCTGTACGCGCCGGTGCCGCTTACGGCACAATCGCGCGATGCACGGCGAATACAAGATGCCCGGCGGCAAACTGGTGGTGGCCGATCTCGACGTTCGCGACGGCAAACTCGCCGACGTGCGGATCAGCGGCGATTTCTTCCTCGAACCGGATTCGACGCTGGCGCTGATCGACATGGTTCTGGACGACCAACCCGCCGACGCGGGCCGGGACTACCACGCAACGGTCATCGACAACGCGCTTGCACCGGACATGAGGATGTACGGCACCTCGCCCGAAGCCATCGCGACCGCCGTGCAACGCGCGCTGGAGACGGCGGCGTGACCCGCACCGATTGGCACGACCACGCATGGCGGTTGGTCCACGCCGCACCGCAAGCGCCGACCCTGCACATGGCGCTGGACGAAGTGCTCACCGACGAAGTCGCGGCGGGCCGACGCGCGCCGACGTTGCGGGTGTGGGAATGGTCGTCGTCGTGCGTAGTGATCGGACGCTTCCAATCCCTGCGCAACGAAGTGGACGCCGACGCCGCGCGCCGGCATGGCATCGAAGTCGTTCGGCGCATCAGCGGTGGCGGCGCGATGTTCATCGAGCCCGGCAACACCATCACCTACTCGCTGTACGCGCCGGAAACACTGGTCGCGGGAATGAATTTCCAGCAAAGCTACGCCTTCATGGATGCATGGGTGATCAAGGCGCTTGCCGCGCTGGGGATCAAGGCCTGGTACCAGCCGCTCAACGACATCACCTCGCCCGCCGGCAAGATCGCCGGTGCCGCCCAGACCCGCCGCGGCGGTGCGGTGCTGCACCACGTCACCATGGCCTACGACATCGACACCGCCAAGATGCTGGACGTGTTGCGCATCGGCCGTGAGAAACTTTCCGACAAGGCCACCCAGAGCGCCGCCAAGCGCGTCGACCCGCTGCGCAGCCAGACCGGCCTCGCCCGCGCCGACATCATCGACAGCATGATCGCGTCGTTTCGTGACAGCCATGGGCTCGCAGACGACGAACTGTCCGCAGACGAATTGGAACGTGCTGCTGCGCTGGTGGCCACCAAGTTCGCCACCGCCGCATGGACCGGCATCGTGCCGTAGTTCGGTAGTGCGGCGGGATACGACGCAACCCGTCGTCATAGGGGCGAGCGTGCTCGCGACCAGCAGGAATACCACGCACCCGGTTGGCGGCAGACTCCGCCGACGGCACAATGGCGCGACTGCCCGGGGGAACCTCCATGCGCTGGTTACGCCGCACCCTCATCGCGCTGATCGTCGTCATCGTCATCGTGTTCGCAATCGGCTGGCGACTGCTCGCCGGCAGCCGCCCGCAGGCAGATGGCAGCGTCACGGTGAAAGGCCTCTCGTCGCCGGTGAGCATCACCCGAGACGCCGACGGCGTGCCGACCATCACCGCGCAGAACCGGCGCGACCTCGCCTGGGCACTCGGCTTCGTGCACGGCCAGGAACGTTTCTTCCAGATGGACCTGCAGCGCCGCGACGCCGCGGGCGAACTGTCGGGGCTGGTCGGCAAGGCCGCGCTGAAGGTGGACGAAGGCCACCGCCAGCACCGCTTCCGCGCGTTGGCCAAGCGCGAACTGGCACTGTTGCCACCGCGCCAGCGCAGCTTGATCGACGCCTACACCACGGGCGTCAACGCAGGTCTGGCGCATCTTTCCGTGCGTCCGTGGGAATACCTGCTGCTGGGCGTGAAGCCCAAACCGTGGACCGACATCGACTCGCTGCTGACGATCGACGCGATGTACCTCGACCTCAACCAGAACGGCGACGACAAGCGCGAATTGAACATCGCGCGATTGCGCGCGGTACTGCCGAAATCGCTCACGGATTTCCTGCTGGCACCGTCGTCGCGCTGGGAAGCACCGATGCAGGGCGCTGCATCCGCTGCGGTGCCTGTGCCGGGCGCAAACGTTTTCGATCTGCGCGCCGAGGCGTCGCCCAAAGTTGCGCTGGCGCGAGGCGCCTTGGCCGTGCAGGCCAGCGATCGCGCCGCACACGGCATCGGCAGCAATGGTTTCGCGGTGGCCGGTGCGTTGACCGGCGGCGGTGCGCTGCTCGCCAACGATCCGCATCTGCACCTGCGCGTACCGAACATCTGGTATCGCGCGCAACTGCGTTATCCCGATCCGTCCGATCCGAAAAAGATGATCGACCTG
>JBOHYW010000174.1:0-7649 GCA_050738155.1 Rhodanobacteraceae bacterium
TGGCTTGACCCAGCCCAGGGTCGAAAAATCGATGTGTCCTTCGAGTCGCATCGCCGGTTTCCGCACAGCAACGTCTGCCGCCCCCGCCACCGCATCGGGCGCAACGGCAGCCACGCCGGTCTGGCCGGTCGCCGTGGTTACCATGTCGTCGCCCGCTGTCATGGCCCGATTCCGCCGATCAGGCCGGCAACTTGAAGTCGGCGACCGAACGGCGCAATTCCTGCGCGAGTTGCGCGAGGTTGCCGATCGACTCCGCGGTCTGGTTGGCGCCGACCGACGTCTGCGCGGTAATCTGCTGAATCGAACTCATGGTCGATGAGATGTTGGTAGCCGCCGCCGACTGCTGCCGGGCGGCGCTGGAGATGCCCTGAATCAGCCCGGCGAGATTGTTCGACACCTTTTCGATTTCGCCCAGCGCGGTGCCGGCGTCCTCGGCCAAGCGCGCGCCGTTGACCACCTGCGTGGTGGTCTGCTCCATCGAGCTGACCGCTTCCACCGTATCCGACTGAATCGTCTGCACCAGCGTTTCGATTCGCTTGGTGGCACCGGTGGCGCGTTCGGCCAATCGCTGCACCTCGTCCGCGACCACCGCAAAGCCGCGGCCTGCTTCGCCTGCCGAGGCCGCCTGAATGGCGGCGTTCAAGGCCAGAATGTTGGTCTGCTCGGCGATGTCGTTGATGAGTTCGACGATCGAGCCGATTTCCTGCGAGGACTCGCCGAGGCGTTTGATGCGCTTCGAGGTTTCCTGGATCTGCTCGCGAATCGAATCCATGCCCGAAATCGTCTGGCGCACGATCTGCGCGCCGTTGGAGGCGATCTGCACCGAGCGCTGCGCCACCTCGGCGCTGTCGGCGGAGTTCTTGGACACCTGGTCGATGGACACTGCCATCTCGTTGATCTTGGCCGAGGCCGAGGTGATCTGCTCGGCCTGCTGGTTGGCCGCATCGGCGAGGTTTCTCGCGGTAGCCTGGGTTTCCTGTGCCGCCGAGGACACCCGCACCGCGGTCTCGTTGATGGTGGTCACCAGCGAACGCAGCGCCTCGACCGCGAAGTTCACCGAGTCCGCGATCGCGCCGGTGATGTCTTCGGTCACCGTTGCCTTCACCGTCAGGTCGCCTTCGGCGAGGGTGCCCATTTCATCCAGCAGCCGCATGATGGCCTGCTGGTTGCGTTCATTGAGTTTGCTGCTCTCGACCGAGCGACGCTTCTCGCTGCGGATGATCGTGAACACCAGGGCCACCGCCAACACGATCGCCGCGACAGCGCCGAGCAAGCCCCACCAGACGTTCGGGAAGGGACGGGTCTGCGGCAACTTGGCCAGCGCCGTGGAGACATTGTTGGCCTTCAGCAATACGTCCTGCGAATCGACCGACGCCTGGGTCGCTGCATTCTTGACCGTGACCAGCGTCGGTGCCGCCGCAATCACCTTCTGCACCGGCGCCTCGAGGCTGGTCCACGACTTCTGGACCGCGTCGAGGATCTTCGCGGCTTCGCCCGAGGTGTTGCCGGAAAGTTGCTGCAACGTCGAACCGTAGTTGGTGGAATCGAGCGACAACCCGTTGGCGGCGGCGGCCGAATCCGCGCCGCCCTGCAACACGTCACCGACACGGCGGATCAGGCGGTCGCCGGACACCATCAGTTGCGAGGCGGTGTAGATGCTGGAAGCCGAACCGCGCGATTGCAGGATGCTGATGACCTGGTTGATCTTGGAATTCAGGTTCGGCATCTGCTGGCTGAACGCGGTTGCCTGCGACGCCGAATCGAGCACCGCGTCCTTGTTGGCCTCGATCTGGCCGAGATCCTTGCTCAACTGATTCCACGACCGGGTCAGCGCAGCCATCGGCGCACGCACGCCGATCGCGTCGGCGTAACCGGGCAAGCCGGTGGCCGTATTGCCCCTGTTGAGGTGCTGCACCGCGGCGGCAATGGCGACACGGGTGCTGGTCAACTCCTTGAAGGCGTCGATGTTGCCGTTGGCCGCCTGCAAGGCGAAGTTCGCGACCTGCTGCGAATTCACCTGGATCTGGGTGGTGAGCTGCGCCGCCGAACGGTCCTGGCTGTCATGCCGGTTCAGCAGGAAGAAATCCGCGCCGGCGAGGATGATCGCCAGCAACAGCAGAACAATCAGCCAAGTCTGCAGGGACGCACGTTGGCGTGCCGCACCGGTATTCGCGCTCATGATTGCCACCTCTTCTTCATGTTTGTCGCTTGCATCGTTTGTTTCCCACTTGTGCAGGGAACCCCTGAAGAACCGTCGCGAGTAGATCCGGAGCGGCCGTTGTTGAAAGTCAGGCCACGGAGCTCCTGGCCATGGATGGCAGCTTCGGCCATTCTAGTGTCCATAGTTTGCAACCCTGTCAACACCCCAAAGCACTCAACGAAACTGCGATCAGGGACGATCGCATAACTACATTGCCGCGTGCTGGAATTCCGGCGCACGCGTCAGTTCCACCATACTGAACCGCCCAAGCCGCACCGCGCCGCTGGTCACGTTCTCGGTGACGAAACGCGCCAAGGCCGGATCGGCCTCGCCTTCGGCGCCTACCCGGTCGGCGTCGGCCAGGTTGCGCTGGCCGAGCAACTCGTCCACCAGCAGGCCGACGTTGCCGCCGCTCTGGCGCACGATCAGCACGCGCGCGCGCGCGGTCACGTGGGTACGTTGTTCGAACAGAAACTGTTTCAAGTCCACCAGCGCAATCAGGTTGCCGCGCACATTGGCGACACCCAGCAGCCAGGGCCGGGTCGAAGGAATGCTGGTGACGGGTGGCGGCGACATCAGGATTTCGCTGATCTCGTCGATGCCGCACACGAAATGCCGATCACCGACGCGGAAACCGATCGCGCGCCACAACCCCGGCGCCTCGATCTGTTCCGGCACGCCGGGATCATGCGCGAGGCTGCGCTGCTCGTAATCGGCGAGCAATGCATAGGCACCCTCGGGCTGCGCCGCGACCTGTGGCGCGACACCCGCATCACGGGGGTGCGCTGGCGAGTGGCGGTGCTTGCTCATCGACCGTTCAAACCTTGGCCGCCAGATGCTTGGCGACGTTGGCCACGAGATCCTTTTCACTGATCGGTTTGACCAGCACGTCCTTGGCACCTTGGCGCATGCCCCACATGCGATCGGTCTCCATGTTCTTGGTGGTGACGATGACCACCGGGATGGAACTGGTCTGCGGATCCTTGGTGAGGCTGCGGGTGGCCTGGAAACCGTTCATGCCGGGCATGATCACATCCATCAACACCAGGTCGGGTTTCTCCTTCTGTACCGCAGCGATACCGGCTTCGGCGGTGCCGGCCGCGCTGACCTTGTGCCCGGCCCGCTCCAGCGCGCCGGAGAAGATCTTCACGTCGGTGGGCGAGTCGTCGATGATGAGGATGTGTGCCATGGATGTTCTCTCTTGCGCACCGCCGCGGCGGCCGTCACTTGAAGGTCGCGTGTACGTGCTGTCGGATCGCGCCAAGCAGCTCGTCACGCGTGAAGGGTTTGGTGAGGTATTGCTCGGAACCCACGATCCGGCCGCGCGCCTTGTCGAAAAGACCATCCTTCGACGACAACATGATCACCGGCGTGGCACGGAACGCATGATTGTTCTTGATCAATGCGCAGGTCTGATAACCGTCAAGCCGCGGCATCATGATGTCCACGAAAATGATGTCGGGGCGCAGATCGGAAATCTTGGCCAGCGCCTCGAACCCGTCGACGGCGGTCAGCACGTCCGCACCTTCCTTCTTCAGCAAGGTTTCGGCGGTGCGGCGAATGGTTTTGGAGTCGTCGATGACCATCACCTTCAAACCGGTGAGGCCATCGTGGTTCGAATTGTCGTTCACAGTCTAAGATTCCACCTCGCAGGAGGCGGTGAGGAGCCATGCAACATGCATGCCGCACCGCATGTGATATGTGACGGCCGTCACGCTGATTCCAGAAACGCTACCTTCCGATCGACTCCCCCGGAAACGTTCCCCTGATCACGAATCCCGGCTCCCTTTCCGAAGCCTGCTGACGCTGTGCCAAGATACACCATGCGAACGCTCGTGGAAGCCCCATGACCCAAACCATTGCCGTGCTGATGGACCCCATCGGCGCCATCCACCCCGAAAAAGACACCACCTTGGCACTGCTGCTGGAAGGCCAGCGGCGCGGCCACAAGCTGTTGTACATGCTGCAACATGACCTCGCCGTCCGCGACGGCACGGCGTGGGCACGGTTGGCACCGGTGTCGGTACGCGACAATACGAACGACTGGTTCACACTGGGCGAGCCACGCTGGCAGCCATTGGCCGAAGCCGCGGACATCGTGCTGGCGCGCAAGGACCCGCCATTCGACGCGCAATTCCTGTACGACACACTGGTGCTGGATCTGGCCGCGCGTGCGGGCACGCATGTCGTCAACAACCCGCAAGCCCTGCGTGATTTCAACGAGAAGCTGGCCGCGCAATGGTTTCCGCAATGCTGCGCACCGGCCATCACCACGCGCGACCGCGGGGAACTCCGCCGTTTCGCGAAGCAGCACGGCGAAATCGTCCTGAAACCGCTGGACGGCATGGGTGGGCGCGGCATCTTCCGTTCGCGCGACGACGACCCCAACCTCAATTCGATTCTGGAAACGCTGGCCGGCAATGACCAACGTTTCGTGATGGCGCAAAAGTTCATCCCCGAAATCAGCGCCGGCGACAAGCGCATCCTGATGGTGAATGGTGAACCCGTGCCGTATGCATTGGCGCGGATCCCGCAGGGCACCGACTTCCGCGGCAACCTTGCGGCCGGCGGGTGCGGCGTCGGCCAGCCGCTGTCCGAGCGCGACCGCTGGATCGCCAACGAAGTGGGCCCGGAACTGACGCAGCGCGGCATCATCTTCGCCGGGCTCGACGTGATCGGTGACTACCTCACCGAGGTCAACGTCACCTCGCCGACCTGCGCGCGCGAACTGGATGCGCAGTTCGGGCTGAACATCGCGGGGATGGTGTTTGATGCGATTGAGTCCGGGACTCGGGACTCAGGACCCGGGACTCGGGGCGATCAGAGCCCGATGGCGCGGTAATCCAATGCGTACTCTGGCAACCAACCTTTGCGCCAACCGGGCTGAATCAAAGACTATCCTGCTGTTCGAGTCCCGAGAAACTCGCCGCTCCTGCGGCTCGCCCTTCGGGCCATCGGCTACGCCGATGTTCGCTCCGGCATCCTGCCTCCGCAGTCCGAGTCCCGAGTCCCGAAGGTGAACGCCGTAGCCGCTCCTGCAAACCACGACGGTCACACCGACCGCCTCGGCGTCGCGCTGCTGTTCTCGCTGATGCTGCACGCCATCCTGATCCTCGGGATCGGCTTTCATTTCGCCAAGCCGGCGCCCAGCGTGCCGACCCTGGATGTCACCCTGATCAATACTTCCAACGCGCAAACGCCGAAGCGGGCCGATTTCCTGGCGCAGGCGAACAATGCCGGCGGCGGCAACAGCGACAAGGCACATCGGCCCGGCTCACCCTTCTCAGGCCCACTGCCGGTTGCCAACGCGGGTATCGCGCCGGTGGCAGTGATGCCCGCCGCGCCCAGGCAACAGGCCGCCAGCGGTCCGCACGTTTTGGTCACAACCGGCCCCTCAGCGACACATGTCGCGCAACAACACGCCACCCGCGCCGAACCACAACCCGAGCAACGCGTGGCGGCAATCCCGGTCCAGCGGCGCCTCGAAATGGCGCGGCTGGCGCAGGAAGTCCGCGAGGAAGAAGAATCCTACGCACGCCGCCCGCGCCGGAAATACATCTCCGCCAACACCCGCAGCGTCGCCGACGCCGCCTATCAGCGTGCGTGGGTGCACCGCATCGAACGGGTCGGCAACCTCAACTACCCTGACGCCGCGCGCCGCCGGCACTTGCACGGCGACCTGGTGCTCACGGTCGCCATCGGTGCGGACGGCCATGTGCGCCAGGTCACCATCAACCACAGTTCCGGCTATCGGGTGCTGGACGAGGCCGCGACCCGCATCGTGCACCTGGCCGCACCGTTCCCGCCGATCCCGCGCGAAAAAGACGCCTCGGGCCACCGCATCACCGAACTCGTCATGACCCGCACCTGGCAATTCCTGCCGGGTGGTCATTTGCAGACGCGCGGGACCGATTCACGGTAAATGGATGGCGTGCAGCGATACAATCCACGCATGGCCAAACCACCTTCCCGTGAAAGCCCCCGCAAGCGCGGCAAGCCCAAGACCTCGGCCACAGAGGGCAAGCCGGCTCGCCGCAAACGTGCAGCGACGAGCGGACCCGGAAACGCACCGGTCGTCGCGTCTTCGCAGCCGTCCCTTGCCGGCCATTTCCTGATCGCGATGCCCGGTATGGGCGACCCCAACTTCACGCGCGGCATCACCTTCATCTGTCAACACAGCAAGGAAGGTGCGATGGGCCTGGTCGTCAACCGGTTGTCCGATTACAGCTTGGGCGACGTGCTGAAGCAGATGCACATGGCGTGCGAACGCATCGAGGTCGCCGCGGCACCGGTGCTGGTCGGCGGACCGGTGCAACCCGAGCGCGGCTTCGTGCTGCACAGTTCCGGCGAGCGCGAGTGGGAGTCGAGCTATCACGTGAGCGATGCGCTGACCGTGACGACATCGCGCGACATCCTCGCGGCCATGGCCGATGGCGACGGTCCCGAGCGCGTGCTGGTGGCACTGGGCTACGCGGGTTGGGGCGCGGGACAGCTCGAGCAGGAACTGCACGAAAACGCCTGGCTCACGGTTGCCGCCAACGATCGCATCCTGTTCGACACCGCCCTGGATGAACGCTGGGGCGCGGCGGTGGCGCTGGTGGGGATCAATCCCGCCAACCTGACCTCCTATTCCGGCCGCGCATGAGGCTGTATTTGTGCGATCGTCCATGATCGCTGCGTCCCGGGATGAACGGCCAAGCGGCAGTGCCTCGACGCCCTGAACACCAAAACGGCCATCCATGGCGTGATTTTCCAGCGGCTCCGTAGCAAGAGCAATACAATGCGCGCCCAGACCGAATGACCTCTGGCACAGACCTTCGACCTCTCTGGCCTTCCACGCCATGACTGGCTGCATACTGGGTTTCGACTACGGCGCGCGCCGGATCGGCGTCGCCAGCGGCAATCGCATCAGCCAATCCGCACGCCCATTGCCGGTGCTGATGGTGAATGCCGGCGAGCCGGACTGGACGCGCATCGACGCGTTGCTGGCCGAGTGGAAACCCGACGCCCTGATCGTCGGTCTGCCGCTGACACTCGACGGCGGCGAGCAAAAGATCACGCAAGCTGCACGCGGCTTTGCCAAGACGCTGGAGCAGCGCAGCGGCCTGCCGGTGCATCTGGTCGACGAACGTCACACCTCACAGGAGGCCGCGCGTCGCTTTGCCGGGCAACGGGCGGCCGGTGCAGCACGGCGCCGCGACGCCGCCAACATCGATTCACTGGCCGCCGCCGTTATCCTTGAGACGTGGTTGCGGGGAAACTAGGGCGTGTTCACACTATCGGAGTGCATCGGCAATAAGCGCGAAATTGATGAACCCGAGGAACATCACGTCCAGCTTTTCGAATCGGGAAAAGATCCGCCGAAATCCCTTGAGGCGTCGAAATAGCCGTTCGATCTCGTTGCGTCGCTTGTACATGGCGCGGTTGTATTCCCACGGAGCCACGCGAT
>JBOHYW010000175.1:0-7647 GCA_050738155.1 Rhodanobacteraceae bacterium
GCCTTCCTTGAGGGCAGTTTCCGGAGTCATGCAGTTCCCCTCCAGCAGATGATCGACCAGGCGCTGTCCTGCCACGATTCCGGAAAGTCATCCGGATCCGATTGCAGCCGACCGACCAGCGCGCGCATCACTTTGCTGCACGCGCCGGTCGAATCGCGTGGCAGGCCGTACCGTACGGCCTGCCAGCCATGGCACGCGCAATACGCGCGACGTGCGCGATCAGGAGGCTTTCGCCACCTTGGTGATGTCGTAGGCAAACGTCTTGGCCGCCCCATCCGCCGAGCCATCGTCCTTCTGCGGCTGGAACTTGTAGTTGAACTTGCCGAAGTTCAGGGTGATGTTTTCGGTCAAGCGGTCTTCGCCACCCGAGCCACCGGTCGATATCGAATTGATCAGCACGCCTTCACTCAACTCGAGCGTGACAAAGTCGGTCTGCTCACCCGTCGCGTTGGTCACGTACAGCCAGGCTTCGGTAATGCGGGCGCCCGTGCAGCAAGCCTGCAGCAGCGCGTTGGAAGTACCGTCCACGAACTTGGTGATGGAAATATCCTGCACATGCGCCTTGCCACCGCTGGCCGAACCCGCACCCGAATGCATGTCGCCGGTGTTGGAAACCCCCCACGACCACGCGAGGATCGGGATTTCCTTGGTGTGCTTGGCGTGATTGGAAGCGCCCTCGATGGTGACCGAACCCTTGCCGAACTTCAGGTGCATATCAAATGCCATGACACTTCTCCGATTGCGGTAAATGAGATGGGCGCCAGCCGTCGGCCCCCCGGTTGATGAAACCTCGCGCAGCCCGCTGCCGGGCTACGCGATTGCAGCGGATCAGCCCTTCTGCGCCGACGGCAGGCGTGACACCAGCCGCAGCGACACCGTCAGGCCTTCCAGTTGATAGTGCGGACGCAGGAAAAACTTGGAGCTGTAATAACCTGGCGCGCCCTCCACTTCCTCGACCACGACCTCGGCGGCTGCCAACGGATGGCTGGCCTTGGTTTCCTCGCTGGAATTGGCCGGGTCGCCATCCACGTACTGCATGACCCAGTTGGTCAGCCACTTCTGCATCTGTTCGCGATCGCTGAACGAACCGATCTTGTCGCGCACGATGCACTTCAGGTAATGCGCGAAACGGCAGCACGCGAACATGTACGGAAGCCGCGCACCCAGCGCCGCGTTGGCGGTCGCGTCGGGGTTGTCGTATTCCTCGGGCTTGTTCAGCGACTGCGCACTGATGAACGCCGCCATGTCGGAGTTCTTGCGGTGCACCAGCGGCATCAGGCCCATCTTGTCGAGCTCGGCCGAACGCCGGTCGGTGATTGCGATCTCTGTGGGGCACTTCATGTCCACACCGCCGTCGTCGCTCGGGAAGGTGTGCACCGGCAGACCTTCCACCGCGCCGCCCGATTCGATGCCGCGGATGCGCGAGCACCAACCATACATCTTGAACGAGCGGTTGATGTTGACCGCCATCGCGTAGGCGGCGTTCTGCCAGCAGTACTTGGACGAATCGGCGCCGGAGGTATCTTCCTCGAAGTCGAATTCCTCGACCGGATCGGTCTTGGCGCCATACGGCAACCGCGACAGGGTGCGTGGCATCGCCAAGGCAAGGTAGCGGGAATCGTCCGATTCGCGCAGTGAACGCCACGCCGCGTAATCCGGCGTCGACTGGATCTTGGCGAGGTCACGCGGATTGGACAGTTCGTTCCAGTTGTCGAAACCAAGCAGCGTATGGTTGGCGGCGGCCAGAAACGGCGCGTGCGCGGCCGCGGCGACCTGGGCGATGCCGTTCAGCAGCTCCACGTCGGGCGGGCTGTGGTCGAAGTAGTAATCGCCGATCAGGCAGCCATAGGGTTCGCCGCCCAACTGGCCGTATTCTTCCTCGTAGACTTTCTTGAAGATCGGGCTCTGGTCCCAGGCCGTGCCCTTGTAGCGCTTCAGCGTCTTGCCCAGCTCCTTCTTGGAGATGTTCATGACGCGGATCTTCAGAAGCTGGTCGGTCTCGGTGTTGTTGACGAGGTAATGCAACCCGCGCCACGCGCCTTCCAGTTTCTGGAAATCCTCATGGTGCATGATGAGGTTGACCTGCTCGCTGATCTTGCGGTCGAGCTCGGCGATGTAGGCGTTGATGGTCTCGGTGAGGTCCTCGGAGACGACGTCGGACTTGCCCAGGACCTGTTCGGCGAGGGTGCGTACCGCCGATTCCACTTCCTCCTTGGCGCGCTCGCTCTTGGGTTTGAATTCTTTGCTGAGCAGGGCAGCAAAATCGCCGCCACCTTCGGTGGTGGCTTCCGCAGTGGCTACGGCGGCGTCGGATTCTTTTTTGGCAGCCATTTCGATTACTCCTTGCTCTCGGCTTCGTCAGCGGCGTCTTCGGCCGGCTTGGGCGCCGATGTCAACGATTGCAGCAATGCCGGATCGCGGATCGCGTTCGCGATCAGCTTTTCGGCCCCGGCCTTGCCGTCCATGTAGGTATTGAGGTTGGCAAGCTGGGTGCGGGCTTCCAGCAACTTGGCGACCGATCCCACCTTGCGCGCAACCGCCGCGGGCGAGAAGTCGTCCATGCTTTCGAAGGTGATGTCGACGTTCAAATTGCCCTCGCCGGTCAGCGTATTGGGCACTGCAAACGACACCCGCGGTTTCATCGACTGCAAGCGCTGGTCGAAATTGTCGACGTCGACCTCGAGCGCCTTGCGCTCGTCGACCGCCGGCAGTTCGGAATTGTTGGCCCCGGAAAGATCCGACATCACGCCCATCACGAACGGCACCTGGACTTTCTTTTGCGCGCCGAAGATTTCGACGTCGTATTCGATCTGCACGCGCGGCGCGCGGTTGCGCGCGATGAACTTCTGACTGCTCTGCTTGGCCATACCCGTGTCTCCTCGAGAAATAAACCGTGCGACAGCCACTGATCCCTGGCCGCCGTGCCGAAACACTGTTCGCTTGCCGCACTGCGGCACCCGCCCTGTACCTGTCGCGCCAGTTGATGGCTTCCCCGGCGTCACCGGGAAACACCACCCCGCGCACGCCAACTCCATGGCCTGCGTCAATGTGACAATGAAATGCGCGTCCCGCGCGGACCCCCTCCCGCACCGCCAGATCGATGGATTCAACAGGGTTGCGTCGTGTATGCCGCCGCAACACCACCCGAAAACCTGAACCCTGCAGCTATCAGACGAGCCCGTGACTCTGCCACCGGGAAAATGCAAAGTCAATCGAGTTCAGCACCTATCGGCAAACTGAGACGCCGGGACTACTCATCGCCGCCTTCGGGCCGCCGCGACGCGCGTCCATGCCGGCGCGACGTGCCCCGCGCAATGTTCATCATTTCGCCCCGAATCGATGACAACCAGCCGGCGCACGCATGTTAGGCTGTGACGCAATCGCCGTCCCCCGCACGTATTGCATTCGCGCATGTTTCGATTGTTCCGCCCGCTGTTGCCGGCCCTCGTCGTGGCGTGGCTGGCTCCGCTCGCCGGCCATGCGCAAACCCCACCCACCCCGCCAAGCGCGGACGCCGCGCAGGCCGCACTGGTGCGCGAAGTGGCCGCCACCACCGGCAAGAGTCCGGCCACGCTGAATGCATTGCTCGATGACGCCGTGGTCAAGCAAAGCATCCTCGACGCGATCAGCCGCCCGGCCGAAAGCAAGCCATGGAGCGCCTACCGGCCGATCTTCATGACCCCGGAGCGGATTGCCGAAGGCATCTCGTTTTCCCAGCGACACCGCGCGCTGCTGGAACAGATCGGCAATCAATATGGCGTGCCGCCGCAATACATCGTCGCGATCATCGGCGTGGAAACCAACTACGGCTCCAACACCGGCGGCTACCGCGTGCTCGATGCACTGGCGACCTTGGCCTTTCATTACCCGCCGCGCGCGAAGTATTTCCGGGGCGAGCTGAAGACGCTGCTGGAGTTGCCGGCGAACAAGCTGCCGGGGCCGATACCCGAAATCCACGGTTCGTATGCCGGCGCCGAAGGACTCGCGCAATTCATGCCGTCCAGCATCCGCGATTTCGCGGTGGACGCCGATGGCGACGGCCACATCAACCTGGTGGCCTCGCTGCCCGACGCGTTTGCCAGCATCGCCAATTATTTCCGCGCGCACGGCTGGCAGGCCGGACAGCCGGTAGCCGTGCAGGCTGACCTGAGCAAGGCCGCGGCACCGGCCCCAGACTACGAGAACGTGATGCCGACCACCCCGCTCGAACAGTTCACGGCGGATGGCTATGCCCCCACCGCGCAGGAAGACCCGTCGCGCCCGACGAATCTCCTGACCCTCGATGGCGCCGACGGCCCCGAGTATTGGTTGACCTTTGGCAACTTCTACGTGATCACCCGCTACAACCACAGTCCGCTGTACGCGATGGCGGTGACGCAACTGGCAGACGCGATTGCGCGTGGTGCTGCCACGGCACCCGCGGCGCAATGAAAGGCTGGCCGCGCCTGCTGCTGCCGCTCGCGCTGCTGGCGTTGGCGGCGTGCTCGTCGAGTCCGACCCGGCATGCTTCGCACGGCGGCAGCGCTGCGGGCGGTTCGTCGCAGCACGACAACACCTCACTGCCGCAATCGGAGCGCTACCGTCAGCACAACGATTCGACCCCCGACATCGCCGGCGTCGATTTCAGCAAGATCCCCGAGCCGGTGCCGAAAGTCGAACCAAAATCGCGCTATGGCAACAAGTCACCGTACAAGGTCAACGGCCGCAGCTATCGGGTATTGGCAAGCGCCGCCGGCTACGACGAGCGCGGCATCGCCTCGTATTACGGCAGCAAATTCAACGGCTACAAGACGTCCGATCTCGAAACCTATGACATGTACAAGTTCTCGGCGGCCAGCAAGGTGCTGCCGCTGCCGAGTTTCGCGCGCGTCACCAACCTCGAGAACGGCAAGAGCGTGACCGTGCGGGTCAACGACCGCGGCCCGTTCGTACCCAACCGCATCATCGACCTGTCGCTGGCGGCAGCGGTGCGGATCGGCATCTGGCCCAAAGGCACCGGCCTCGTCGAAGTCCATGGCATCGACCCCGCGCATCCGAATGCGGAACCCACGGCTGTCGCCGCGGTCCCAGCCCGGACGGGACAACAACCACGGCTGTATCTGCAGGTGGGTGCATTCGCCGATGTCGACAACGCCACGCGCCTTGCGGCACGCCTCGAAGCCCTGCACGTGGGGCCGGTGCGGGTGGTCACGGTCGTCGTTGGCGGGCGCGCCCTGCGACGCGTGCAGGTTGGGCCGCTACCCGACGTGGACACGGTCGATCGCACCACCGCGCGGCTGGACGCATTGGGGTTGCCACATGCCAAGGTCGCAATACAGTGAAACACCATGAACAAGTGCTTTGTTCGCCCAGCCCATGCAAGGCAGCTGTTATGAGAAACAAGGCCAGGGATGGCCGCTCTGGTCTTCCATGGACACGAACAGACCACGTACGATAAACAATCAACCATGCCGCGATCATGGATGATTGCAAAACCAAGAGATACTGATGAAAAAACCCCTGCGTTCGCTGTTGACCGTTTCCCTCGTTGCATTCACCGGCGCGCTGTTCGCGCAGACGCCGCTGCCGCCGAAACCGCAGACGCCACCCAAGCCGGTGCCGAGCGTGCCGCAAATGCCGACGCCGCCGGCGCCGCAACCGAACGCCGCGGCGTGGGTGCTGATGGATTACGCCAACGGCCAGATCCTCGCCTCGCATGACATGAATGCGCGCCGCGCGCCGGCCTCGCTGACCAAGATCATGACCGAATACGTGGTCAACGCCGAACTTGGCGCCGGCAAGATCCACATGGACGACAAGGTCCACATCAGCGAGCACGCCTGGCGTGCTGGCGGCGCCGGTACCGACGGCTCGACCAGCTTCCTGAAACTGAATTCGTACGTGCCGCTGAAGGATCTGCTGTACGGCATGATCATCCAGTCCGGCAACGACGCCGCGATCGCGCTGGCCGAGCACGTGGCCGGTTCCGAACCCGCCTTCGCGCAGATGATGAATGCCTACGCGAAACGCCTCGGCATGACCGGCACGCATTTCGTCAACGCGTCGGGCTACCCCGCGCCCGACCACTACAGCACCGCGCATGACATCGCGGTGTTGTCGCGCGCGCTGATCCAGCACTTCCCCGAGGAATACAAGATCTCGGCGATGAAGTCGTTCGAATGGAACGGCATCAAGCAGCACAACCGCAACACGTTGCTGTGGACCGATCCCAGCGTGGACGGCATCAAGACCGGCTCGACCAGCGAGGCCGGTTTCTGCCTCGCCGCTTCGGCGGTCCGCAACGGCATGCGCCTGATCGCGGTGACCATGGGCGGCCCGGACATGAACGCCGCCACTTCGGGCGACGAGGCCCTGCTCAACTGGGGCTTCAATTTCTACCGCACCCACAAGCTGTACACCGCGGGCCAGGTGCTGGCCACGCCGCGGTTGTGGAAAGGTGCGGCCGACAGCTTGCCGCTCGGCATCGAGAAAGATGCCAGTGTCACGATTCCACGCGGTAAATACGACGAGCTGAAGGCGACACTCGAAATACCGCAGCGCCTGGTCGCGCCGTTCAAGAAGGGGCAACAGGTCGGCACGTTGAAGGTCACCTTCGACGGCAAACCGGTGGTGACGGAACCGTTGGTGGTACTGCAGGACGCGCCGCAGGGCGGCTTCTTCAAGCGCCTGTGGGATGCGATCCTGCTGTGGTTCCACCACGGCAACGGCACCACCACCACACCGGCACCGACGGTGTCGGTGTCGTCGGCGTCCAGCACCGCGGCGCCGGCCGCTTCGAAGTAACAGGTAGGCCGGATCAAGCCACGCCAGTGGCGGATCCGGCGCTACGCGCCCTGACCCGCCCTACGTGAATGGTGTGCAAGCCACACCCGGAAAACATCATGCGCGACCTCGACGACATCAAGAAAAACGACGGCCAGGGCTTCCAGTTCCCAGGCAGCTTTGAAATCACCGCGATGGGCAACGCCAGTGCCAACCTGCGCGAACGTGTGCAAACCATCCTCGCTGAACTAGACCTCACGGTGCTGGAAGCCAGCGTGCGTGAACGCGCATCGAGCCAGGGCAACTACGTGTCGGTGAGCGTGGTGTTCAATTGCCCCTCGCGCGAGAAGTACGAAGCCGCGCATGCCGCGCTGCGTGCGCACCCGGATATTCGTTACACCTTGTGAAGCAGGGACCGGGGACCGGCCAAGATGAAATCGCTTCGTGTCACCGCCCCGTATTCGGTCATCCGCGGCAAGCCTGGGCCGGCTCTGCGCTTTCCCCGGTGCCTCCTTCGGGACAACGCGACCCACGCGTCGGACGCATTCCCTGACGAGGTACGCGTCCTCGAGGCGTCTTGCTTGCATAGGCCACCGCATCATGCGGGTGCAGGCTTTCGTGATGCTCGACGGCGATGTCAAAGTCGGCAATGACCGGGTCGGAATCCAGCACCCGCTGGATACGGCGCAGGGCGTCCTCGCAAAACATCGGATTGGCACCGTTTGCGAGTGCAAATGCCTGCTCGTCCTCCCGCTTCGCGGCAGCCAATACGGCCGTCTGCAGCGATGCCTCGACCCGATCCAGCAACGCGATCAAGTTGAACGTTGCGTCATCGACCGGGCGGACACACAAGCGCGCGCGACTGCGCTGGGCGTGCGGCGTCGC
>JBOHYW010000176.1:0-7635 GCA_050738155.1 Rhodanobacteraceae bacterium
ACCCGGATGCGGTCGCCGGCAGAGGGGCCGGGGCTAGGCGGGTACTGCACTACACCAACGGTTTCAGGCAATCGGCATGGCCGACATTACGCACGATGCGGATCTTCCGGACCGCGCGCAGACCAGGCAAAAGTGTGAGCCGGGTTGCAAAACTGCGCGCAGAGTAAAGGCCGCGTTCTGCCCGCGCAAGTGCCGAAATGTGAAAATGGCGTCAATGAATCCGGCAAGTGGAGCCGAACTACGAGCCAAACTTCCTGTTGATTGTGTAAACATCATCCAATATATTGATTTGATTGCTGACGTCGATATCCAGGATGGCAAGTGAATCGCAGCCATCCGCGCGGGCCACCGTGTCCAGAATCGACGCCTGCAAGGCTCCGGTGGCCGATCGGACGTCGCCGAGCGGCAGTGGTTGGCTGCCGCTGATGTGACACAGGCCATGTTTATGGCCGCCGCGGTAATGCAGGCGTGCCACGATTTCCTGCCCGGGGTAGCAGCCCTTGTCGAAGGCGACGGCTCCGAGGCGCTCCAACCCCAAGGCTGGTGGCAGGAACTTCGGTTGCGCGTCGGCTGCAAGGGTGGGCCAACCGGCCCGGATGTCCGTGAGGCGCCAATCGACGTTTGCGGATATGTCGACGACGGCGCCCGCATCGACCGGAGCCAGTCGCAGGCTGTGGGACCCGTAACCGAGCACCATGTTGTCAGCGTCCCGTTGAACCGTACCTGACGGTAGCGGCCCACCGGCACGGGCAGTCAGGGGCTGGATCGCCAACTTCGCCTTGCTGCGCAGCAGGTAGCGCGCGAGTGCAGCGTGGATGGCTTGGGAGTCGCCGCCGCGCAGCACGCCGAGCAGTCGACCATCACCCGCGTCGACGAGTTGCATCAATGCCTGCACCCGGCCCTGCGCGGTCAGCCATGCGTTCCATTGCCAATGACCCGGCGCGAGCGCGTCCACGTCGCCGGAGAACTGGGTTTGCGCAAAACGACGTGCATCGGCACCTTCGATGGCGATGCAATGAATGTGGGCAAGGACGGGAAATGTTGGCATGGTTGGTCGGGAACAGTGGGCCGGACGTATGTTGGCGGTAGTGTGCGTGCGCGTGATCGATGCGACAATGCACAGGTTGTTTTGCAATATCGACATGCCGACATGATTGAAGACGATACCAACCCGCACGCTCCGAACCCCGAACACGCCAACAGCGCCGTGCCCGACACTGCCGCCAAGCGCGAACGTCCCACGCCGGAAGGCGATGACCTCGATCCGACGCGCTACGGGGATTGGGAAAAGAACGGGCGGTGCATCGATTTTTGAACCCGCGATCTGTCTTCGCGCACGACGGTTCTTCCAGTGACCCTGACCTGTAGCGGGCGAAGGTGGTGGTCTGATTTGAAATCCTGTTCACCCTGAGCGTAGGCCTCACCCGAGATGGGGCCGAAGTCGAAGGGCTGCCGGCGTTTCGACTCCGTTCGCTGCGCTCACGCAGCCTGTCCCGAGCTTGTCGAAGGATTCAACGCGAACGGAACAATTCAAACTGGACCACTGTCCGGGCGAGTCTCAGTTCGCGAGTGGTGTGCGTTCGTGCGACAATAGTCGATGATGATCGTCACCGACGTCGATTTGGGGTGCTCCGCGAGCCGTGACAAGGAACTCTGATATGCCAATTTCACGACCGACGTCGCCGCACCTCGGTATCTACCGCTGGCGCGTCAACATGTTGCAGTCGACATTGCATCGCCTGACCGGGCTTTTTTTGTGCCTGGGCGCGTTGTTGGTGTTGTGGGGGCTGATCGCCGCCGCGGATGGTCCGGCTGCGTGGGGCGTGTTCGCCAGGTTCTGCGCAAGCTGGATCGGTTTGATCCTGCTGTTCCTGTGGACATGGTCGCTGCTGTTCCATCTCGTCAACGGCATCCAGCATTTGCTGCGCGACGCCGGCCTGTACTTCGGCCCAGCGCGGCGCGATCGCGAGTACAACCCTTCCTATTGGCCTGCCGGTTGGGCCATTATCGCCATCAGCGTGGCATTGACCGTGCTGGTATGGGTGCTCTTGATGATGCACATCGGCGGGGTGACGGCATGAGTGCGTATCCGGGGCAGGAAGGTTTGCGCACACCGCTCAAGGTTGCACGCGGCCTGGGTTCTTCGAAAACCGGCGTGCACCACTGGTGGTTGCAGCGCGTCACCGCGATCGCGTTGATTCCCTTGTCGATCTGGTTCCTGTTCTTGGTCGGCGGATTGATGGGCGCCGGTTACCCGATGGCGCTGGCCGCGATCGCGCAGCCCGTCCACGCAATATTCCTGATGGTGCTGGGGGTGTGCCTGTTCTGGCACGGCGCGCTCGGCCTGCAGGTCATCATCGAAGACTACGTGCACACGCGCTGGCTGGAACTGACGCTGCAAATCGCACTGCGTTTCGGCGCCAGCCTCGGCGCGCTGGCTTGCGTGCTGGCGGTGCTCGACGTGTGGCTGACTCGCGCGCATTGACAGATTGCATTTTGCATAAAAGGGGCTTGCATGCCTGCTGAAAGTTACAAGGTCGAAACCCATCAATATGACGTGGTGGTGGTTGGCGCCGGTGGCGCCGGTCTGCGCGCCACCATGGGCTTGGCCGCGAAGGGCCTGTCCGCGGCGTGCGTCACCAAGGTGTTCCCGACTCGTTCGCATACCGTCGCGGCGCAGGGCGGGGT
This sequence comes from Rhodanobacteraceae bacterium, assembly GCA_050738155.1. Lineage (GTDB taxonomy): Bacteria > Pseudomonadota > Gammaproteobacteria > Xanthomonadales > Rhodanobacteraceae > 66-474. The sequence goes on from JBOHYW010000176.1 coordinate 2,689, forward strand.
GGCCGCCGCACTCGGCAACATGGGCGAGGACGACTGGCGCTATCACTTCTACGACACCGTCAAGGGCGGCGACTGGCTTGGTGACCAGGACGCCGTCGAATACATGTGCCGTGAGGCGATTCCCGCGATCGTCGAGCTGGAACATTTCGGCGTACCGTTCTCGCGCACCAAGGAAGGCAAGATCTACCAGCGCCCGTTCGGCGGCATGACCACACGCTACGGCGAGGGCGTCGCGCAACGCACCTGCGCCGCGGCCGACCGCACCGGCCACGCGATCCTGCACACGCTGTACACGCAGGCGCTGAGGCACGACGCCAAGTTTTTCGTCGAATATTTTGCGACTGATCTGATAAAGAATCCGGCAGACGGCCGCATCGTCGGCGTGCTTGCGATCGATTTGAATGAAGGCACGTTGCACCTGTTCCAGGGCCACGCAGTCGTGCTGGCAACCGGTGGCTATGGCCGCGCCTATTTTTCGTGCACTTCGGCACACACCTGTACCGGCGACGGTGGCGGCATGGCGCTGCGTGCAGGACTGGCGCTGCAGGATCTGGAGTTCGTGCAATTCCATCCGACCGGCATCTATGGCTCGGGTTGTCTTATCACCGAAGGCTCACGCGGCGAGGGTGGTTATCTCACCAATTCCAAGGGCGAGCGCTTCATGGAACGCTACGCGCCGAACGCGAAGGACCTGGCCTCGCGCGACGTGGTCAGTCGCGCCATCACCATGGAAATCCGCGAGGGCCGCGGCATCGGCGAGCACGCCGATCACGTGCATTTGAACCTTGCGCATTTGGGCGCTGACGTATTGCGCGAACGCCTGCCGGGCATTTCCGAAACCGCGCGAATCTTCGCCGGCGTGGATGTGACCAAGGAACCGATCCCGGTGTTGCCGACGGTCCACTACAACATGGGTGGCATCCCGACCAACTACCACGGCGAAGTGGTGCAGAAGGTCGGTGATGATCCCGACGTGGTGGTGCCGGGCCTGTTCGCGATCGGCGAGGCCGCGTGCGTATCGGTGCACGGCGCCAACCGCTTGGGTTCGAATTCGCTGCTCGACCTCGTGGTGTTCGGCCGTGCGGTCGCCGATCGTTGTGCTGAAGTCGTGCAACCGGATACACAGCACCGCGATTTGCCTTCTGACGCTTTGGACCCGGCACTCAGCCGGCTCGACAAGCTGCGGCACGCCGACGGTGACACGCCGACCGCCGCGTTGCGCCTCAAGATGCAGAAGACGATGCAAACCGATGCTGCGGTGTTCCGCACCGCCGAAACGCTTGCTGAAGGCCGCAAGAAGATCGACGAAGTCTATGCCCAGTTTGCCGACGTACGTGTCACGGATCGTTCGCTGATCTGGAATTCCGATCTCATCGAAACGTTCGAGTTGGCGAACCTGCTCGGGCAGGCGGTCGGCACGATGCACTCGGCCGAGCAGCGGCCCGAGACCCGCGGCGCGCACGCGCGCGATGATTTCCCCGAGCGCGACGACGCCAACTGGATGAAACATACGCTGGTCGGCGTGGACGAGAAGGGCGCCTGTTCGTTCGATTTCCGCCCGGTGCACTCGAACACGATGACCGACGAAGTCGAGACCGTTCCGCCGAAGAAGCGGGTGTATTGAGAGCAGCAAAGGGTAAAGTCGGACGCTGCGCGCCCTGCAAAGAGTAAAACGAAGAGTACGAGCTGGTGGCTCTTCTTGACCATTTGCAGTGTCGAAGGCGCGACTTTACAGCGAGCGCAGCGAGCGATAAACAAAGGTACTGAAAATGGCTGAATTCACATTGCCGCAGATGTCGAAGGTCCAAAAGGGCAAGCACCACGCTGCCAAGCCCGGCGCCAAGAAGGTGCGCAACTTCAAGGTGTATCGCTGGGATCCCGATGTCGGCGGCAACCCGCACGTGGACACTTACGAAGTCGACGTGACCGGCTCGGCCATGGTTCTCGACGTGTTGCTGAAGATCAAGAACGAGATCGATCCGACGCTTACCCTGCGTCGTTCATGCCGCGAGGGTGTGTGCGGTTCGTGCGCGATGAACATCGACGGCGAGAATACGCTCGCCTGCACCAAGGGCCTCGACGAATTGCCGTCAGGCGACGTCAACGTCTATCCGCTGCCGCACATGCCGGTGGTGAAGGATCTGGTGCCGGACCTGACTCACTTCTACGCGCAATACACTTCGATCAAGCCGTGGTTGCAAACGCAAAGCGTGCCCGGTTCGCGCGAGCGCCTGCAATCGCCCGAAGACCGCAAGAAGCTGGATGGCCTGTACGAGTGCATCCTGTGTGCATGCTGCACCACGGCCTGTCCGAGTTACTGGTGGAATCCGGATCGCTTCCTCGGCCCTGCGGTACTCCTGCAAGCCTATCGCTGGATCGTCGATTCGCGCGACGAGGCCACCGGTGAACGGCTCGATGATCTGGACGATCCGTTCAAGTTGTATCGCTGCCACACCATCATGAACTGCACCAACACCTGCCCGAAGGGTTTGAACCCGGCCAAGGCCATCGGCGAGATTAAGCAGTTGCTGGTGAATCGAACCGTATGAAGGATCGGGACCCGGGACCCGGGACCCGGGAAACGTACGTTTCTGGCGCGCCCGCGCGCGCGACCGAAGCGCAACTCAAACGCCTGCGTTGGCGCGCCCGACGCGGTACCCGCGAACTCGATGCACTGCTCGGCGCGTGGCTGGACCGTAACGCGAACGACACGAATACCACCGGTCTGCAGGCGTTCGCCGCGTTGCTCGACCAGCAGGATCCGGAAATCTGGGATTGGTTGATGGGCCATGCCGAACCGCCCTGCGCGGAGTGGCGTGCGATCGTGGCCGACATCCGCACTCATGCGGGTCTGGCAAGATGAGATCGGCTCCAGCCATTGCGGTCCCGTATCGTCCATCACGCATGTTGCTGGTCGCAACTGTCGTCGTCGCATTGCTGGCGATGCTTGCGGTGTGGCTGAGCGGCGCCGTCCAGTGGCTGCGATTGGTTTTGACTTTTGCCGCCGCCGGCGTCGGTGGCATGGCTGCCGGAAACTTGCTGCGGCCGCGCATTCGATCTTTGCTGTGGCGAAGCGAAGGCGGCGTCGACCTCGTGCTCAACGACACGCTTGCCGATGGCCGTCACGAAGTACGGGGCGCCATCCAGGGTGCAAGGGTCATGGGGCCATTGATCGTTCTGACGGTACGCTGGCCGCCGCGCGAACGCGCAACGATCTGGTTGTTGTCCGACAACCTCGATACCGATGTCCTCCGACGGTTGCGGATGCGACTGGGCGCGCAAGCAGGCGATGGTTTCGCGTCAGGGAACGCTGACAGCGGATGATGGTCTGAACCGCTTGCCGCGTTCGGGCTTTTCCGTCACCCTGCGCTGAATCCTGTTTCCCGGAAGCGCTCCGTCCGGTTTCAGTCGGTTCAGAGTCACTGGATTCCCGCTTTCGCGGGAATGACGCTATTGAGCGGCGCGCGTTTCCAATCCCGATTCCCGATTCCCGATTCTCCATTTCCGGTTCCCGCCACGCATGTTCCGCCCCCTAGAGCTCTTCATCGGCACCCGCTACATCCGCGCCAAACGGCGCAACCACTTCATTTCCTTCATCAGCGTGGTTTCGATGCTGGGTCTCATCATCGGCATCACCGCGTTGATCACGGTGATTTCGGTGATGAATGGGTTCCAGACCGAGTTGCGTTCGCGCATCCTCGGTTTCGTCTCGCAAGCCACCATCAGCAGCGTTGGCGACAGCATGCCCGACTGGCGGCACGCGGTCGTGATCGCCGGACACAATCCCCACGTGAAGGGCGCCGCTCCGTATGTCGAGCGCGAAGCTTTCCTGCGCGGCAATGGCGCCAGCCAAGGTGCGATCGTGCGCGGCATCCTGCCCGATCAGGAACCGAAGGTCACCGACATCGGTTCCAAGATGATTGCCGGAAAGTTGTCGGCATTGCAGCCTGGATCGTGGGGCATCGTGCTGGGGCGGGATTTGGCTTTGGTGCTCGGCGTCAACGTAGGCGACAAGCTGGTGGTGTATGCGCCGGTCATAAGCGTTACCCCGATCGGTGCGGTGCCACGCTTGCGACGATTCACCGTGGTTGGCATTTTCGAGGCGGGTATGCAGCAATATGATTCGGGGCTTGCCATCGTCAACATGCACGACGCTGAAAAGCTTTACCAAATGAGTGGACCCAGCGGCATTCGCCTGAAACTGGACAATTTGTTTCTTGCCAATCAGGTCGCGGGCACGCTGGCCAACAAACTGGGACAGGCCTACCGCGTGCAAGGCTGGATGCAGAGCCACGTCAATTTTTTCAAGGCACTCGCGATGGAAAAGATCGTGATGTTCGTCATCCTGTCGCTGATCGTGGCGGTGGCGGCATTCAACCTCGTATCGTCGCTGGTGATGCTGGTCACCGACAAGCAGTCGGACATCGCGATCCTGCGCACGCTCGGTGCGACCCCGCGCAGCATCATGGGCGTATTCATGATCCAGGGCATGCTGATCGGCATCATGGGCATCGTGATAGGGGTCGTATGCGGTGTGGCGCTGGCAATCAACCTGCCGGGAATCGTGGACTGGATCCAGAACGTAACCGGATACGTGTTCCTGCCGGAGTCGGTGTATTACATCAACAACGTGCCGAGCAAGCTGGAGTGGAACAGCGTGGGCTGGATCGCTGGCATGGCGTTCGTGTTCTCGCTATTGGCGACGATCTATCCCGCGTGGCGGGCGTCGCGGACGCAGCCGGCGGAGGCGCTGCGTTATGAATAGCCGGAGCACTAGCCGGGGCTCGGAACCGGGGACCCAGGACCCGAAAAGCGGGACCGTGCTGCGTGTCAGTCATATCGCCAAGACCTACAAGGAAGGCAAGCTGCGCACGCCGGTGTTGCACGATGCGAGTTTCGAGCTGGCACGGGGCCAGACGCTGGCGATCGTCGGTGCGTCGGGTTCCG
>JBOHYW010000177.1:0-7621 GCA_050738155.1 Rhodanobacteraceae bacterium
GCCTACGTGGAGAAGATGTACGCGCGGCCGAAAGCGCCGACGACGATCGAGGCCGCGTTCGCGGCGTTGCGGTAGACACCGGGGTCAGGTCGCACTTTCTGGGTTCTGGGTTCTGGGTTCTGGGTTGACCTGATGATTCCACGGCCGGCCGATCTTCGCCGGTCCTGCATGCCGGCTGAGTTGGCTTCAGCCGGCTCACTTACTGAAGAGAAGCAGCGACCCGGCACCGCGCGCGGCGTCCCTGGATCGGCAGGCATGAAAAAGCCCGCCGAAGCGGGCTTTTTCACAAGCTTGGGAAGGAGGCTTACGCCACCTGCACCTGGTCCGCTTGCATGCCCTTCGGGCCTTTGACGGCGACGAAGGTGACCTTCTGGCCTTCCTGCAGCGACTTGAAGCCGTCGCCCTGGATGGCACGGAAATGGACGAACAAGTCGTCACCACTTTCCGGGGTGATGAAGCCGAAGCCTTTGGCATCGTTGAACCATTTGACTGTACCGCTTTGGCGATCCGCCATGACACATGACCCTTTTAAACTGTGGATGAATTACGGCATGGAGTGAGGCGAACTCGCCGCAAAGATACGCAGTGCATCCGAAGTTGCCTCAAGCGCTGCTCTCCAAGTGTACCTGACATTTCGCCCGCGTGCGCGTGCCAAAAAACAGGGGCCCAGATTCATTTTTTGCGGAACTCCGCCCAAAGCGGCCTTGAGCGCGTCATCCAGTCATTCAAACGACCCGGCCCGCACCTCGCCCGCGCGGGCATAGCGGTTGACCAACACGCCGCTGGACGTGGCTTTCGAAGTTTCGAGGCGGAATGCCGATGCTTGCATGCGCTCGTCGAACAAGCGCTTGCCGCGGCCAAGCAGGATCGGGTAGACCAGCAAGCGTAGTTCGTCGACCAACTCCGTGGCCAGCAACTGGTGCACGAGATCGCTGCTGCCTTGCGTCACCAGATCGGGCCCTTTGCCACGCTTGAGTTCGTGTACCGCGGCGATGATGTCCGGACCCAGCGCGTGGCTGTTCTGCCACTCGATCGTGTCGGGATGGTGGGTGGCGACGTGCTTGGCGGTGCCGTTGAACAGATCGGCGATGCCACGGTGCGGCGCGTCTTCCGCGACGTGCGGCCAGTACGCGGCGAAGATGTCGTAGGTGCGGCGTCCAAGCAACAACTCGAACGGGCGCTCGAACACGCCGCCCATCACTTCTTCGGACTCGTCGGCGTAGGGCCAGACCCAGCCGCCGTGGGCGAAGCCGCCGCTGGTGTCTTCCTGCGGGCCGCCGGGCGCCTGTATCACGCCGTCGAGACTGATGAATGCTGGAACGATGAGCTTGCGCATTTCGGTTCTCCCATGCGGATCGACGTGTCTGCCTGTCATTGCGACGATCGGCGGATCGCAGGATCGACAACGGACAGATCGCGGCCATCCGGGCCCGCCGCATTTGTGGATACTCGGGCGATCAGGTGCTGCCCTTCGGTTGACGCGGAAGGTGTGATGACCAAGCGCGGCGATTCGGGTGCCGAGGGATGCCGCATTATGATGTCAGGACCGCCGTGCGACGCGTGTCGCAAGGGGCCCATATTTCCGTTGCAAGAGGACTCAGCACGATGGAGCATGAATCGGTCACAATTCGCACCCGCGACGGGCAATGCCCGGTGCACGTTTTTACGCCCGATGGTGTGGGCCCCTGGCCCGCAGTCATCGTGTACATGGATGCGTTCGGCATCCGGCCCGCATTGATGCAGATCGGCGAGCGCCTCGCTGATGGCGGCTACGTGGCGCTGGTGCCGGACTTGTTCTATCGCTATGGCGCGTATGGTCCGCTCGATCCGAAGGCAGCGTTCGCCGGTGATTTCCGAGCCATGGTCGGGCCGTTGATGGCGACCACGGACAACGTCAAGGCAGCGCAGGATACCGAGGCGCTGCTGGCTTACCTCGACACGCGCAATGACGTGACCGGCAAGGTCGGCACGGTCGGCTTCTGCATGGGCGGCGGTATGGCGATCACTGCTGCGGGAACATATCCGGATCGCGTCACGGCGGCGATCAGCTTCCATGGCGGCCGCGTGGCCACCGACGATCCGGGAAGCCCGCACCTGCTGGCGCCGAAGATCCGCGCGGAGCTGTACGTCGCGGTTGCCGACAACGATCGCAGTTGTCCGCCGGAGATGGTCGAACGCTTCGAGAAGGCGCTGGACGACGCGGGCGTGCGCTATCGCTGTGAAACCTACCGCGGTGCTTCGCACGGCTGGATGAAGCCCGACTTTCCCGTTTACGACGAGGCGGCGGCGGAACGCGGCTGGTCCGAAATGCTGGCGCTGTACGACCGTGCGTTGAAATAGGCAAAGGTTCGTTGCGGAATCTGCGAGTCGTCGAGGGTCGCGGCGTTGTTGAGCATACGCAGTTTGCAGATCGCAACCTGTTGGATGTCCGTCGGCAGTCGCCGGGACAGGGTCGGGCGGGGACACAACCCGCAATGCGCGGCGGCGGTGATTTGGCTGTATCTTTCGCCGGCAAGGGCCCGGACGGAGGTGAGCTGGCGTGAACACGACTCTGCAACCCAGCCGGTTTTTCTTCGCGGCTGCACTGATCGCCTTGGGTGTTACCGGACTCGCCAATGGCGATTTCGCGCTGGTGTGGCAAAGCGTTCCCGCACACCTGCCCGGAAGGGGCGTGATTGCCTATGTCTGCGCCATCATCGAGCTCGCGCTCGGGATTGGTCTTCTATGGACACCTGCGACTACGTTGGCGTGCCGTGTGCTGTTTCCGTACATGGTGCTGTGGCTGGTGCTGCTGGAGGTTCCCGGCGTGATCAAGTCGCCTCTGGACGCAGGCGCATGGGGCAGCATCGGCGAAATCGGAGCGATGACGGCCGGTGCATGGTGTCTGTTTGCTGATCGCGCCGGAGCTTGGGAATTGAGCCATCTCGGGTTCGCAGTCGGGCCTGCCGGCATTCGCGCTGCGCGCTGGTTGCTGGTCATCGCACTCGCCGGGTTGGCTGCGGAAGTGATTGTCGATGCCATGAAATTCGGCGATGGCGTCATGCAGCCGTGGTTGAAGTGGTTGCCCCATCCCGCGGCCTGGGCTGTCCTGACCGGCGTCGCAAGCGGCGCGGCGTGTCTGGCGTTGCTGTTTCACATCGTGCCGCGGCTTGCGGCGACGATGGAAGCGGCCATGATTGCCTGCATAGGTGTCGTGTACTGGGCCCCCGACCTGCATACCGGCCGGACCGCCACGACCGCTTTCATCATCACGCTGCTGGTTTCCGCCGGCATCTGGTTGGTGGCAGACACCTATCGCGAGACCGCGAAGGAGGCAAGTGGACGCGGCAAGTGGGCGTTCGCTCGTCAGCGCGGACGCGCAGTCAACTGAGTGCGACAAGCGCACTGCTCGACACTTCCGTCCATTTTTTGGAATGGAATGTGACTGCCAGCCCACGGCAGGAGAGATCTGCCGTGGTCGCCGGATTGCCTGCAACGGGCGCCGAAGGGCGCCCGTTGCAGGCAGGGGTCACCGGGCCGCGGATGCAACAACGAAATCGGGCGGCGGTAGCTTGATTCGGCGGAACGACACGGGCTTGCCGGAGAAAAAGTCGACAATGTCGGTCGTCACCTTCGGACTGCTCATGAACAGATCGTGGCCGGCATTCTCGATCACGACTTCGCTGCCGTGAGACAAGCCTTTCAGGATCTCCGCGTGTCCGGCAGGGTAGGTGCGGCCGTCCAGCGTACCGGTCAGCACCAGCGTCGGAACCGCGCTGTGGACCGGCTTGCAGAAATCGCGTTCGAGATGCGGAACGCCGCTGTGCCGAACCACCTTCGTGAAAAAGTTCAACGAGTCGCCCAGCAAGGTCGTCCTCGCCTGCTTTTCAGCGAGTCGAGCACGCTTCGGCGACACGCAGGATGCAGCCCTGACGGCAACTCCCATACCTGCGAGCGAGGTGGACCGCGCGCGCCGGTAGAGCGCTTGCGCGACAGGCTGGAAGTGTCCGGCCGCCATTGCAGAATAAACCGCCGGCAGGTAGCGCAGCCGGGAAGGGTCCTTGAGCAAAGGCACCGTGAATGTCTGCACGGCAAACTTGCCGATTGTCAACGTTACCGGCTTGCCATCCGGCGTGTCCTTCAAGGTGACTTTCACGGGTTGCTTCGAGACGCGATCCAGCACGATTTTCATGGTGCCGAGCAGGTCGGGATAGGCCTTGCGGAGTTTCGGATCCGCCTTGATCAAGTCAGCCACGCGTTGCAGGAAATCCTGCGTGCGTGACGGCAGCCGCAGTGTCTGATTCATGCCCAGTGGACTGGCAATCGCCACTCGATCAATATGGTTCGGCATGACTTTCAGTGTCGCCAGCGCCAGCGTGCCGCCGTAACTGATGCCCCACAAGTTGAGCTTTTTCACCCCCAGCGCGTTGCGCAAGCTCTCGAGATCGAGCGCGTTCTGGCGGGTGTTGTAGGCCGACAGATCCACGCCGTGCTGTCGCCAGAACGAGACGCAATGCGTGATGACTGAACGGTAGTAACCAACTACCACCTTGTGCGTCAGCGGTTCGTCGAAGCGAGGCGCGTTCGCGCTGCAGGACGGAATGGAGTTGGAAGCGCCGGTGCCACGCTGGTCGAGCGCGATCACATCGGCGACTTTGCGCAGTGCCATGAACAACGGAAACCGTTTGCCTTGCGCTGCATCGATCCCGGATCCGCCGGGTCCGCCCGCGAGATACACGATTGGCGCGCCCGGATGCGGATTGGTCGACGGGAACAGGACAAAGGACAACGTGAGGTTGCCTTCGTCCGGATGGGCATGTTGTTTCGGCACGACCAACTCGCCCCATTCAGCCTGCACCTTGGTGCCGTTGTCGGCCTTGAAGGTATAAGGACGAAGCGTCACCGCAGGTTGTGCCAAGGCCATGGCGGACATCAACACCAGCGTGGAAGCCAAAAATCCGGTACGCATGCGAAGCTCCTGGAAACCGAGGGATGAGGCGATGCTACGGATCTCCTTTGAGCTCGCGAGCTTTTTTCCGTGAACGTCTCATGGAGCAGCGTGAACGTCTCATCGGTTGACGCGGATGGACGCGCGCGCAGTGCTAACGTTCGAGCCATGGAATGGGCATCGGGGACATGCACTCGCGCTGCCGTGGAGCCGGAAGGTTTCACGTGGTCGCGCGTGCGACGGCGCAGTGCGCGCGACGTGCCCGCTGGAACGGCGGGTTCTTTTCGCCGTTTCGGAATCTGCATCGCGTGGTTGGCATGCCTGCTGTTGGCTTGCTTCTCCGGCAGCGTTCACGCGCAGTCAAATCCGTTGCCGTTCGAGTTGCCGCAAACGGTGGCGTTCCACGCGACCGACAATCCGGCATATGCGCTACCGGATTACGACGACGCAAACTGGAAGCGCATGGCATGGTCGACGGTTGCCTTTTCGGGCGGCCCTGTCTGGCTGCGTTGGCACCTCGACGTTCCGGCGGCCGTGGCCGACTCCGGAAAGCCGGTGGGCTTGTTCCTGACTGCATACGCCAGTTCCGAAGTCTGGTGGGACGGGCAACTCCTCGGGCGCAACGGCGGGGTGGCCGCAACGGCGAGTGCGGAACGCCCCGGCAACTCGCGTGCCGTGTTTTTCGTACCGAAGCGGCTGTTGCAAGCCGGTCCGCACGTGATCGCATTGCGCTTGTCCGTGCGGCGTGGCAGCCGTCGCATCACCACGCCCGTGGATGCGGTGCGACTGGATACGTACGGTTCGCCATTGAGCGCGGATCAAACGCGCTATCTGCCTTCGTTGGCAAGTGTCGGTGCACTTTTGCTTGCCGTCGTGATCCTGCTTGCGGTTCGTTGGCGAGGCGGCAAACCCGCTGCCGTTTGGCTTGCCGGCGCCTGTCTTTTCCTGCTGGCGCAGCTTGCGACCGAGGCCTCGCGCGCGTACGTGAACTATCCCTACACCTGGCAGGGGCCACGGTTGGCATTGATCGCGCTGTTTGCCTGGCTCATGGGAGGGTCGCTGTTCGGGTTCCTGTTGCATTATTACGACCTCCGAAACCGCAAGAGCCGGCTGCTCGTTGCAGCAATCGTGGCGGTGCCGGCACTGCTTCCGGTTGTCCCTGGCGACATGGCGACAATGTGGATTCTCGGTGTCTATCTGGTGTCGGGACTGGCGGCGAGTCTTGCGGCGGTACGTACGGACCGGCACGAGGCCTGGTTGTCGGTTGTTGTGCTCGCGTTGCTGCTGGCGGCATTGCTGGTTCGTCCGGAAACGTTCCTCGATCGCTGGCTTTATCCCGGTTTCACGCTCCTGCTGTGCGTGTACTTCATCGATTACACGCGCACGCAGGCGCGCATCGGCCGGGCGCTGGCGCAGGCAAAACTCACCCGCACGCGGCTCGAACTCGAATTGCTGAAGAAGCACCTGCGCCCGCATTTCCTGATGAATACCTTGACGGCGCTGGCCGAATGGCTGGAACAATCTCCGTCCAAAGGTGCAGCGATGATCGAAGCCGTGGCCGAAGAGTTCCGGATGCTCGACCGCGTTGCGTCGCGGCAACTGATCCCGTTGAGTGACGAGCTGGCACTGGCGCAGACACACATGGCCGTGATGGGCTTCCGTCACGATCAAACCTACGAGCTCCGCTGCGCCAACCCGGTCGGGACGGCTCGGGTTCCGCCGGCGATCTTCCATACACTCGCGGAGAATGCGCTCACCCATAATCGTTACGAATCACGCTGCGTCACGTTCTCGCTCGAGGCGGAGCATCTCGCGACACGGCGCTGGCGTTACACGTTCCGGTGCCCGCCCGCAGATAATGAGCGAACGTGCAATGCCGAGGGCACGGGCAGCGCCTACATCAAGGCGCGGCTGGGCGAAGCGTACGGGAAAGACTGGTCATTTCATGCCGGACCTGACGCGGATGGCGGTTGGGTGACTGTCATCGAAGTCCCGGAGGATTAGCTGCGTGCACATCCTCATAGTGGAAGACGAAACGCTCGTTGCCCGACGGCTGGCCCGGTACATCGAGGATATTTTGGCAAGCCGGATCAGCCGTCTTCATGTCGAACACACCTTCGAAGCGGCGAATGAAGTCCTGCGCGGCCGGCCGCCGGATGTCCTGTTCCTGGACCTCAATCTGAATGGGCGCGATGGCTTCGAGATGCTTGCGCAAGCCACTTCCGGCGCTTTCCACGTCATCGTCGTATCGGCCAACGTGGACCGCGCGCTGGAAGCCTTCGAATACGGCGTGCTGGATTTCGTTCCGAAACCGTTTTCTCGGCAACGCCTGCAACAAGCCGTCGACCGTCTCGACAAGGTTAACCCGAATCGGCACGAGGTCCGCCGATTGGCCGTGATCGTGCGCGGCGCCGTCGAACTGATCGACCTGAAGAACGTGGTCTTCATCCAGGGCGCGGACAATTACTCCGAAATCGTCTGCCGCGGCGGTCGCCGCTTGCTGCATCAAAAAACGTTATCGAACCTTGAAATGCTGCTTCCCGAGCGTTTCATCCGTATCCATCGCTCGTGCATCGTCAATCTCGACGAAGTGAGTACGCTGCGCAGCCGCGAGGGCAGCCGTTACGAAGTCACGCTGAAGGATGGCCGCAATCTGCCGGTAGGGCGAAGCAGGGTCGACATGCTGCGTGCACG
>JBOHYW010000178.1:0-7520 GCA_050738155.1 Rhodanobacteraceae bacterium
TTCGACGAAAGCGGGATCTTCCTTGCCGGGGTTGGTGTCGTCCAGGCGCAGGTTGCAGCTGCCGCCGAACTCGCGTGCGATGCCGAAATCGAGGCAAATTGCCTTGGCGTGACCCAGGTGCAGGTAGCCGTTGGGCTCCGGCGGGAAGCGCGTTTTCGCGCCGCCACGAAGCCTGCCGGTGTCCTGGTCGGCCAACACGATCTGGCGGATGAAATTGGTGACGACGGGGGCGTTTTCGTCCGCCATGGGTGGATCCGGAACAGGGAAGCCCGCAAGTGTAACGCTGCCGCGAGCAAGTAAAGGGTAAATGGTAAAGAGCAAAGGGTAAGAGCAGAGCCAGGCGCGGCTTCGCTTTTCCCTTTACAGGCCGCGCAGCGGCCGACTTCACTCTTTACGCACTTGTGCCAATGCTTGCGGACTCCGTTGGGAGAGATTAACGTGGACTCATGCGAACGATTTACCACGCCGAAAGCATCGTCGATGCGCATCTGGTCAAGGATGCGCTGGATCACGCCGGTATTCCGTGCTTCATCAATGGCGAATATCTGACTGGCGGTGTGGGCCAATTGCCCGCGCGTGATTTTCTGACGGTCAGTGTGCCCGATGTCTGCGTGGACGATGCCGGTCCGGTGGTGCGTGACATTGTGCAGATGTTGCAAGCGCCGTTGGACAAGGGTGCGGTTGAATGGGCACCGGAAGACGAGGGCGCCTCCGCTGGCTCGCCGCCATTGCGCCTGCGACCGACGCCGATTTGAGCACCGTTGTTACCAGCGAAGAAATCGACGCTGGCGTGCGCGCAAGGCTGGCCGCGCGCATTCGCGATGTGCCGGATTTTCCGCAACCCGGGGTAGTGTTCAAGGACATTACGCCGCTCCTGGCTGACGCCAAGGCGTTCGCCGAATGCATCGGAGCGTTGGCAGCACCGTGGCGGGGCCAGTCCATCGATGTGGTGTGCGGCATCGAGTCGCGCGGTTTCATTTTCGGTGCCGCGTTGGCGCGTGAACTCGGTACCGGGTTTGTGCCGTTGCGCAAGGCCGGCAAGCTGCCGACCGCGGTCATCGGCATCGATTTTCGGCTCGAATACAGCGAAGCGCGGCTGGAAATGCATGTCGACGCTTTGGCGCCGGGCGCACACGCGCTGATCGTCGATGACGTGTTGGCGACCGGCGGCACGCTGGCGGCGGCGCGGGAATTGATCGAAACGGTTGGCGCGCGCGTGGCGGGTGCGGCGGTGGTGATCGAGCTGGATTTTCTCGGCGGACGCACGCACTGGCCGGCGGACATGCCGCTGCGCTCGCTGCTGCGCTATTGATCGTTTAGGCTTTCGGACGCGTTGGGCTTCCGCCGATGAAGCCGGCGTCAGCCCAACCTACGCCGCGGTTTCGTAGGTTGGGCTGAATGCAATGAAGCCCAACGCGGTCGTGCCGAAGGTGTCGGACTCGTCCGATGGACCGGTCTCAACCGAAAACGTTGGGCCTCCGCCGATGAAGCCGGTGTCAGCCCGACCTGCTTGCTTGATTTCAATCGCTGGGCTTCGCGTTGCTCAGCCCAGCCTACGTCCTGCATTATTGATTCGGGATCTTGGGTCGCCTGCACGCAGAGCGTAGGCCGGCTCAAGCCCGAAGGGCGGAGCCGGCATTGCCGGAACCTGCATGGAAATCGCCGGTTCCGTCGCTGCGCTCCTTGAACTGGCCTGCGACTGCTTCTGCAGGAGCCTGCGTGCAGGCGACTTGGCTTTACTGCAGCGCCGCCCGCCCCTGGTTGAGCTGCCTGAGCGTCGGTCGTTCGGCCAGCACCACTTCTGTATGGAACGGCTGGCCCGCGCGCAGGCCCGAGATTTCGACCTTGCTGCCCGGCGCGGTTTCCGCTTCGCGGGTGCGCAGATTGGTCGGGTCGATGATCGGTTTCTTGCCCATCGACAGCAGCACGTCGCCGGGTTGCAGACCCGCGCGCGCCGCCGGCCCGCCGGGATACACGTCGACCACGGTGGCGCCGCGTGCCGCCGCCGGCAGGCCGGAATTGGCGGCCACGATCACGTTGGTGACGTCCACGCCCAGCCAGCCGCGCTGCACCCGGCCGTGTTCGACGATTTGTTCGAGAACCCGCTTGGCGGTGCGCACGGGTATCGCGAAACCGATGCCCTGCGCGCCGGTGTCGTGTTCCAGCATCGCGGTGTTGATGCCGACCAGTTGGCCTTCGGCGTTGACCAGCGCGCCGCCCGAATTGCCCGAGTTGATGGCCGCGTCGGTCTGGATGAAATCTTCGTAGGGCGAGAGGCTGAGCTGTCGCCCCAGCGCGCTGACGATGCCCATGGTCACGGTCTGGCCGATGCCGAACGGGTTGCCGATCGCCAGCACCACGTCGCCGACCCTGGGTGCGCTGGAGTCGACCTCGATGGTGGGCAGGGTGCCAGCGTCGATCTTCAGGACCGCGAGGTCGGTGTCGGGATCGGTGCCGACCAGCCGCGCGTGCGCGACGCGCCCGTCGTGCAACATCACCTGGATGTCGTCTGCGCCGGCGATCACGTGGTTGTTGGTGAGGATATAGCCGTCGGAAGTGAAGATCACGCCGCTCCCCAGGCTTTGCTCGCGGCGTTTCAGGGCCGGCGTCATGCCACCCAGCAGGCGCTGCAGCATCGGGTCGGGGAAGATCGGGTGTTCGGTGACGATCTTGTCGGCGTAGATGTTGACGACGGCGGGCGCGGCCTTGGCCACCGCGACGGCGTAGGAAACCGGACCCTCACTCTGCGCGGGCGTCTGCGTGGTGCTGGCGGCGGGCGCGGGGGCACTGCTCAATTCGTTGCGCAGGTGGGTCCCGGCGCCCGGCCAGAACAGGGTGATCAGGAAGGCCACGGCGAGGCCCGCGACGATGAACTGCAGGACGAAAAGGTAGGGGCGGAGCTTGCGGACCATGAGGATTGCCGCCGCGTGGGGCGCTTGTCGATGATTGTGCGCTCGGGAGGCGAACGCTAAACTAACACGATTTTGGGGCCCGAAGGACGGCATGGATGCGGTCGTGAGTCGGTCGTTTTTTTTCCGACCGTGCCGGTCGGACCAGTGCAACCACGGCGCCGTCTGCTGGGCCGTGACAACCGTGCGGAGAGGCAGATGGCGGACGAAAGCATCAACAAGGGGCGACGCAGATTCCTGACAGCGTCCACGGCAGTGATCGGCGGTGCCGGCCTCATCATCACGGCGATTCCGTTCGTCGAAACCTGGCTGCCCAGTGCCCGCGCCGAAGCGGTCGGGGCGCCGGTGAAAATCTCGGTCGCCAAGGTCGAACCGGGGCAGAGGCTGCGGGTTGGCTGGAACAAGCAACCCGTCGACATCGTCAATCGCACTCCCGAGCAGTTGCAGTGGCTGGCCAAACAGGATCCACGGCTGCGCGATCCCGATTCGAAACAGCCGCAGCAACCGAAGTACTGCCAGAACCCGACCCGCTCGATCAAGCCGGAGTGGCTGGTCTTCATCGACATCTGCACCCACCTGGGCTGCGTGCCGGACTACAAGGGCGAGGTCAAGCCCGAACCGTTCGACCCCGACTGGAAGGGTGGCTATTACTGCCCTTGCCACCATTCCCGCTACGACATGGCGGCGCGCGTCTATGACGGCGTACCGGCGCCGCTCAACATGGTGGTCATGCCGTACCACTGGATCGATGACACCCACGTCGAGATCGGCGTCGATCCGAGCAAGCAAGAGATTGCAAAGCTGGAAGCGGCCAACAAGCAAGCCACCGCTGCCGCCCAATCAAAAGGAGCCGCTTAAATGAGCGTGTTCACGCAGTGGTTCAACGAGCGCGCGCCGGGGATGGGCGTGGCCTACAAGAAACACATGACGGAATACTACGCGCCGAAGAATTTCAATTTCATGTACTACTTCGGTTCACTGGCGCTGCTGGTGCTGGTGAACCAGATCGTTACCGGCATTTTCCTGACGATGTTCTACACTCCGAGCGCGGCCGGCGCGTTCGAATCCGTGCGCTACATCATGCGCGACGTGCAATGGGGTTGGCTGGTGCGCTACATGCACGAAGTCGGCGCCTCGATGTTCTTCATCGTGATCTACCTGCACATGTTCCGCGGGCTGATCTACGGTTCGTACAAGAAACCGCGCGAGTTGGTGTGGCTGCTCGGCATGTTCATCTTCCTGGCGCTGATGGCCGAGGCCTTCATGGGCTACGTGCTGCCGTGGGGCAACATGTCGTTCTGGGGCGCCAAGGTGATCATCACCTTGTTCAGCGCGATCCCATGGATAGGTGAAACGCTGGTCCACTGGATCATGGGTACGTTGTCCGTGCCGGGTGATCCCACCTTGAACCGCTTCTTCGCGCTGCACGTGGTGGCGCTGCCGCTGGTGCTGCTGCTGCTGGTGGTGCTGCATCTGGGCGCGCTGCATGAAGTCGGGTCCAACAATCCCGACGGCGTCGAAATCAAGAAGCACAAGGGCACCAATGGCCATCCGCTGGATGGCATCCCATTCCACCCGTACTACACCCTGAAGGATCTGGTCGGCGTCGGTGTGTTCCTGATCATCTGCGCGATCATCATCTTCTTCATCCCGACCGTCGGCGGGTTTTTCCTGGAACCCGACAACCTGGTCAAGGCCAACCCCTTCGCGACCCCTGCGACGATCAAACCAGTGTGGTATTTCTCGCCGTTCTACGCGATCTTGCGGGCGATTCCCGACAAGGGTATTGGCGTGCTGGCCCTCGCGGCATCGATCATCGCGCTGTTCCTGGTGCCGTGGCTGGACCGTGGCAGGGTCAAGTCGATCCGCTATCGCGGCATCGGTTACAAGATCGCGATCACCATCTTCGCGATCGTGTTTGTGCTGCTCGGCACGATCGGCGCCGACGTGATGCCGACGTGGCTGGGTTACCTCTACGGGAACAATGCCGAGGCGGTGGTCAGTACCAACCTCCTGATCGCCAGGATCCTGACGATCCTGTACTTCGCGTTCTTCGTATTCCTCTGGGTCTATACGTTTTTCGGGTTGGAGAGGACCAAACCTGTGCCGGAAAGGGTGACCACGCATGCCTAACAAGACTTTTCGCGCTTTCATGCGCACCCTGACTCCTGTCCTGCTTGCGCTTGTGATCGCATTCGCGGCGGCCCCTGCCGCATTCGCGGAGGAAGGCGGCGGATTGCCCCACGTCAACATCAACGTGCATGATCAGGCTTCGCTGCAACGTGGCGCCCGCCTGTTCATGAACTACTGCGTGGGTTGCCATTCGCTGAAATACGAGCGTTATACGCAGCTTGCCGGGGGGCTGGGCCTCACCGAAAAGCAGGTAATGGAGAACCTGAACTTCACTGGTGCGAAATTCCAGGATCCGATCGTCTCGGCGATGCCCGAGGCCGATGCCACGCAATGGTTCGGCAAGGCGCCGCCGGATCTTTCGCTGATAGTGGGTGCCAAGGGTGCCGACTGGGTCGCGGCGTACCTCGAATCGTTCTACCTCGATCCCAAGGCGTCCAGTGGTTGGAACAACACGGTGTTTCCGAATGTCGCGATGCCGTTCCCGCTTTGGCAGTTGCAAGGCGAGCAGGTCGCGGTGATGAACTCGCCGGAAAACGGCCAGGCCGCCACGATCAAACAACTGAAGCTTGCACACCCCGGGAGCATGACGCCGGCCCAGTACGATCAGGCCGTGCGTGACATCACCACGTTCCTGGCTTATGTATCCAGACCGGACGAACTGGTGCGCAGCCACATTGGTGCGTGGGTGATCCTGTTTCTGGTACTTTTCACCCTGTTCGCACTGGTGTTGAAAAAGGAATACTGGAAGGACGTGCATTGATGGCGGGACCGAACCACCGACCTGGCAGGATGCCACCTGTAACGAGCCCGACCACGCCATCCGACCCGCACACCATGGGGAACCAAGGCATGATCCAGAACGCGCGTACCCGTACCGTACTCACCCTTTTCACTGCGCCCGATGACGTGCAGTCGCACCGGGTGCGCTTGGTGCTGGCCGCCAAGGGCGTGGTCTACGATCGTGTCGAGGTGCCGCCCGGCAAGCCGCACGAGGAATTGCTGTCGGTCAATCGTTACGGCGACACCCCGACCCTGCAGGATCGCGACCTGGTCCTGTACCAGCCAAGCGTGGTGTGCGAGTACATCGACGAACGCTATCCGCACCCGCCGTTGATGCCGGTCGATCCGCTGTCGCGCGCGCGCCTGCGCCTGGCCTGCGTGCAAATCGAGCGGGACTGGGTGCCGGAAGTGGCGAATATCCGTGCCGGAGGCCGTGCCGCCGAGACCGCGCGCAAGCACCTGCGCGATCACTTGATGACCGCGTTGCCGCTGTTCAAGGCGGCCAAGTTCTTCCTCAACCCCGAAATCAGCCTTGCCGACTGCCTGGTTGCGCCGGTGGTGTGGCGCCTGCCTTCGCTGGGTGTGTCGCTGCCCAAGGAAGCCAAGCCGATCATCGATTACGGCGAACGCCTGTTCCGCAGCCAGGGCTTCGCGCGTAGCCTCACGGCCGAAGAGCGCCTGCTGGGCGAATTGTGACGCAACCCCCCGCCATGACCTCCAATCGCCCGTACCTGCTGCGGGCGGTGCACGAATGGATTTGCGACAACGGCCTGACGCCTTACGTCGTGGTCGACGCCGCGCGCCCCGGCGTCAAGGTGCCGCCGCAGGCGATCAGCGAAGGCCGGGTGGTGTTGAACCTCGCACCGCGTGCCGTGGCACGGCTGGAAATCGGCAACGATCTCATCACCTGCACGGCTCGTTTCGGTGGTGTCAGCCAATCGGTGCAGGTGCCGCTTGCCGCAGTACAGGCAATCTACGCGCGCGAGAACGGGCAGGGCATGTTGCTGGCCGAGGATGCCGCCGGGGGTGCGCCACCGGTCGAGTCCGGTGATGCGCCGTCCGCCGGTGCGGAAGGTCCGCCGTCCGTGAAAGCGGTGCCCTCGTTGCAAGCCGTACCCGCGAGCGGTCAGCAAGATGCAACCGCCGAACCGGGCGACGATTCTTCGGAATCCACCGGCGGTAACGATCCCGCTACACCGCGGCCCAAGGGCAAGCCAACCCTGCGCGTCATCAAGTGAGGGCCAGCCCCGGACCCGGTCCGGGAATGCCGTCATCCCGTGCAGGCCATGCGCCGGCGTGGCCTGTTCCCGCAAGCGCGATCTCTCGTGGGAGCGCGCCATGCGCGCGAATGATGGGTAGGTTGGGCTGAGTGGCTTCTCGCGAAGCCCAACAGAGCGCCCGTGGCTGCGTGAACCCCGATTCTACCGGACGGATCGTGTTGGGCTTCATCCGCAGAAAGCGCGGATTCAGCCCAACCTACGGGGCCGTCGTGGGTGCGCGCTCTGCGCGAATGACGCAGGTAGGTTGGGCTGAGCGGCTTCTCGCGAAGCCCAACAGAGCGCCCGTGGCTGCGTGAACCCCGATCCTGCCGGACGGATCATGTTGGGCTTCATCCGCAGAAAGCGCGGATTCAACCCAACCTACGGGGCCGTCGTGGGTGCGCGCTCTGCGCGAATGACGCAGGTAGGTTGGGCTGAG
>JBOHYW010000179.1:0-7487 GCA_050738155.1 Rhodanobacteraceae bacterium
GCCGATGGACGTGTGTTTTGTGCTGCGCGATGGCAGTGACATCACGCTGGTGACTTGGGGCGCCGAGGTGAAGGAGACGCTCGAAGCCGCCGACCAGCTGGCGAAAGAGGGTGTCAGCGCCGAGGTGATCGATGTCGCCACGCTGACGCCACTCGACTTCGACACCATCGCCGAGTCGGTCGCCAAGACGGGCCGCTGTGTAATCGTTCACGAAGCGCCAAAAACGGCCGGCTTTGGTGCCGAGATCGCCGCGCGGATCGCCGAAGAGTGCATCTACGATCTGCTCGCGCCAGTCGTGCGCGTCAGCGGCTGGGACATTCACACACCACTGTATCGCCTCGAGATGAAACAGTTGCCGAGCACCGCGCGCATCGTCACGGCAGCGAAGCGGGTGCTGGCGGTGGGATGAGCGATCATCCTGCCAGCGGAGATCTCCGCGTTGGCGAGGCGAACAGACGAAGAGACGGATAAACGGCAACCACGCGGCTCTTTTTTCCTTTCCCGTCTTCCCGGTTCCCCGACACAGTGAACGGAAACCATCATGGCCGACCACAAGACATTCCACCTCCCCGACCTCGGCGAGGGCTTGCCTGACGCCACCATCGTCGAATGGCGGGTGAGGGAGGGCGACAGCGTGAAGCTGGATGCGCCACTGGTGTCGATGGAAACCGCCAAAGCCGTGGTAGAAGTTCCCTCGCCCTATACCGGCAGGGTAGTGAAGTTTCACGGTGCCGCAGGCGATGTCATCAATACCGGCGCGGCGCTGGCGAAGTTCGAGCTCTACCCCAAGGGCAAGCAGCGAGCGGAGAATGCTGCGGGCGGACACGTGCAGACCGCGACTCCCGCACCGGCACCCGCCCCCGCAGCGGCGGTAGCCACGGTGATCGCGGTCGACGACGACGGCGAAATCCAGCTAGGCGGGCAGCGTGAGCGCGCAGACGAAGGCACCGTGGTGGGCGCCGTCGCGAGCAGCAACGAGGTGCGGCACGAGACAGCGGCAAGCGTCGGGGGCGTCAAGGTCATGCCGGCTGTGCGCGCGCTGGCGAAGAAGCTCAAGGTCAGCCTTGACCGCGTGCACCCCAGCGGCGCTGGCGGCGTGGTGACGATGCAGGATGTGAAGAACGCCGCGAGAGCGGGAACCGCTTCGGGCCCATCTCCCGGACGGCGAAGAGCTTGGGGCGAGGATTCGGCGCGTTTCGCACCCGCGCCCGGCGCTGCGCGCCAACCCTCCTCGGAGGAAGGCGCCACCAGAATGCCGCTTTCGCGGGCCAGCAAACCCACGCATACCGCGCCACCTGGAGCACACGACAGAGGCCAACCCGAACAGATCAAGGGCGTGCGCCGCAACATGGCACACGTGATGGCCGACGCGCACGCGCGCGTGGTGCCGACCACCGTGGTGGATGATGCCGACCTCGGCGCCTGGGTCGGCAAGCAGGACATCACCGCGCGGCTGGTCCGCGCCATCGTCGCCGCATGTCGTGCCGAACCGGGGCTCAACGCCTGGTTCGATGACCAGAACCTCAGCATCACACGCCACCCGCACGTCGACGTCGGCATTGCGGTCGATACCGCTGACGGTCTGGTCGTACCAGCGCTGCGCAACGCCCACCTGCTCGACGCCCGCAATCTGCGCCAAGGCATCGACCGGTTGCGCGCGCAAGTCGAGGATCGCTCGATCGCGGCGAGTGAGCTGACCGGCTACACCATCAGCCTGTCCAACTTCGGCGTATTCGCCGGCCGCTACGCAACCCCGGTGGTGGTGCCGCCAACGGTGGCCATCGTCGGCGTCGGCAAGCTCAGCCACGACATGGTGGCGGTCATGGGGGGCATCGAAGTGCACCGGCGCCTGCCGATCAGCCTCACCTTCGATCATCGCGCGGCGACGGGTGGCGATGCTTCGCGCTTCTTCAAGGCGCTACTGGACGATCTGGCGCTGCCGGGCTAAACAGTGCGTAACTGTGGACCGCGCACCAGCTCGACAGGACTGCGGGCGCGTCCGGTCGCTGTATCGCGTCGCCAATCGACGCCAAGTCACGGGAGTCAGTCATGTCTGCGCAAGTCGAACCGTTTCGAGCCATTGCCATCAGCCGCCTCGCGCATGAATTGCAAGCCGCCGGCCGCTCGATCATCCACATGGAGTTTGGTCAGCCGTCGACGGGGGCGCCGCGTGCAGCAATCGAGGCCATGCACCGGGTGCTGGACACATCGGCGCTGGGGTACTGGGAGAGCCCGGCACTGAAGGCGCGGATCGCTCGGCATTACGGCGAGACATATCGAGTGAAGGTTGATCCCGAACAGGTCGTGTTGACCTGCGGGGCCTCGCCAGCACTCCTGCTCGCGTTTATCTCCCGGTTCGAGCCTGGTGACCGGGTGGCATTGGCCAGGCCCGGCTACGTCGCCTACCGCAACACGCTCAGGGCCTTGCGCATGGTGCCGGTCGAGCTTGCATGCGGCGCCGCCAGCCGATACCAGCTCACGGCGGCAGCCATCGAGGCACTGGATCCGCCGCCAGCCGGAGTCATCATCGCGAGTCCGGCCAACCCCACCGGGACGATCATCGCCGCGGCCGAACTCGAAGCCATCGTCGCCGTATGCGACAACCGAAACATCCAGATCATTTCCGACGAGATCTACCACGGCTGGAGCTATACCGAGCCCGCGCATTCGATCACCGAATTCGAGCCGAACGCCATGGTCGTCAACAGCTTCTCGAAATACTACTGCATGACCGGATGGCGCCTGGGCTGGCTGCTGACGCCGCCGCAGCACATCGAGCGCGTTCGCAGCTACGCCGGGAATCTGTTTCTGTGCGCACCCACGCCGAGCCAGCACACCGCCTTGGTTGCCATGGACAGTCGCGAAGAGCTCGACGCCAACATCGTGACGTATCGGCGCAATCGCACACTGTTGCTGCAGGCGCTGCCGGCACTGGGTCTCGATGCCATCGCCCCTCCGGACGGGGCGTTCTACATCTATGCGGACGTGAAGCACCTCACTGATGACAGCATGCAATTCTGCATCGAGTTGCTGCATGATACGGGCGTGGCCATGGCCCCCGGTGTGGACTTCGACCCCATCGAAGGGCGCCATTTCGTCCGTATGAGCTTCGCCGCCTCGACCGACGACATGGAAGAGGCGCTCTCGCGCTTGCGCCCGTGGTTTATCGCCCGGGCGCGGGTCGTGTAGCAACGGGCTGGGCACGCGGGATCCATCAATCCACGTGAGCCGTGGAAAGCCCGCCTCGCTCGGATTGTCGCGCTTGCGACAGTCCCTCCGACTCATTCATGTGAGAGTGTCGGCGAGACGTCCGGCAGGCGAGGGGATGCGCAATGCACAAGGCAATCAGGCACAAGACACTGCACGCATGTGCAACAAATTCGGAACGCGGCCCCCTGCAAGTCCGAAAGCTACTCGCATTGGCGACGGCCATGGCCACCATGGTCGTCGCCAACCTGTTGGCCGCAACTCCCCTTACAGCCTACGCTGTCGAGCCAGCAGTCCAGCCAACGCATCGCGACCCGGCTGCCGTTGGTGCCAAAAGCGTACGCCGGGACGCTTCCAACTCGCACAACTCTCCAGATGACGATCCCCCGCAGTCGGCCTCGCCGACAGTTACCGACGACGCAACGGATGCGGAACAGATGGTGCAGCAGAGCGCCGCTGCAGCAGCGAAGGCGACCACGCTCGCGACTGTGCGCGTCGTCGGCAAGGCCCAAACGGAAGACTTGGAAAATCTGCCATCCTCGATCGCGGTCATGAGCTCGGGCCAAATCGCAGCGTTGGCGGCCCAGCGTCTGTCGGATCTCGGCAACAATTTCGCAAACGTTTCCATCACGCCGGCACAGGTAACCATACGAGGCGTAGGCAACGCGAGCCACATCGTCGGCTTCACGAATCGCGTCGGCGTGTACATAGATGGAGTCTATGTTGGCCAATCCATTGCGCTGGACCAGGAGCTGCTGGGCATCAGTAGCGTTGAAGTCTTGCGTGGACCTCAAGGTACGCTGTTTGGCCAAAACACGGTAGCCGGCGCGATCAACATCGTTACCGAGCGGCCGAGCCATGAATTCGAGGCCAACCTGGCCGCGAATGTGGGAAACCTCGACCTACGCCAAGCCCAATTTCACGTATCAGGTCCAGTCGCTGATGGAGTCTATGCCGGCCTTTCGGTCGGGCGGACGGTACGCAACGGCTATGTGCACGACACCTTCCTCGATGAGACTTTAGGCGGTCGCAACCGCAAAGCGTTGCGCGGACAGCTGGAAATCGATCGCTTCCAGAATTGGACGATCTACGCAACCGCAGACTACATGAAGGCGGACGAACGGCCGGGTGTGTACTCACCGCTCAGCGACACGTTCGGCGTCTCCCCCAATACTGATGCACCCGGCCGCTACGACACCAGCTCAAACATCGAACCGCGGGCGCCGCAGCAGCTCGAGGGCGCTTCACTGGAGGCAGACTACGCGCTACCAAATGGCTCGACCCTGAAATCGATTTCGTCCTATCGAGACAATCGACTCAAGGAAGACCAGGATCTTGATTACTCGCCGGCGAACTTCATCGACGCCTATTATCAGTATAACTACAAACAATATACCCAAGAATTTCAATTTCTGTCTGCGAAAAATGGTAATTTCAACTACGTACTAGGTGCGTTTTACTACAGAATGGATGCAGAAAACCAGCGAAACATAAATACCGGTAGCGATGCTGGCGCACTAGGGCTGCCGCCAAATACGGTCGTTCCTCTGTACGCGACAATGCGCACTACGACCGGAGCGTTGTACGGTAACGCTACTTACCACCTGAGCGTGCATTGGGCGATCGAGGGTGGCATACGGTGGTCACATGATCGCGAAACCCCATTCTATGATATCGATACCGCCATGGTTCCCGCGTTCGGGCTGGCAACCGGTATTTTCCACCAACCCATTAGCAATACCGAAACTACGCCCACCGCAACGGTGACGTACAACATAAACGACAACAGCCGTTTCTACGTTCGGTACGCGAAGGGGTACAAGAGCGGCGGGTTCAATATGGATTTCATATCAGCATCCCTGTTTCCCGATCATGTCGCATTCAATCCAGAAGTGTCCAACGATTATGAAGCAGGCTTTAAGAGCAAACTGCTGGATGATCGAATGATGTTGAACGCGGACATCTTTCACACCACCTACGATCATTATCAGCTAAGTCAATTTATCCGCAGCGGTGACACTGGTGAGATCACCTTGACCAACGCTGGAAAGGTACGTACGCAAGGAGCGGAGCTGGACAGTACGGTCCTTGCCGCACCGGGGTTGCAGTTACGCGCCAGCATAGGATATTTGGATGCCTTCTTTGTGGATTTCCCTGACGCCACGGCCGATGGTGAGAATTTTGCAGGCCATCGCTTGCCTGACGCGCCAAGATTTACTGCCTCGATCAGCGCGAATTACTCGCATCAACTCGGGTCAACCGGCTACTATGGCGGCCTGAATATAAACTACTCATATCGTACAGGCTATTATAGCGATGAATTCAACTTGAAGCAGACGACACTTGGTGGGAATGCTGTGCGCTATGGCTATACGCCTGCCTATGGTTTACTCGACGCAAGCTACACCGTTACTTCACCGAGTGGCAAATGGGATACTACGATCTGGGCGCGCAATGTAACCAACAAATATTATGTTATTAATTATTTCCAGGACTTCTTTGGTACTTACGTATCAAGCCCAGGCGAGCCGCGTACTTTTGGCATTCGCGTGAACTATCATTTTCATGATTAACGTAGAATTTAAGTGGGTAAGGTTGGTGGTGGTTCGTAGCAATGGATATGGATGCCGCTTGCAGACGGCCACGCTGCCGGCGTGGGGTGGAAATCGATACGGGGGTGCAATGAAACGAACGCTACTGATCCTGGTGTTGCTGGCCGTGTCGGCTTGGAGTTATGCAGCGCCTGTGCCAGCAGCCAAATCGACGACGACACCGGTGCCGCCGGAGCGGACGGTGCAGACCCGGCACAGCGTCAGGATCGACGGAAGCTCCATCCATTACACGGCCACCGCCGGCACGCTGCTGCTCCGGAACAAACAACACCAGGCGATCGGCAGCGTGTTCTACATCGCCTACACCGAGGATGGCGCCAAGCGGGATACGCGTCCACTGACCTTCGCCTACAACGGCGGGCCGGGTGCGGCGTCGGCGCTGGTCGACATTGGCGGCTACGGCCCGGAGCGCATCGCGTGGCCGAAGCCGGGCGACCTCGAGGCGGCACAGCCACCGTACCGGCTGGAGCCGAATCCCGACAGCATCCTCAAGAGTACCGACCTCGTCTTCATCGACGCGATGGGCACCGGATACAGCCGGATCGTGGGCGCCGGCAAGCCCAAGGACTTTTACGGCGTCGATGCGGATGCCGCAGCGTTTGCGCAGTTTATCCAGCGGTACATCGGTCGGAACCATCGCTGGAACTCGCCGAAGTTCCTGCTCGGTGAGTCTTACGGCACCACGCGCAACGCCGTGCTGGCGAACGACCTGGTCAACCAAGGGGTGAACCTCAACGGCGTCATCATGTGCTCGACTGTATTGGATTTCCGAACGATCGACAGCACACCGGGCAACGATCTTCCTTACATCAGCTATCTGCCCTCGTACGCGGCGGTTGCCTGGTACTACCACCGGCTAAACCCGATGCCGCCCGATCTGCCGAAGTTCGTTGCGCAGGTGGAAAGCTTCGCCGGTGGTGCGTACGCGCATGCATTGTTCGAGGGTTCGGCGCTGCCGGCTGCGGACAAGCGCCGGATCGCCGACCGGCTCGCGAGCTACACCGGCATCCCGGTCGACCTGTGGCTCAAAGCGGACCTGCGCATGCCCCTCTCCGTATTCCAGCGCAACGTGTTGGGCGACGACAGAATGACGGGCCGCTATGACGAGCGGTACACCCTGCTGCAGATGCAACCGCTGCTACCAACTCCGGGCAGCGATAATATCGGGCCCACCATGAGTGCCGGTTTCGGTGCGCTGACTGCGACGATGCACAGCTATCTCAGTGAAGCACTGAAATACCATAGTGAACACCCCTACGTGCAGCTTGCCTCAGCGAGCGCTTGGAACTGGCGCTACAAGCCACCGCTTGGTGACCTCGGCATGGGCGTTGGCAACGAAACCACCTGCTGCGGCACCAACGTGGCGCCAGCGTTGGCGCGCGCGATGAACAATGACCCGGCCATGCAACTGATGATCAACAACGGCTGGTACGACACCGCGACGCCATTCTACGGCACCAACTACTCGCTGGCACACATGGGCCTACCTGCTGCGCTGGATCACAACATCCACACGTACTATTACCCAGTTGGCCACATGTTGTATTTGAACCCGACAATCATGCCACAACTCAGCGAAAACATGGATCGGTTCATCACGATTGCCAGCAAAAAACGATCCTGACTATCGTGATTTTTACTAGGGCGTGTTCACACTATCGGAGTGCA
>JBOHYW010000180.1:0-7371 GCA_050738155.1 Rhodanobacteraceae bacterium
GTCGCCTGCGCAGGCGACGCCGCGGGCTGCGGCCTTGATTGGACCTGGGCCTTGGGCGCCGGGGCAGGTTTGGACTGGGGCTTGACAGGTTCGGGCTGCGGCTTGGGCTGCGGCTGGGGTGCTGGCGTTGCCTCGGCCGGTTTGGGCGCAGGCGTCGGGACAGCCTTCTTTGGCGTAACCAAAGGCGGCGGAAACTCCAACGATTGCGGCTGTGACTGCTGCGGCTGCGGTTGTGGTGTCGGCTGGACGTGTTGGACCAGAGCACTCGCGACCGGCGCCGTTTGCACGGCCGGCGTGGGCGCGGCAATGACCGGATTCAGCAACACCACGAATTCGCGCACCTGCCTGGCTTGGCGCGTATTCACCTGCACCAGGAAATCGAGGTAAGGGTTGGTGATCGGCTGGCTGCTGGTAACCAGGATCAGCTTCTGGCCGTTGTTGTCGGTGACGACATGGAACCGGAGCATCTGGTCTGTCGGCGTGAGCTTGAGGCCCGCGCGCTGGAAGTCCGAAGCCGGCGCCAGTGCGACCGTCAGCCCTTCGAGTTCGGTGAGGTTCTTCGGATGCAGCGGGATCGCGGCGACCAGCGGCTGGTTCAATGCCGACTTGACCTGGATCTGACCCAACTGGAGCGCCATCGCCTGAGTCGCGGCCGTGGCCAACAACGCGGCGCATGCAATACGGAGTTTGGGATTCATCGGGTCGACCCGTGCTGACAAGGGGCGCACAGGGACACGTCACTATCTGGCAGCTTCCCCGCGCGCAGCGCAAGGGTATTGCAGAAACCGCGAATCACCAAGCGCCCGGGCAGGCTGGGGTCCGCGGTATCAGTGGCCGGCAGCCGTCGCGGCGGAGCTGGGGACACCGGCCGCCTGCAATTTTTGCTGCAACGCGGCGATCTCGGCATCACGCTGCTGCAACTGCTTCTGCTTGGCAGCATTGCGCTTTTCCATCTGGTCCACCTGTGCCTGCAACGCAGCGTTTTTCGAATGCGCGGCGGCGAGCTTGGCGTCGACCTCCTTGATCTGCGCCGGCAGCCTGGCTGCCGAATGCGAAGCCGGTGGCGCGGCCATGGTTGGGGTCGCCACGCACAAGGCAAGTGCGCCGATGAAGCCGGTCAAGATCGATTTGCGCATGGTTGCAACCCCTCTTTCATTACCGTTCCCTGCCCGGCCATGCCGGCCATCTGATTCGCTCACCGTTCACCCTGAGCGTAGCGGAGCGAAGTCGAAGGGGAACGGGAAAATCCGGATTTCAGCGATCAATTCCGTTGTGCTTCGACAAGTTCGGCACGAACGGAATCGATCAGGAAGGTTCCTAAAGGTACTCGGCAATCAGGATCTCCGCCACCTGCACCGCATTCAACGCGGCACCCTTGCGGATATTGTCCGACACGATCCACAGGTCGAGCCCGTTCGGATGCGAGATGTCTTCGCGGATGCGGCCGACGAACACTTCATCCTTGCCCGCCGCGTGCCCCACCGGGGTCGGGTAGCCGCCGGGTTTGCTCTCGTCCACCACCACCACGCCAGGCGCCGTTTCCAGCAACTGGCGCGCCATGGCGACGTCGAGCTTGTCGCGGGTTTCGATGTGCACCGCCTCGGAATGACCGTAGAACACCGGCACGCGCACGCAGGTGGGGTTTACCAGGATCGAATCGTCCTCGAGGATCTTGCGGGTTTCCCACACCATCTTCATTTCTTCCTTGGTGTAGCCGTTGTCCTGGAAGGTGTCGATATGAGGGATCACGTTGAAGGCGATCTGCGCCGGGAACTTCTCGGGCTTCACTTCGTGGAAATTGAGCAGGTCGGCGGTCTGGTGGCCCAGCTCTTCCGAACCCGAGCGACCGGCACCGGACACCGCCTGGTAGGTCGCCACGTTGATGCGCTCGATGCCGACCGCGCGATGGATCGGCGCCAACGCCACCAGCATCTGCATGGTGGAACAATTCGGGTTGGCGATGATGTTGCGGTTGGTGTATTCGGCGATCGCGTGCGGATTGACCTCGCTCACCACCAGCGGGATGTCATTGACGTAGCGAAACTCGGAGGTGTTGTCGATCACCACTGCGCCGGCCGCCGCCGCGCGCGGCGCGTGTTCGCGGCTGACCGGGCCACCCGCGGAAAAGAACGCGATGTCGATGCCGGCGAAGTCGTATTTCGCGAGGTCGCGCACACCAACTTGCCTGCGTGCGAACCCCACGGTGCTGCCGGCCGAACGCTCACTGGCCACCGGCACCAACTCGCCGACCGGGAAATCGCGTTCTTCGAGGATCGACAGCAGAGCCTCGCCGACCGCACCGGTGGCGCCGACGATGGCGACGTTGTATTGGGTTTTCTTGGTCATTCAACAAGACTCGTCAGTGGTTGGATCGGGATTCAGGATTCAGGATTCGGGATTCGGGATTCAGGATTCAGGATTCAGGAATTGGGAAAGCGTAGCAACAAGCCGTAGGTTGGGTTGAGCTTTGCGAAGCCCAACGCGATTCGCGAATAGCGTTGGGCTTCCGCCGATAAAGCCGGCGTCAGCCCAACCTACCTGCTTATTTTCGCCGCGGGATTTACACGGATTGAATCAAATGCTTTTATTCCGTGCTGATTCGCGTAAACCCGTGGTAACCAGCTTTCAATCAAGCGATGCGCGGTTTCATTTCGCCGACGTCGCCACATTGCGCGCGGTGGCGCAACGCCTGGTCCATCAACACCAGCGCCACCATCGCCTCGGCGATGGGCGTGGCCCGGATGCCTACGCAGGGATCGTGGCGGCCGGTGGTCCGCATCTCCACCTCCTCGCCGTCCAGGTTCACGCTGCGCCCCGGCGTCGGCAGACTGGACGTCGGCTTCAGCGCAATCGAGACGACGATGTCATGGCCGCTGGCAATGCCGCCCAGAATACCGCCCGCATGGTTGGACGTAAAGCCGTCCAAACGCATTTCGTCGCGGTGCTGCGTGCCGCGCTGTGCAACGGAAGCAAAACCGGCACCCACTTCGACGCCCTTGACCGCGTTGATCGACATCAGCGCCGCCGCGAGTTCGCCGTCCAGCTTGCCGTAGATCGGCTCGCCCCAGCCCGGCGGCACGCCGGCGGCGACCACATTGACCCGCGCGCCGCAGGAATCGCCAGCCTTGCGCAAGGCATTGATGCGTTGTTCCAGCTCCGGAACCTGCGCCGCGACCGGCCAGAAGAACGGATTGGCTTCGACCACACTGAAGTCGATCGTGGTATCTGCCGCCAAATCCGGCACGATGTCGCCCATCTGTGCCATCCAGCCGTGTATCGCCACGCCGAATTTTTCGGCCAGCCATTTTTTCGCCAGCACCGCCGCGGCGACCCGCATGGTAGTTTCGCGCGCGGACGAACGCCCACCGCCGCGCGGATCGCGGATGCCGTACTTGTGCCAGTAGGTGTAGTCGGCGTGGCCCGGCCGGAACGTCCGCGCGATTTCGGAGTAATCCTTCGAACGTGCATCGGTGTTGCGGATCAACAAAGCGATCGGCGTGCCGGTGGTCTTGCCTTCGTACACGCCGGAGAGGATTTCCACTTCGTCGGCTTCGTGCCGCTGCGAGGTGTAGCGCGATTTGCCGGTCGCGCGCCGCGCGAGGTCATGCACGAAATCTTGCGGTGCGATTGCAATGCCGGGCGGGCAGCCGTCGATGACGCAGCCGATCGCCGGCCCGTGCGACTCGCCAAAAGTCGTGATGCTGAGGAGTTTGCCGAAAGTGTTGGAGGACACGGCACGCAATCCGCAATCGGGAACCCGCACAAGCTTAGCGGCTGTCGGTGTCATCCGTCGGCGCGGCCAGCCATTCGCCTGCCTTCATCGCGAACAGCACCGGGGCCGTCTGCGCGTCGGCACGGTGCAGGCCCAGCCCCTCCAGCAACCGGATACCAGCGCTGTTGTGCGGATCCACCAGCGCAACCACGCGCTGCTTGTGCAGCCCTCCGAGCACGAAATCCAGCATGACTTCCACGGCCTCGCGCGCATAACCCTGCTTGTGGTGCGCGGGCGCAAGGCTGATGCCCAGCTCCACGGTGGCGTCATCCAGGAAGTGCAGCCCCAGGTCGCCGATCAACCCGCCCGTCTCGCGCAGCCGGATCGCGCGTTGCCACCACGTGCCGGGTGTGTCCGGCGCGATCGCCCGTTGCGTTTCGATGAAACCTGCGACCTCGGCTACCGAGGCGGGCTTCCAACCCTGGTAGCGGGCCACCACGGGATCGGTGCGGTATTCGAACAACGCCGCGGCATCTTCCTTGCGCAAAGCGTCGAGGCACAGGCGCGCAGTGACGATCTGCATGTTCAGTTCGGCTGCCGGGCCGACGCCGCGGCGCGGATCGCCCCGGCATGTTCGACCAAGTCGCGATGTTCGATCGCGAACACACCCATCGCGCCGACCTTGAACTCGATCCACACCAACGGCACCCGCGGCAGCAACGCGTTCAAGGCGCGCTCACTCATCCCGACTTCGACGATCAGCAAGCCATTCTCAGCGAGATGTTCCGGCGCGTCGCGCAGGATGCGCAACGCGATATCCAGGCCATCCGCGCCGGCGGTCAAGCCGAGCTTTGGCTCATGTGCGTATTCGCCCGGCAGCGCAACGTATTCGGCATCGGTGACGTAGGGCGGATTGGAGACAATCAGGTCGTAGCGCTCGTCCTGCAATCCCGAAAACAGGTCCGAGTGCAGCGCACGCACGCGATCGCCGAGCTGGTGCAATGCGATATTCTCGCGCGCCAATGCCAATGCATCGTCGCTGATGTCGGCGATGTCCACCTGCCAACCGGGATTGTGTGCGGCCATGGCGATGCCGATGCAACCGGAACCGGTGCACAGGTCCAGTGCGCGTTCGACTTCGCGGCCATCCAGCCATGGCGAGAAACCGTCCTCGATCAGTTCGGCAATCGGCGAACGCGGTACCAATGCACGTCGGTCCGACTTGAACGGCATGCCAGCGAACCAGACCTCGCCGACCAGGTACGCGACTGGCTCGCGGGTTTCCACGCGGCGCTCAATCAGGTCAAGCACCTTCGCCTTTTCGTCGGCGGTGACGCGTGCGCCGCCGTAGGCCGGCGGCAGATCGGGTGGCAGGTGCAGGCAGGACAACACCAGGTGGCTGGCCTCGTCGATGGCATTGTCATGGCTGTGGCCGAAGGTCAGTCCGGCCGCGTTGAAGCGGCTGGCGCCATAACGGATCAAATCGACGATGGAGAGGAGTTCGTGCATGGGTGGGCGCTCGAATGACCGCGCAGTATAGGCGGGCGCGTCGCATTGCCGGTAGGACACGATCGTCACCGGGCGGGTTTGCCTCCTCGCCCCCAACCGTGCGTGATTTCCGTTGGGGTTCGCGATGGAGCCGCTCACCCCAACCTACATCACTCGCAATCCGTGAATCCCGACTTCCGAGTCTCGCCCAGCAAGTAGGTTGGGTTGAGTCCGCGCTTTTTGCAGACGAAGCCCAACGACATCTTGCGCATTTTTCGTTGGGCTTCGCCGATGAAGCCGGCTCAGCCCAACCTACACTACCCGCAATCCGCAAGTCCCGAGTCCCGTCCAGTAGACTGAAACGATGACTCCTGCAACGCTCCTGCAATACCTCGTCCCCCAGAAAACGCTGAGCCGGATCGTGCGCGCAGCCACGCGCTGGACCTGGCGTCCGTGGAAGGATTTCCTGATCGGTCGGGTGGTGCGGGCGTACCACGTGGACATGTCCGAAGCCGCCCAATCTGATCCGCATGCCTACGCCAGCTTCAATGCCTTCTTTACGCGCGCCTTGCGCGACGACGCGCGCTGCGTTGATGGCGGCGCCGGCACCATTGCCTGCCCTGCCGATGGGCGCATCAGCCAGATCGGACGCATCGAGGGCGGACGCATCCTGCAGGCCAAGGGGCGCAGCTATTCGGTCGCGGAACTCATTGCCGACGACGCGGCTGCGGAACCCTACCTTGACGGCTGTTTCGCGACGATTTACCTGTCGCCGCGCGACTACCACCGCGTGCACATGCCGCTGGATGGCGAACTCATTGAAACCGTGCACGTTCCCGGCCGACTGTTCAGCGTCGCACCGGGACCAGTCGCGGAAATCCCGAATCTGTTTGCGCGCAACGAGCGCCTGATCTGCCATTTCGAAGGTACCCACGGCCCATTCACGGTAGCGATGGTCGGTGCCATGCTGGTGTCGGGCATCACCACCGTCTGGGATGGGCCGGTGGTGCCGCCCTACGCCCGCGACATCGTGCGGCGTGACTGGCGCGGCCGGGGCCTCCGCCTGGCACGATGCGCCGAGATGGCCCGGTTCGAAATGGGATCCACCGTGATCGTGCTGGTACCGACCGGGACGACCGACACGCAGCTCGCCCCGGAACAGGCAGTCCGGGTCGGTCAACGACTGGGGGATTTGTCGCCGGGGCGCTTACACGGCACAATCCCCTGACGCGGGGGAAAAACGGGACCGTGCGAGGAACCTGCCGTTGATCATGCAGCACCAGAAATCCGGTGACAATCATTACTTCCGGCGATTCGTCTCGCGCGTAACCAGCATGAGCCGGACTGCACGCCTGCGCCGGCAGTTTTCGGAGATCGAACAACGCAGCCTCGAGTTGCCGCGTTCCTATCGCGAGCAACTTGCCGAGTTGATCCAGCGCGAATGCAGCAGCGTCGAACGCAGCGGCGATCCGCAAATGTATGGCGCGCAAACCGAAGGCGATGTCACCACCGGCGGACTGGACTTGGGCTACGACCGCGCGCGATCCGACAACGTGCAGGTGCGCATGCGCGGCCTGGCCTTGTGGCTGGCGCTGGTGTATCACGAAACCAAAGACGCAAGCGCGGGCGAAAACGAGGAGCTGCATCGCCAACTGTTGCGCGTGATGCGTGAACTGAAGGTATTCGGCTCGCGCGACGCGACCGACGAGAGCTGAGGACTGATCCGATCGCCTGCGCCCACTTTGTGTGCGCGTCGCGGGCGCGGCACACCCCACCATGATCGAATTCGGACACGCCACCCACACCGGGTTGCGCCGCGAGCACAACGAAGACACCTATTGGGCGGATGCCGGGCTGGGACTGTTCCTGGTCGCAGATGGCATGGGCGGATGTGGGCGCGGCGAACTCGCCGCCACCATTGCCCGCGACGCACTGGTGGATGCGGCACGCGCTGGACACGCGCTGGCACCGGCGATCCGCGGCGCCAGTGATGCGATCGCGAAGCGGGCGTCCGCGGCAAGTGCGGCTTCACCGATGGGCGCGACCCTCGCGGTGCTGCAACTCGACGCCGGGCAGTATCGGGTGGCAAGCGTCGGCGACAATCCCGTCCACCTCTGGCAACACGGGCGCTTGCAACTCATTGATGGCGGCTGTGCGGGCACGAACACGAC
>JBOHYW010000181.1:0-7355 GCA_050738155.1 Rhodanobacteraceae bacterium
GTCGTAACCCGGTGCAGCTTCCTTGCCCGCAGCCGGCTTGGGTGTCGCGGCTGCCACAGGAGCCCTGACGGCAGCACTCGATGGCTCCGGCTGCGCTGCAAACCCGACCACGCCGTTGTCGGTGCCGGTGCGCAGCACCCGCGTCGGTTTCGGCATTTCGATGGTTTCCGGTTTGGCCACCGGTCGCAACTGCGGCTTGGAAGCACGGTTGAGGCCGGTCGCGACCACCGTCACCCGCACGTCGTCGGACAGGTCCGGATCGAGCGCGGTGCCGAGCACCACGGTCGCGTCCTCGCTGGCGAAGTCGTGCACCACGCGACCAATCTCGTCGAACTCGCGCATGGTCAGGTTGGGTCCGGCGGTCACGTTGACCAGAATGCCGCAGGCACCGGCAAGATCGACGTTTTCCAGCAACGGGTTGTTGATCGCCGCTTCGGCCGCCGCCTGCGCGCGATCGTCGCCACGGGCGGTACCCGAGCCCATCATCGCCATGCCCATTTCGCTCATCACGGTGCGCACGTCGGCAAAGTCGACGTTGATCAGCCCCGGACGGGTGATGAGATCCGCGATGCCCTGCACCGCGCCCTGCAGCACGTCATTGGCTGCCTTGAACGCATTCAGCAAGGTGACTTCGCGGCCCAGCACCGTCAGCAGCTTTTCGTTCGGCACCGTGATCAGCGAATCAACCGATTGCTGCAAGTCCTCGATGCCTTTCAGCGCCACCTGCATTCGCCGGCGCCCCTCGAACGGGAACGGCTTGGTCACCACCGCCACCGTCAGGATGCCTTTTTCCTTGGCGAGCTGTGCCACCACCGGCGCTGCGCCGGTGCCGGTGCCACCGCCCATGCCGCAGGTGATGAACACCATGTCGGCACCTTCCAGCGCCTCGACGATGCGCTCGCGGTCCTCGAGTGCGGCCTGCCGGCCGATCTCGGGATTGGCGCCGGCGCCAAGGCCCTTGGTCACCGTTTCACCGAGTTGCAACGTGGTGCGCGCACCGGAGCTCTTCAGCGCCTGTGCGTCAGTGTTGGCGCAAATGAACTCCACGCCGTCGATCGACGAATTGACCATGTGGCTGACGGCATTGCCTCCGCCGCCGCCCACACCGATCACCTTGATCACCGCATTGGGTGCCAGTTTTTCCACCAGTTCGAACATTTTTCCGTCCTCCATACTGCTGTTGTCATGCTGCTGTCGTGATGCCCTTCCGTTTCGGAAGGCTCGGCCCGTCATGGGCCTTGGCGCCGCGGCGCCTTGCCGGTCGTGCCTCATCCCGAGGCGCAACGCGGATTTGTCGCGGGCCACGGATGGCACGCCGCGAATCAAGCAGTGCTTGATTCGGCGAAGCCGAGTACGGACATGTGCCGGACTCGACGCATCTGAACAGGCCCAGGGACGGTCTGTTTCAGACATCAAAAGTTCCTGTTGAGCCAGCCCTTCATCTTGCCGAAGGCGCCGGCCATGCTTTCGCCAACCGCGCCGCCGATCAGTCGGCTGCCACCGCCACCACCGCTGCGCGAACCCTGCAGCAGCAAGCCCACCCCCGTGGCATTGCCAGGCGTCGCGATCACCTCGGTTGCGCCGGTGACGTGTTGCGGCACGCCCAGACGCACCATCTTGTGGAACACTTCCTCGGCCAGATACAGCGCGCCCTCGATGCGGGCCGCACCGCCGGTCAGCACCACACCCGCGGCGAGCAGGTTCTCGTAACCGGAACGCCGCAATTCCTCCTGCACGATCTCGAAGATTTCCTCGTAGCGAGCCTGGATTGACTGCGCCAGCGCCTGCCGCTGCAAGCGTCGCGGCGGACGATCGCCGACGCTCGGCACCTGGATGGTCTCCTCGCCGCGCGCCAACTGCGCCAGCGCGCAGCCGTACTTCACCTTGATTTCTTCGGCGTTGGTCGTCGGCGTCTGCACGTATTGGGAAATGTCGGAGGTCACCTGATCGCCACCGACCGGCAGCGACTTGGTGTAGCGGATCGAGCCTTGCGTGTAGATCGCGATGTCGGTGGTACCGGCGCCGACGTCCACCACGCACACGCCAAGATCGCGCTCGTCATCGGTCAGCACCGATTTGGCCGAGGCCACCGCCGCCGGCACCAGCTCGTCTACGCTGAGTCCGCAGCGCTGGATGCACTTGGTGATGTTCTGCACCGCCGAAGCGGCACCGGTCACCAAGTGCACACCGGCTTCCAATCGCACGCCGCTCATGCCGACCGGGTGGCGGATGCCGTCCTGCCCGTCGATGCGGTATTCCTGCGGCTCCTTGTAAAGCACCTTGCGATCGGCAGGAATCGCCACGGCGCTGGCCGATTCGAGCACCTGTTCCAGATCGTCGGAGGCGACTTCGCGGTCGCGGATCGGTGCCGCACCCTGCGAGTTGTGGGTTTCCAGATGGCTGCCGGAAATGGATGCGCACACCGAGCGGATATCGCAGCCGGCCATCTGCTCGGCCTCCTCGATCGCGCGCTGGATCGAGTTCACGTTGGACTCGATCTCGACCACCACGCCTTTTTTCATCCCGCGCGAGACATGGCTGCCGAAACCGATCACTTCAACCGGTTCACCCGGCAGGTATTCGCCGACGATCGCCATCACCTTCGAGGTGCCGATGTCGAGGCCGACGACCAGATGCTTGTCACTCTTGCGATTCATGGGCCTAAACGTCTCTGTGAGCAACATGGGGACCACCATTTTTGGAATTCGAGGGAAGGACTGGCGCCGGTTCCGGCCAGCGCACCGCGAAACCGTTGCTGTAACGAAGGTCGGCGTAACTGAAACCACCGTTGCGCCCGCGCATCAACACTGGCAACGCGGCAGCGAAACGCGCCAGGCGCTTGTCGGGGTGGTCATCGCCGACCACCACGCGCCCGCCATTGGAAAGCGTCAACGTCCAACTGCCGCGTGCGGACAGGTCGACACCGATGACGCGCAATCCGTAGGGTGCGAAGTCTTCCTGCGCGGTGTGGAAAAACGTCGTCACGTCGGCGACCCGGTCATCCGACGCGTTGAATTGCGGCAGGCCATTCACCACGCCGGGATTGGGCACCTTGAAGATGCGCCCGTCGCGACCGAGCAACGCACCGCTGCCCCAATACGCGACCGGCTGGATTTCCCGCACCGTGATGTCCAGCGCATCCGGCCAGTGCTTGCTGACTTCGACCTGCCCGACCCACGGCAACGCCGCCACCGCATCGCGCACCTTGTCCAGGTCGATCGCGAAGAAGCCGGCACCCAGCGAAGGCTGCACCGCGGCGCGAATTTCGGGCGCAGTCACGTGCTGGAAGCTCGCGTGCACCTGCAACTGACGCACCGGCCAACGGCCGGACGCAAACCAACCCTCCAGCACCCCGATGATCGGCAGCGCAATCAGGGCGAGCGCAATCACCCATGCCGCCAGGCGCAGGGAGACGGTGCCTTTCATGCGGTGCCTCCCTTGGTGGAGCCGCGGGACTCGGGACTCGGGACTCGGGGCTCATCGGAGCGGGCGTTTGCTGTTCCCGGGTCCCGGGCCCCGAGTCCCGAGTCCCGATCAAAGCTCGTCTCCAACACCCGCCAGCACAGCTCGGCGTAATCCATGCCCGCCGCTGCGGCGGCCTTCGGCACCAGCGAATGCGTGGTCATGCCCGGGGCGGTGTTGACTTCCAGCAGCCAGTTGCGGCCGGCGCGATCGCGCATCACGTCTACGCGGCCCCAGCCCGAGCAGGCCAGCGCGTCGAACGCACGCAACGCCAACGCGCGCAGGCCGGCTTCCGCGGCGCCATCGAGCCCCGGACATATGTATTGCGTATCCTCGGCGATGTACTTGGCGTTGTAGTCGTAATACTCGCCCTTGGGCACGATCTTGATACTGGGCAGCACCTCGCGGCCGAGGATCGAGACGGTGAATTCGTCGCCATCGACAAGTGTTTCCATCAACAGGCTGCCGGGATAGCGTTGCGCCAGCGCCACCGCATCATCCAGATCTTTTTCGTCGAACACCCGCGACACCCCGACGCTGGATCCTTCGCAGGCGGGCTTGACGATCAGCGGAAACCCGACCACGCGCGCCGCGGCGTGCACATCCGCGCCGCGCGGCAACGGCACGAATTTCGGCGTGGGCAGGTCGAGCGCGTTCCACACCCATTTGCTGCGCACCTTGTCCATCGACAAGGCCGAACCCAGCACCCCGGAACCGGTGTAAGGAATGTGCAGTGAATCGAGCGCGCCCTGCAGCACCCCATCCTCGCCGCCACCGTGCTGGCCGTGCAGGATGTTGAACACCCGTGCGAAGTGCCCCGCGCGCACCGCATCCAGCAACGCCGGAATGCCGTCGATCGCGTGCGCATCCACGCCGCGGCTCTTGAGCGCTTCCAGCACACCCTTGCCGGAGTTCAGCGACACCTCGCGTTCGGCCGAGCTGCCGCCCATCACGACGGCGACGCGGCCGAACGCCTCGGGACTCGGGACTCGGGACTCGGGACTCGGAGAAGCAAAAGCACCGCGCCCGGAAACGCTCATCCCTCGACCGGGTTCGTTTACGACCGAAACTGCGGAAAACGGCTGTTGCGAGTCCCGAGCCCCGAGTCCCGAGTCCCGGCTTCTCCGCTGTCCCCGGTCCCGCTTGTCAGGCTTCGTCGCCATCACGCGCCACCATCCGTTTTCAAATTGCCACCAGCCGCGAGTTCCCCCGCCGCCGCGCCGATATCGCCCGCCCCCAGCAACAGCACCAGGTCGCCGTCGTGCAGCAACGCCGGCAAGGTTTCGCGCAGCTCGCGCGGATGTTCGGTGAACACCGGCACGACCTTGGCGCGTGCGCGTACCGCGCGTGCCAGCGCACGACCATCGGCGCCCGCGATCGGCGCTTCGCCGGCGGGATAGACGTCGGTCAACACCAGCGCATCGGCTTCGCACAACACGCCCGCGAAGTCGTCCAGCAGGTCGCGTGTGCGGCTGTAACGGTGCGGCTGGAACACGATCACCAGGCGCCGTTCCGGCCAGCCCGCGCGTGCTGCCGCCATCACCGCCGCGATCTCGCGTGGGTGATGGCCATAGTCGTCGACCAGCAACACCTTGCCGTCGTCGACCGGCAATTCGCCGCTGATGTGGAAGCGTCGGCCGACACCCTGGAAACCTTTGAGCGCACTCGCGATCGCGAACGGCTCGACCCCGAGATGCCAGCCGAGTGTCGCCGCGGCCAGCGCATTCAGCACGTTGTGACGCCCCGGCAGATTCAGCGTCACCGGCAGCGCTGGCTGGTCCGGCAACAACAAATCGAAGTGCATGCACGCGCCGTCCGCGCGCACATTGGCGCCGCGCACGTCGGCCGCGTGCTCAATCGCGTAGGTGAGCACAGAACGCGGTGTGGCGCGCGCCAGCACCGCGACTTCCGGATCATCCACGCACAACACCGCCAGCCCGTAGAACGGCAGGCGGTGCAGGAAATCCGCGAACGCCTGCTTCAGCTCGGTGAAATCTTCGTGGTAGTGATCGAGGTGATCCGCGTCGATATTGGTGATGATCGCCGCCACTGGCGACAGCTTCAGGAACGAGCCATCGGATTCGTCGGCCTCGGCGACCAGGTAGTGGCCGGCACCCAGGCGCGCGTGCGCACCGGCGGAAAGCAATTGGCCGCCGATCACGAAGGTCGGGTCGTAACCGGCTTCGGCCAGCACGCTGGCGACGAGGCTGGTGGTGGTGGTCTTGCCATGGGTACCGGCAATCGCGATGCCGCGCCGGAAGCGCATCAGTTCACCCAGCATTTCCGCGCGCGGCACCACCGGGATACGGCGCTCGCGGGCGGCGACAAGTTCGGCGTTGTCGGACTTGATCGCGCTGGAAACCACTACCGCATCGACGTTGGCGACGTGTTCGGCGGCGTGGCCAATCGCGACCTCCACGCCCATCGCCGCGAGTCGCTCGGTGACCGGCGACGCGGCACGGTCGGAACCCGACACGTGGTAACCGAGCGTGTGCAGCACCTCGGCGATGCCACTCATGCCGGCGCCACCTATGCCGATGAAGTGCACGTGGCGGAAGCCCTGCATGATGTCGCCATGCGGTGGCAAGCGGTGCGGCGTCATGCGGCGACCTCCAGGCAACGTTGCGCGATCACCTCGGCGGCGTCGGGTTTGGCCAGCGTGCGCGCAGCATCGGCCATCGCGAGTCGTTTGTCGGTATCGCGCAGCAGGCATTCCAGCCTTCCGGCAAAACGCGCGGCATCAAAGTCACGATCCTGCACCAGCTCGGCCGCACCAATTGCGACGAACCCTTCCGCATTGCTGGTCTGGTGATCGTCCACCGCGTACGGATAAGGAAACAGGATCGCGCCCAGGCCCGCCGCCGCGAGTTCGGCCAAGGTCAACGCACCGGCGCGACACACCACCAGGTCGGCCCACGCATAGGCCGCCGCCATGTCGGCAAGAAACGGCTCGATCCTGGCGTCGACATCGACCCGCGAGTAAGCGGAACGCGTCGCCTCGACGTGCGCGTTGCCGCACTGGTGCAACACTTCGGGTCGCCGATCCTCCGGAATCAGAGACAGCGCGTTCGGCAAACCAACGTTCAGCGTACGAGCGCCGAGGCTGCCACCCAGCACC
Source organism: Rhodanobacteraceae bacterium (assembly GCA_050738155.1). Lineage (GTDB taxonomy): Bacteria > Pseudomonadota > Gammaproteobacteria > Xanthomonadales > Rhodanobacteraceae > 66-474. The sequence goes on from JBOHYW010000181.1 coordinate 6,581, forward strand.
AGCAGGCGCGGTTTGCCGTTGCGATTCGCGAAACGCGCAGCCGGCGTCGGCAGCGCCGCGATCTCCGCACGCACCGGGTTGCCGGTCCACTCCGCGTGCAGGGCGGCAGGAAACGCGTCCGCAAAACCGGCCATCACCTTGCGCGCCCGCTTCGCCAGTACGCGATTGGTGAACCCCGCGATGCGGTTCTGCTCGTGCACCAGCAGCGGCCGGCGCTGCAACCAAGCGACGATGCCGCCGGGACCCGCCACGTAACCGCCCAGCGACAACACGCTGCGCGGACGCGTTTCACGCAACACCCGCCACGCCGCGAAAGCCGCACGCGCCAGCATCCAGGGCGCGGCGAGCCGCCGCCGCATACCCTTGCCGCGCAAACCACCTACCGGCAACGTCAGCAGGCGCAAATGGTGTTCGGGCACGATGCGGTTTTCCATGCCGCCGCGCGCACCCAGCCACAGCACCGGCACGTCACGCGCGCGCAGCGCCGCCGCAACCGCAAGGCCAGGAAAGATGTGCCCACCGGTGCCGCCGGCCATGATCAACACTGGCGCGTGCATATCATTCATGCGTGCACCTTTTTCAAAGTCGGCTTGATGCGCGCCCGCGCGGCCAACGGCAGCTCGGGCGAGGGCCGGTCCGGTACCACGGGCTGGCTGGCCGAACCGCCAAGGCCGGGGCGACGCGTCGCCATCCGCCGCGCATCCTCGGCGCGGTGGATTTCGTAACCGGCACGCACCAGCACGCCGAGCATGATGCAGGTCATCAAGGTGCTGGA
>JBOHYW010000182.1:0-7346 GCA_050738155.1 Rhodanobacteraceae bacterium
GCAGGTCGTCCGGCATCGGCGGGCGGTTGGCCTTGTATTCCGCGTACAGTTCATCGCGGAAGGTCGGGCCGGGTGCATCGAGCACGAACGCGGCGAAATCGGGCCTGGCGTTCAGCGTGTCACGCAGCATGTTGACCACGCCGAACAACGCACCAGTAGGCTCGCCCGCGGCGTTGCTGAGTGGCGGCAGGGCGTGAAACGCGCGGTACAGGTAACTGGAGCCGTCGATCAAGGTCAGCTTGGGCATGCGTGGATTGTCGCACGCGCATGCACGTCGCGATCACGCGTGGCATGTATGCTGGAAGCCAGCGGAAAACACCGGAGGTGTGTCGTGAAAACCATGCTCATGCTGGCAAGCGGCGCGCTGTTGCTGGCGTTGCCCGTAGCGCACGGACAAACCGTGCTGGCGCACTCGTCCGCGCCGCCCCCGCCGGGGTCGGCATTGCCGCCACCCGACATCAATGCACCCGGCGCCAAGCCGCAGAATATTCCGTTGCCCAACCTCGGCATTCCGCCTTCGGTGGCACCTGCGGCACAGCAACGCGATGCCAACGGTCAGTCTCCCCCGAACGTCGCGGTAAGCACCGACGCCAGCGGCGACAAGGTCGAGACTTACAGCCGCAACGGACACGTCTACATGGTGCGCGTGACCCCGAAAAACGGTGTCCCGCAAACCTATCACTACGGCAATCCCAACGGCAGCCTGACTCGCGACTCCAAGCTGGGTCCGGTGGCGCCGGTGTACTACACGATTTACAAGTGGGGTGGGCCGGGCAAACCTGCGAGCGGCAGCAGCGGCGGGTGAATGTCGTTGCGCCAGGTTCGATGCGGGACGGCGGGTCGTCGGTCTGATTTACACATTCCCGCGATGCCGATTGCGAGGCCGGCAGGCGCCGTTGGGCAAGTCCGTCGCTGCTTGTAAGCCATTGATGTGTAAAAACAGGGGGCGTGCGGAGGGACACGCCAGTTTATCCTTTCTCGAATCTTTCGTGGTGATTTTCGAGACTCGCGTGTCGGGTTTTCTTACGTTCGAGGGGCGCAACGCCGCTGCGACCGTGCGTTTCCTCAAGCGTTGCATGGGTTGGCACGGCAATTGCTTTTGTGCGGGCACTGGGGGCATTTCCTTCCAGGCAAAGGGAAACGCAATCATGAACAAGAGTACTTTCATCGCGGTGGCTGCATTGGGCTTGCTTGCAACGGGTGTTGCTTGCGCCAATCCGGTCACCTTCTTCGGACAGGATCAGAATCCGAGTTCCAGCACGGCCAATTCGGATGCTGCGCACGCACAATTCATGACCCACCTTGCCAGCGGCGTAGGCACGGAGGACTTCGAGGGCTTCGCGGATGGCGCAACCACACCGCTCTCGGTGACATTTCCCGGTTCGACTGGTTCCATTACCGCGACACTGTCGGGGAACGCCGATATCAGAAATGGCCCCGATGGCTCTGGCAGGTTTCCGATCTCCGGAAGCCAATTTCTGCACACGAATCAGAACTTCAATCTCGCGTTTTCATCAGGCGTTTCAGCGTTCGGGTTCTACGCCACCGATATCGGCGATTTCGGCGGCCAACTTACGCTGACCCTTTCTGATGGCACCACGGTCAACATTACGATTCCCACCAGCAACAACTCCGTCGATGGCAATGAAGTATTCTGGGGGTTCTACGATCCCAACGAGAGCTACACCAATATCGCTTTCGGCGATACTGCCGCGGGTACTGACGACTTCGGTTTCGACGACATGACCATCGGTGACCTCCAGCAGGTGATCGTCAATCCGGTACCCGAGCCGGGCAGCCTGGCGATGCTCGGGCTGGGATTGCTCGGAATGATTTCGTTGATGCTGCTGCGGCGTCGGGCCAGCTTCAAGGCTTGATCCCATCCCGGTTTGCTGAAAACCAAACACCCTCCCGGCCGGTTGGCGGGGAGGGTTTTTTCTGCCCGCAATGATCAGCCGTCGAGTTCCGGATAGTGCCGGAAGATGCCGTCTTCGTTGAATGGTATGCGGCGGGGCGAGGCGAGGTAGGCCGCGAGGTTCGGGCGCGCCGCGAGGCGATCGTGCAACTCCACGCTCAGTGGCAATGATTTTTCCAGCCGACGCATCGCGCGCGGAAATGCGTAGCGCAGGCCTTCGATGACCTGGAACAACGACAGGTCGGCGCAGGTGACGCTGCGGCCGACCAGACAACGCTGGCGTCCGCTGCGGTTGTCCGCCAGCACCCGTTCGAAATAGCCGAGGAATTTCGGCATGCGCTCGCGCCGGAACTGCGCGCTGCGCCGCTTGGCTTCGTCGCGCTGATCCTGGTAGTAAAGCCCGGACGAGACGGGATGATGGGTGTCGTGGGCTTCCGCCACCAGATCGGTGATGGTGAGTTGCAACTGGTGCATCCACAGGCGGCCGGTTTCGTCATGCGGTGCCAGCCCGAGCCGCGGGCCAAGATACAGCAGGATATTGGCGGCCTGCCCAATCAAACGCCGCCCGGCCTTGAGGAACGGCGGTGCGAACGACGGATGGCCGGTCGCCGGATCGTCCAGCCACTGCAGCAGCGCGTCCACGCCGCCGCCCGATCCTTCGGGCAGTCGCGCGACGTCGACGTAATCGGCGACGGCATCTTCCAGCGCCAGGCGCACGAATTCGCCGCGACCCTGGATGCTTGGCCAGTAGAAGAGTTGGTACTGCATGGCTGGAACAGCGTACCGCGATCGCGGGTCTGCCGTGGGGTCCAATTGCGAAGAGCGGTCGGAGCACATCCCCCCGATGCGCTTCGCGCATCGACCCCCTTCCTGTGGAAGGGGGTAAAGGCTTTGTGCCTCCCGAGTCCCGAGTCCCGAGTCCCGTCAGTGGCGGAAATGTCGGGTGCCGGTAAACACCATCGCCATGCCGTGCTCGTCGGCGGCGTCGATGACTTCCTGATCGCGCATCGAGCCACCGGGCTGGATCAATGCGCGCACGCCGGCGCTGGCTGCCAAGTCCACGTTGTCGCGAAACGGGAAGAACGCATCCGAGGCCAGCACACTGTCTTGCGTGGATAGTTTGGCGTCGGCGGCTTTCATCGCGGCGATCTTGACGCTGATCACGCGGCTCATCTGGCCGGCGCCGATGCCGATGGTGGCGCCGTCCTTGGCAAACACGATGGAGTTGGATTTGACGTACATCGCGACGTGCCAGGCGAACAGCAGGTCGCGCAATTCGTCGGCATCCGGCACGCGCCTGGTGACCACTTTCAGGTCGGACAACATCAAGGTGTCCGAATCGGAATCCTGTACCAGCACGCCACCGGCGATGCTGCGCAGTTGCCGTTGCGCGGTGCCCGGCGCCGCCGCCCATTCGCCGGTGGCGAGTGCGCGCACTTTGGGTTTTTTCCGCAGGGCGGCCAAGGCATCTTCGCTGAAGGAAGGTGCGACCAGTACCTCGACGAACTGCTTGTCTAGGATGCGCCGTGCAAGCTCGCCATCGAGCGGCCGATTGAAGGCGATGATGCCGCCGAACGCCGAGGTGGCGTCGCAGGCGAAGGCGCGATCGTAGGCGTCGGCAGAGTCCCGACCCAGCGCCACGCCACACGGGTTGGCGTGTTTCACAATCACGCAAGCCGGAGTCTTGTCGAACGCCTTGACGCATTCCAGCGCGGTATCGGCATCGACGAAGTTGTTGTAGGACATCTCTTTGCCGGTCAACACCGTGGCACCCGCCGCCGTGCCGGCGATGGCGGCACCTTCCCGATACAGCGCGGCGGCCTGATGCGGATTCTCGCCATAGCGCATTTCCTGTGCGCGGCGAAGCGCCAGGTGCAGGGTCGGCGGATAGGCTTCGGACGGCTCGCCGTCGGCGCGCGCGATGAGCCAGTCCGCGATCATGCCGTCGTAGCGGGCGGTGTGCGCGAACACGCGGGCCGCGTAGCGGCGCCGTTGCTCGAACGACGTGCCGCCGTCGCGGCGCAGGGTTTCGATCAGCTCGGCGTAATCGCCGGGTTCGCATACCACGGTCACGCGCTCATGGTTCTTGGCGCCCGCGCGCAACATGGCCGGGCCGCCGATGTCGATCTGCTCGATGGCGTCTTCGTAAGTGACGCCGGCGTGCGCAACGGTGCGCGCGAATGGATACAGGTTCACGACCAGCAGATCGATCGGCGCAATCGCCAGCTCGCGCATGATCTGGTCATCGGTGCCACGCCGTCCCAGCAGGCCGCCGTGCACCGCCGGGTGCAGCGTCTTCACGCGACCATCCATGATTTCGGGAAAACCGGTCAACTCGCTGACCTCGCGCACCGGCACTCCGGCTTCCTGCAAGGCCCTGGCGCTGCCGCCGGTGGAGATGATCTCGATGCCGAGTGCAGCCAGCGCGCGACCCAGATCGGCCAGCCCGGTCTTGTCGGAGGCGCTCAGCAGCGCGCGCCGCGTGGTGACAATGCCCGATCCCGTCATGGAAAATGGTTGCCTTTCGAAAGTTCAATCGATGCCGAGTTCGCGCAATTTCTTGCGCAGGGTGGCGCGATGGATACCCAACACTTCGGCGGCGCGGCTCTGGTTGCCACCGCTCCATGCCAGCACTTCGCGCAACAGCGGTGCTTCGACTTCATGCAGCATCCGTGCGTACAAGCCTTCACGGCACGGGGTGCCGTTCAAGTCGGCAAGATATCGACGCACGTTGGCCGCCATGCAACGACCCAGGGTATGTGCGGGTTCTTGCGTTGCGCCGGAAGATTCGGCGGCAGTCTGCGGGGTGTGCGGGGGGGCGATATCCACGGAGTCTTGCTGGTGTCAGTTGGGACGCGCGGCGAATCTCGTGGACGCGCGAACGAGGAAGTTTAGCAGCACGTGCCGCGACGGGCGGCGTCGAATGTCATTCGAAACTGAACTGGAAATTCACCGCGTTCTTGCCGGGGTCGGCCACCTCGAATGCCACCGCCGCGGTGGCGCCCTCCGCCATGCCTGCGGCGCGTCGGGCTGCATCGGGCATGTATTCGGCGGGGCGAAACCGACGCATCGCCACCGGCTTGCCGTCGAGGTCGCTCAGCTCCACCGTCACGACTGGCCAGGGCTGGCGAAAGTTCGCGTTGTTGCGCAGCGTGGCCGTGATCACCAGTGCGCCGGTGGTGCGCGGGTCCGGGCGGATGTCGCGTGACAGCAGTTCCAGTTTCGCCACGTCGCGGATGGGCGGCAGACGGCAGTCGATGGTGTCGCACGCGCGTATCGCCCAAGTGCGCGCTTGCGGGTTTTGCAACAGCTCCACGCGCTTGGCCCACGCAAGTTGCACGGCCAGGCACACGATGAGCACCAGGCAACCAAGTGTCCACAGTGCGCTCGCACGGTTGAAACGCCGCTGGCGTGGGCGAATGTAGATCGGTGCCTGGGCTTCTGCAGTTTCAGAGGGAGTTTCGGTGGTGGCATCGACCGCATCGGCCTCGTCGACGTCGGTTGCCACCTCCACCGGATCGATTGCATCGATCCGTGCGAGATCGAAGTCGTCGATTTCGGCCGGTGTGATGTCATCGCGCGCGGTGTCGAAGTCGTCCGCTTCCATGGACGGGATTTCCATTTGATCCGGGTCGATCGTGGGGACTTGATCCGTCGCGGTGTCGGCGTCCCACGGCGCGGGTTCGGCTTGTGCGTCCGCCGATTCATCGCGTGTCGATTCGATGGCTGTGGGTTCGGGCGCCGTCACCGGAATGATGTCGAGTTCGCTGAAACGTGCCTGGACGGGCGCGTCCAGCACTTGCCAGGTGTTGTCGGGCTGGGTGTCCCCGGGAGCAATGCCGGCGGCATCGGCGATCAGTGCATCGGTGAGGTCGGTGCGCAGATTGACGAGCCAATCTGCATTGGTATCGGCGGCGGAGGGATCCCCCGTTGCTGCTTCCACCGCTGTAGCCGGTGGCATGGGGAATGATCCGCTGGCTGGCTCCGGATGCTCGGTACGCTGACTTTTCCGCGCGGCCAGTTCGAGTTCGGCTGGCGACACCGCCGTGGTCAGGGTCAATACCCTGGGTTCGACGTCGGATTCGGCCAATGGCGCTTCAGGATCGAGCGGCAGGGTATTGCTCAGGCTGCGCAGCGCGTCAAAACGCGTCGAGCAATGCCCGCAATGCACGATGCCGAGCGAGGCTTGCAGCGCATCTTCGTCGATCTCGAAGATCGTCAGGCATTCCGGGCATTGGGTGTACATGACGGGGGACGGGAGACGGGAGACGGGAGACGGGAGAAGCGTAGCAACATTGCGCGCTCGCGGCAGACGCCGCCACGTTTCGTTCACGATGCAGGCGTGCCGCCGGCGCTGCCGCCGATTCGTATCCAGTCTTCGCGCTGCGTGACGCAGAGGTCGTCGAATCCGCATGCGCGGTAACGTTCGAGCAGTTCGATTTCCTGGCCGGCGAGGATCCCGGACAGTGCGAACGGCACGCCGGGTTTGCACAGCGCTGCGAAACGCGGCGCCAATTCGGCGAGCGGCCCGGCAAGAATATTGGCGACGAAGACGTCGGCTTGCGTGTCCACTGGCAACTCATCCGGCAGGAACGCGCGCAGGTTTTCCGCGACGCCGTTGCGTGTCGCGTTGTCCCGCGAGGCGGTGAGCGCCTGCGGATCGTTGTCCACCCCGATCGCGTGGACGGCGCCGAGTTTCAAAGCCGCGATTGCGAGCACGCCCGAGCCACAGCCGTAGTCGATGATGGTCTTGCCGGCAAGCTTGGTCGAATCCAGCCAAGCGAGGCACAGCGCGGTGGTCGGGTGCGTACCGGTGCCGAACGCGAGGCCGGGGTCGAGACGCACGATGACCGCTTCATCGTCTCCGGGGGGAGGCTCGATGTTCCACGGATAGATCCACAAGCGTCGCCCGAAACGCATCGGTCGAAAACGATCCATCCATGCGCGTTCCCAATCCTGGTCGGCGACCTCGCGGAATGCGAAACGGTCCGGTGCGAGTTCCGGCAATGCGTCGTGCAGTGCTTGCAACAAACTGCCCCGGTCGGCGTCGGCATCGAACAATGCCAACAGGATCAGTGAATGCCACAGCGGGGTATCGCCCACGCCCGGTTCGAAGATCGCGGCTTCGTCAGGCGTATCGGCATCGGCATCCATCAGCGTGACCGAGAGCGCGCCCACGTCTTCCAGGGCGGCTTCGGCCTGCGGTTGGGTCGCCGCATCGATGGTCAGTTGGAGTTCGAGCCAGGGCATGGGAAGCAGTAAAGGGTAAAGTCGGGCGCTCACGCGCCCTGCAAAGGGTAAAGTCGGGCGCTCACGCGCCCTGTAAAGGGTAAAGTCGCGCGCTCACGCGCGCTGTAAAGGGTAAAGTCGCGCGCTCACGCGCCCTGCAAAGGGTAAAGTCGGGCGCTCACGCGCCCTGTAAAGGGTAAAG
>JBOHYW010000183.1:0-7340 GCA_050738155.1 Rhodanobacteraceae bacterium
TCATCGCCCAAGGCATCACACACTGCGACAGGCGCGCCGCGCCCGCAAAGCGCCGCAACGATGTTCGAGCCGATGAACCCGGCGCCGCCGGTGACCAGAATCATGGGTGAGCCACGCATCTGCGCGTGTCGCTGACTGCAGGATCGCGGTGATGGTTCATCTTGCGCCTTCGTCGTCATGTCGGTCACCGCAGGAGCGGCCACACGGACCGACTGGAATGCCAGCGCGGAATCGGAATGTCGTTATCAGCACACCCACCTCCTGCGCGACCTCTTCCGGACTCTTTACGTTGGTATCGAGCGCCCGGCTGCCATGCGCGTAGGGGGCGTATTTCGAGGCATCCGTGACCGAGAACAGTCCAATCGTCGGGGTTCCAGCGGCACTGGCCAGATGCATGACGCCGCAATCGGCGCTCACGAAACACGTCATGTTGGAAATCATCGCGGCAACCTCGCGCGGGCTGGGCGAGTGAAAAAAAGGAACTTCATTCGCGAATCGCGGCCGGCCATCCGCCGGCGCAATTTCCACCAGCGCGGCGTCGGGATGTTGCTCGTGCACGGTGCGCACAAAGCATTGCCACCACTCCTTGCCGTAACCCTTTGCCCCGGTAGCTTCTGCGAACACGCCGATGACGAACGGGGTTGGTGGCATGCTTTCGTGGGTCATTCGTTCGAGGATTGTGCGAGCGCGCTCTCGCTCGCTACTCGAAAGCCGGATGTCCAGAGCGGGGAAATCATTGCCGGATTCCGGCCATTGACGCACCAACGCGCGACGCAGCAGGTAGACGGGCCACTGCGCCATGTGGCGGGGAGCACCGGCCATCGAATTGACCATTCTCCGATCTCGCGGCAAGCCGATTGCATACTTCGCGCCGGCCACAGCCACCAAAAGGCGGCCCGACTGCGATGCCTCGCAAGGATCGATTGCCAAATCGTAATGAGCCTTCCGGATCTTCAATGCCGTTCGCACAACCGCAATCGGATGCCTGACCATTCGGCGCGAGAGACAGTAAATGTGCTTGACGTTCGAAAACGTTTGAAACAGTTCGGGTCCGTGTGCACCGGCCAAAACGATGTCGACGTCGGCATCCGGGAAACGTTGCTGGATTTCTGTGAGCAACGGAGTAAGCAACAACAGGTTGCCGAGCCGATGATTGGGTCGGCAGATGAGGATGCGGGGAACGTCCGTATCAGACAGGCACGTCATCGGCGTCAACCGCGCATCGCTGGCATGGAACAACGTCCGCATTGCCCGGCGAGTGATGCGTCGCCGCAGTTCGCTCCACTGCTTGAGCTCGAATATGTATTGGAGGATGGCTGTCACGGGCGAAGGTGTGCCGCAGCTTCTGATGCTTTTTGAGACCCGATTGCGCCGACACCGCGGTGCAAGTCAGGCGCACTGGCTGAGCATGTGCTTCCATACGGGCCGGCGTAGCAGAACGTGTGATGCCGTCGCAGCCAAAAAGCCGCCCCAGTAGATCCACACGACCGCGGCAAACCTGTCGTGCACATCCTCAACGATTCCGAGCATGGCGCGACTCCCAGCTTGTCTTGGTCGCCGAGTGAGAGCGAATCGCCCCCCACGGTCAGGATGGTTGCGCCCATCAAGACCTTCTGGTCGTGGCGCGCCCAGATGCCGCTGTTGTCGTAATGGACCAAGTGATCGATGCCGAACGGGCCGTTCGCGGCTACGGCCGGGCGCATCGGCGCTGCGGCGCAAATGCAGAGCAGTAGCAGCGCGGCGAATCGTTGCGTGAGAGCGCTGGGCCTCATGCCGAACGTCCTTCGATCACCATCAAATGCACTTTTATGACATCGTTTGCTTAGCGCCTGCTTTTTCCAAACTTTCAGGGACCTTGCACGCCGGCCGCGAACGGTTGCCCCGCCCGCGCCAAGCGAAGCGGACCACCGGGTCAGGAATCGGTGCCGGTCAGAGTCGAATGGATCCGGCCGCCCTGCATCGACATGCGGTAGTGCGCCACGCGCCGACCGTGATCCTGGATGACGTCGACGTCCACGTGTGCTTTGACGCCATGGCCGGCCGAGTCGGCTTCCAGCGCCGGACCCTTGCCCACCCGTTCGGCTTGTGCAATGGCTTCGCCGAAGTTCAATTGGCTGCCATCGAGCGCGCGCGCGCCTTGTGCATCCTCACCGCTGGCGGCCGAGCTGCCCAGCACCTTGCCGGTGGTGGGGTCGATGCGCAGATCCAGTTTTGCGCCACCGCGCAACACATCAACCTCGTACCACTGCCCGTGCCGGTTGTCTTCCATGCCGTAGCCATAGGCGCGCCCGCCGCTGCTTTCGGCGATCTTCACGGCCTGGGTGGGCGTGACGGGCGCCTTCAGCACGGCGGCCATTTCCATGCGGTCGCCGGCTTCGATGTGGCCGGCGAGCGCGACCGTGGTAACCCCGACACCGAGCGCGAGGGCGAGCGACAACCCGGTCTGTATTCCGCGATCCATGTCTGGGACCTTCTTCGATGGGTGACGTGATCGTACATCGCCGTACTTTGTGATTGCTTTGCTCGACTTTAGGAAACATTGGCGCGTAACCGCGTAAGTCGTGACCAGCGTGCGATGGTCCCGCTCCTGCCGTGCGATCGGCCATGGGACCGATCCCAAGACTCACCGGAACGCGGAGATGACAGTTTGCCGAGAGCTTGGCTAAGCAAAACCAAAGCGTCGCAGTATTGAATCGTTGGCATGCTGTCATCGGCCTGCACCTCCCTCATCAAACCGCAACACCGCGCCTCCTGAAATGGGCATCGACCACCTGCGACGCATCGGCGAGGCTTCCATGAATGTTCCCGCCACATTTCGCTTGCTCGCGCCCCTCGCCCTGCAGACGCTCGGAATAAACACGGCGCACGCCACCGGCACCACGCAAAAAGCAGGCCGCAACTGAACAACACGAACGGGCATGGGTACCTATGGCACCCGGCAGCCACCCAATTTTTACTCCCCGCTTGATTCGAAGGTCCGTCCCGGAATGTCAGACAGTGGATGGTTGACGCTCGGCCTGATCGGACAGGGAGTCTTCGTCTCGCGATTTGTCGTGCAATGGATTTGCAGCGAACACCAACGCCTCAGCACGATCCCGATGGCGTTCTGGTACTTGAGCATCGCAGGTAGCGTGCTTTTGTTTGTTTACGCGGCCTACCTGCGCGATCCCGTTTTCATCGTCAGTCAATTCGGTGGCGTGCTCATCTATTCGCGGAATATCCAGCTGCGCCGGCGCGAGACCAGAGCGCGCGCACAAGGAAGCGATCAGTGACAGTCCCGAATTACAACAGTTTATGGATTGCCTTTGGTTTTCTCGGCCAAGCGCTTTTTGGCCTGCGCTTTCTTGTGCAGTGGTTGTACAGCGAAAAGCAAGGCAAGAGTCGCATCCCCAATGCATTCTGGTACCTCAGTGTTGCCGGTGGCGTGACGCTTCTTGCCTACGCAATTCACCGGCATGAGATCGTGTTCATCATCGGTGAATCCATCACCTTGTTCGTATTCCTTCGTAATCTGCAATTTTTACGGCGACCCGGATGAAAGACACGCCACGAGGAATTGAATTCGGAACTTGCGATGGCTGACACGCAAGCCCGATCGGACATCGCGCCAGGAAGTCGGATGCCGCCGCGAAGCTTCATCGATTCGTGGAAGTTGCCACTGGTGGCATTGATCTGCTTCGGGTTGCTTTTGGGTTTTGCGTTTCAGGGCTCGCGACCCTTGTGGAGCACCGATGAGGGGCGCTACGTCGACGGCGCCCTGCAGATGCTGGATTCTGGCAACTACCTGATGCCCGCGTACAGCCCGGCTGAACCGAACTTCTCCAAGCCACCGCTGACCTATTGGGTCATTGCCGGCTCCCTCAAACTCTTCGGACGCAACGCTTGGGCGGCGCGCACACCGTACGCACTGGCATATTTGTTGACGATCCTGCTGCTGTACGCGATTGGCAAGCAAGCCGTCCCCGACAAGCCTTGGCTGCCCGGCTTGATCTATGGTTGTTCAGTCGTTCCTTTTTTCACCGCCAATATCGTTTCCACGGACGTCCTGCTGACGCTGTTCGAAGCGATGGCCATGCTGGGCTTCGTACGCATTGCCTTTGGAGAGACGGAGCATCACCGAAGCCGTTATGTGCTCGTGATGTGGACGGGATGGGGATTGGCCTTCCTCACCAAAGGCCCGCCAGGACTGATTCCCTTTCTGGGGATTATCCCTTTTCTGTTGATCCGGGACGGCTGGCGCGGTTTGGGCAGACTGTTCTCGGTCCCGGGGGTCGCGGCCTTCCTGGTTATCGGGTTCGGCTGGTATGCCGCTGTCGTACTCCGCTATCAAGGTTTATTGCATTACTACCTGCATCGGGAAATCTACGACCGGATATTCACGCCGGTGCAAGACAGGAACTCGGGGCCGTTGGGTTGGGCCAAGATCTACCTGCCGGCCCTGCTGCTGGGATCGCTGCCGTGGTGGCCCGCCATAGGGCGCGACATTCGCACCCTGTTCTCGTTCGAAAAGTGGAAGATGTGGGTAGATCGTCGCGGGCTGGAACTGTTCCTGCTGATGTGGTTCGGCATTCCCTTCATCGTGTTTTGTGCCGCCCAGTCAAGGCTGCCGCTGTACATACTGCCGCTGTTCCTGCCGTTTTCCCTGATGCTTGCGCTCGGGTTGCGTCGCTGGATGAATTTGCGTAAATCACGGCAACGGATGTGGCTCGCTGTTTGGATCCTTGTGCTGTTGGCAGCGAAGGCCTGGAGCGCCTACGGCATTCACGACACCCTCTTGGACAACCGTTTGATCGCACGTCAAATCGGTGCGGCAGCGGGCTCGATCGATTACGCCTCGACGGTGTTCGTCGAAGCCACGGCATCGCAGTACGCGATCGAGGAACAGACTCCTTGGGGGGTCCGTATGTACAACGGCAAGCCCGTTTACGCGATTGCGTGGGCATCCCCACAAGCTGCCACGGCGCTTTGTCGCGCGTTGCATGACTCGGGTTCGGCGCTGTTGGTGCTCGATCCGGTCATCGAGCCTGCGCGGATCCGTCGGCACCTGTCCCATTGCGCCATCCATGGCGCTATCGAAGTCGGTATCTGGCGACGTCATCCACTGGTATGGGTTCGGCCCTGACCTCACGATCCGGCCCTCAACGAGGCATCCACGTTCATGTGTGGCATTTGCGGTGTGGTGAATTGGCGCGGGCGGCGACCCGCGCCCGAAATGGAGCAAAGCGTCCGCGCGATGTTGGACGCCACGTCACACCGTGGGCCGCATGGCAACGCCTGTGCGGTCCGCGAGGATCTGGCGATGGCAGTCAACCGGTTGGCGATCCGCGGCGTCGATCGGCCGCAGCCACCACTGATCGAACACGACAGCGGGATCATCGTGGCGTGCAATGGCGAGATCGACAACCATCGTGAACTGCGACAGATGTTGGCCGGGTGTGGGCATGCCGTGACCCTGGATACGGACGTGGCGGTGATTGCGCCGCTGTATCTGGAAAAAGGGTTGTCGTTTCTGGAAGACCTGCAGGGCGTATTTGCGCTGGCCCTGTGGGACGAACGATGCCGCCGCCTGATCCTGGCGCGCGACCGTGCCGGCGAACGTCATTTGTACTACGCCATTACTGACGACCGCGTGGTTTTCGCCTCGGAACTGGCAGCCCTGCTGGCGTCGCGCCAAGTTCCGGTGCAACTCGATGCACGCGGGGTGGCGCAGTTCCTGCGCTCGGGTTACTGCACATCGCCACGAAGCCCGCTGCGTGACATGCGCAAGGTGGGTCCCGGCCAGCTGCTCGTACTCGAACCCGAAGCCATCATCAAGCATCAGCGCTACTGGATCCTTCCTGAGCACAGCACAGCCCCGACGCAGCCGCAGCGGCGGAGCTTCGACGGCATCTTTCGCGCCGCGGTCGCGCGGCAAACCGATGTGGATGTCGATTACGGGGTATTGCTGAGCGGCGGTGTGGATTCGGCGCTGATCGCAGCGGTGGCGCGCGGGGTGCGTCCGGAAACGCGGCTCCCCGCGTACTGCATCCGGTTTGCCGAAGCCTCGTACGACGAAGGCGAACCGGCGGCACGTGTCGCGCGCGACCTCGGTTGCGAGTTCGTGCCGGTTACGGTGTCGGCGGCGGATGTTCCCAAAATGTTGCGGGAACTGGTGCGCGGCACGGGCGAGTTGCTCGCCGACCCTGCATGGATTCCCATGTCGCTGGTAGCCAGACGTGCCGCGCAGGATGTACGCATGCTGCTGTCAGGGGAAGGTGCGGACGAATTGTTTGGCGGTTATCCGACCTACCTCGGCGCACGTTGGGCGGGGCTCTACGCACGCTTGCCCCAGCCGGTCCGGGCCGCATCGCGGGTCCTCGTGGACGCGTTGCCTGCGAGTGACAAGAAGATGCCCGTCAGTTTTCTGCTGAAGCGTTTCGTACGCGGCCAAGGCATGGACGACGTGGCGCGCCATCTGTTGTGGACGTCGGCGATCACACCGGAATGGCTGCTGCGACTGGGTATCAAGCTGCCGGCCGACGCCCCCCGGCCCCATGCGGAGTCGGGAATCAATGCCATCCAGCGCTACGACTTCGAACATTCGCTTCCGGACGCACTGATGGCCAAGTCGGATCGGGGAAGCATGCTGCATGCGGTGGAAATCCGGGCGCCATTCCTCGATCGGGAAGTGATCGAGTTCGCCACCGCGCTCCCGCTCGCTGCCCGGATCCGCGGATTGACTACCAAGCCGTTCCTGAAACGGTATGCAATGGGCTACCTGCCACGTGCGATCGTGAACCGCCGCAAACGCGGGCTCTCGGTGCCTCTTTCCGCGTGGTTACGCGGCCCGCTGCAAACTTGGGCGCAAGTCCGGCTGGGTCATGCGGCACTGGCCGACGCTGGCATCGACACGATTGTGACGCAACAGCTTTTCGCCGAGCATCTGGAGCGGCATGCGGATCACGCGCGCGCGATTTGGACCTTGATCGTCTTGAGCGAGTGGCTCGAATGGCTGCGTGAAATCCGCGCGGCGCCCTTGATTGCAGAAGTCGGCCATCTCGCGACCGTGCAGCAAGAATCGGCAGGCCCTGACTTTGCCTCTCCCTGACCCTGCCGATCTTCAATCGCAATCGTGGCAACATCGCGATCGCGAAGGCCGGTAGTGCCTCAGTTTGAAATTTCCGGTAGTGGTCTAGTTTGAATTAGGGCGTGTTCACACTAACGATCATTTAAGCGATCATTTATGAGATACTGCGTGGATGGAGATCACCGAAGCGCAGTATCGACTTATTGAGCCTTGCTTGCCGACGCAACGTGGCAATGTGAGCCTGTCCAACCTGCGGGTTTTGAACGCAATACTT
>JBOHYW010000184.1:0-7229 GCA_050738155.1 Rhodanobacteraceae bacterium
CGACTGCCAGACAATCATTTGCCATCTTCGCAGCGAAACCAGCTTGCTGGACTGACGCCTGCGACCGCTTCCGCCCCGGTTTCCCGGGGCGGTGTTCGTTCTTGCAGCGATGATCGAGCTTCAGTGTGCGGCACCTTGCCGGTCGGCTTTCAGCGTATTCCGGTAAAAGGTGTCGAGCGTGGTGTGCATGGCCTTGAGCGCGGTCGGGTTGACGTAGATCGGGTGGCCGGACTTGAAGTACGCGAACTCGATGTGACTACGCAGCTTGGCATTGAGGTTGACGTGGCTGAGGTCGTACTCGGTGCCGTGGAACGGGGTGGCCAGGTCGAAGTAACCGTTTTCCGACAGCACCCGCAGGTACGGGTTCTGGCGCATGGCGGCGGCAAGGTCGTCCGCCACGTCCGGCAACTGTTCCTTGCCGTAATAGCGGCCCGGTGCACTGTGTTTCCAGTCCCAGTTCTTGTACGCATCGAAGCTCAACCCGACGTAGCTGCGATCGGTCTTCCACTTCAGCACGTGATGCACGTACCACTGGTAGCCCTGGTTCAACGCCGGTGAGATCTGCTGGTCGGATGGATCGAACGATGACCGCGAGTTGATGGCGTCGGCGTCGGCGGCGAGGTAGCGGCCGTCATAGCGGCCGAGATGCTGGCGTTCGGGCAGCATCAGTTCCTTGCGGAATTCGGCGCCGCTGACGCGCAGGTTGGCGCGTTCCAGATATTCGACCGGCAGTCCGGTGAACTGGTGCATCTTCTGCGCAAGCGCGTCGAGTTGCGCCTTGGGCAACGCGTTGCCTTGGCGCAGCGCCTGCGCGTAGGGACCGTCGGCGAACTGCCGCGCCTGTTCGACGAAATCGGACAGGCTGGCTGGCTTGTTGGCGATCTTGTCGTGGTACCAGGCGATTGCCGCGTACGACGGCAGGTTGAAGATGTAACCGTTGTCCGAACCCGGCGAGCCGTCGAAATAGTTGAGCACCGAGGATTGCAGGATCACGCCGTTGACGGAGACCCCTTGCTGTTGCAGATACTCGGCGAGTCCCGCCGAGCGGGTGGTGCCGTAGCTCTCGCCGTACAGGAACAGCGGCGAGTTCCAGCGGTCATTCTGCGTGATGTAGCGCTGGATGAACTGGCCGAACGATTTCACGTCTTCGTCCACGCCCCAGAACATCTTGCCCTTGCCCTTGCCGACGATGTGGCTGTAGCCCGTGCCCATCGCGTCGATGAAGACGAGGTCGGTGGCATTCAGGATGCTCTCGTGGCTTGCAACCACGGAGTAGGGTGCGGGTGGCGTCGGCGAGCCGTTCGGCAGTTCCACCTTGTACGGACCGAGCCCGCTCATCGTCAGCCAGTTGGACGAGGCGCCGGGACCGCCGTTGTAGAGGAACGTCACCGGCCGGTCCTGCGGATTGCGCACGCCGTCCTTGGTATAGGCGACGTAGAACATCAGCCCGGTCGGCTGGTTCTTCTTGTTGCGCAGCAGGATGGTGCCGGCCGTTGCCGTGTAGTGGATCGTCTGGCCGTCGATCGCCACGCTGGCGTGGGTGACGGACTCGCGCTGCTTCGGCGCCGGCTTGGCAGCGGTCGCCGATTTGCTGCCCTTTGCCTGTTTGTCGTGGGCCGCGTATGCGGGTGACGCCAAGGCCAGCGCGCAAAGCGCCGCGGCGAGTATTGCATGACTGAAGTATCGATGTGCGCGCATGGATGTGACCGCCTCCGAACATGGACCAGCGCGCATTGGACACGCGTCCAGGCGTGGCCGCCAGTGTCATAGGTTGGTCTGTCGGCGCGGATCGCTCGATTTATCGCAATCGATCGGGCCGAGGGCAAGCAGGCGGCTTGACCCGTGGATCGCGGATAAACTGTCCCGTGGCGTGCCATACGCACGCACGGCCGGCCGGGGTGGCGAAACTGGTAGACGCAAGGGACTTAAAATCCCTCGGCCTCACGGCCATGCGGGTTCGATCCCCGCCCCCGGCACCAAAGGTTTCAGCGACTTTCGATGCTCGAATTCTGTTCCGCAAAATAGGCATCTGTTCCGCAATTGGATGGCATCGAATCGGAACCCGGCAAATCCCAAGGCGGGCATAGCCAGCCATTTCCCCGCTGTCCCAATCCGTGCGACAGCGTCCCCCCAGACTTTCCGCTATGGGATAACCCACGCGTGAGTCGGGGGGCACATGAAGTTTCCGATCTCAAATTGCGGTTGCTCAACCGGTTGCGGGAAGTCGGCAAGCCCGGAACGGTAGGCGCTCAAGCCGGGAAACGGTGCGCGGTGCCGAACCACGGCGGGTGTAGTAGCTTGTAGTAACGACAGGTAACACCGACACAGCGCCATGACGACAACCACATCCGTCAAGCTCGACGACGACCTCAAGGATCGGGTGCAGCAGCTTGCTGAAGCTCGCCGCAGATCACCCCACTGGATCATGCGCGAGGCGATCCGCGAATACGTCGAGCGCGAAAATGCCCGCGAAAGCTTCAAACAGGAAGCCCTGGCGGCTTGGGCTGCTTACCAGGAAACCGGGAAACACCTGACCGGCAAGCAGGCGCATGCCTGGCTGCGCACCTGGGGAACCAAAGGCGAACGCAAAGCACCCGCGTGCCACACCTGATCGTCCGTCCGGGTGCCGTCGAAGGTTTGAAATGACGCCGGCAGCTCCTTGGTATCAACGTGAGCGGCTATCCTTGCTGGATCAAAACGGGGCGGTCGAGCAGGTGAATCGCGGGTGATGGACATGCGCGTGCCGGGAGGCGAACAACGGGGCCAGATCAAGACCCGCCAGCGCGTGCGCGACTTGGCCGAGGTCTATACGCACGAGCGCGAGGTCAAGGCCATGCTGGACCTGGTTCCGGATATGTTCCCGGCCGGCTCCATCAAGTCCGTGGACATGAAGTTCCTGGAGCCCGCCTGCGGCTCCGGGAACTTCCTCGAAGAAATCCTGCGCCGCAAGCTCGCGGGCATCCGCTTCGGCAAGGTCAAGTCGATTGCCCGCTACGAGCATTGGCTGCTGCGGGCGCTGGCTTCCATCTATGGCGTGGATATCAGCGAAGACAACGTGGGGGAATCGCGTGTCCGGTTGCTGGAGGTGTTGCGCTCGCATTACAGCAACGATGCCAACACCGTGGCGCCGTCGCAAGGTTTTGTGGCAGCCGCGCGCATGGTCGCGGCCAGCAACATCATCCACGCGGATTTCCTGGCCGACGCGGCGACGGTAGAGGTCATCGACTATCAACCCATGCGCGGCGGCCTGTTCCTGCGTGTGTGGTCCATGCTGGATGATTCCGTCGAACCGGAACCCATCCGCGACCTGTTCCACCCGGAACCCGCGCCCAAGCGCGACGAAGTGCCGGTACATTACGCCGAGCTTGCTGCTCATCCGGAGCCTACGCGCACACTGATGGGAGAACCGGCGCAATGAGCGCGGGCCGCTCACTTCGCCGCGTCAGTCATTCATTTTGTCATTCCGGGTGCCTGCGGCTGCATCACAGGCGAACCCGGAATGACGATTTACCACGATCCTTGCCGAGCGGTCGGTGAGTTGGAAGGGGGCCAGCCATGACGACAGTTGCAACACGCAGACAGCACGTCCCCGACATCCTCGATTGCCTCGCGCAGTTGTCCAACGATGAAGTGCCTACGCCGCCCAAGCTGGCGTGCGCGATGCTGGACCTGCTGCCAAAAGAAGTCTGGTCCAACCCGGACTACAAGTGGCTCGACCCGTGCTGCAAATCCGGCGCGATTCTGCGCGAAGCTGCAGCGCGGCTATTGATCGGACTGGAAACATGGCAGCCGGATTTCGACCAGCGGCGTGAACATGTTTTCCGCAACATGTTGTATGGAACCTCGGTGACGGAATTGACCGGGCAGGTCGTGCGTCGCAGCGTGTACTGCTCGCGCGACGCATCCGGAGAGCACAGCGTGGTCCGGTTCAAGCGCGAGGCCGGCAACATCCCGTTCGTGCCGACCAAGCACAATTTCGGTGCGGACGGCAGCGAGAACAAATGCAAGGTCTGTGGTGCGCCAAAGGATCTGGAACGAGGCGACAAGCGCGAGAACTACGCCTACGCCTTCATCCACGACGCGTACCCGACCGAGGAGTTGTCCAAGATGAAATTCGATGTGATTGTCGGGAATCCGCCTTTCCAAATGGGCGACGGTGGTGGTGGTGGTGGTGCGTCTGCGTTGCCGCTATACAACCTGTTTGTCGAACAGGCCGTGTCGATGAATCCGCGACACCTTGTGATGATCACGCCGTCTCGCTGGTTCTCAGGTGGCAAAGGCCTTGATGAGTTCCGTGATCAAATGCTCGCTGATAAACACTTTGCGCAGCTCATTGACCATCCGCAGCTCTATGACTGTTTTCCGGGGGTCAAAATCCGTGGAGGCGTCTCATATTGGCACCGGGATCGTGAACACGATGGACCTTGCCTTGTTACGACGAAGATCGGCGACGAGGTCATTGGCAAGCCACTCTTGCGCAACTTGGGAGCCTATGACGTCCTGGTTCGCCGGAACGAGGCTGTCTCGATTTTAAACAAGGTTCTGTCGTATAGGGTAGACGGACAACCTGAGCCGAGCTTGGCGGGTCAAGTATCAGCAAGGAAGCCGTTCGGACTTGCAAACGAACGTGGGAGAGAAACACCACGCGGCGTGAGAAGTCCGGTTCTCATTTACGGCAATCAGACTCAGTCATACCTCGGCCGAAACCAGATTACGCAAAACCCCGACTGGATCGATCAGTGGAAGGTCCTGTTGGTGAAGGCACACGGCACTAGCGGCCGCGAGGACCTGACGATTCTGGGGCGACCCATCGTTGCAGAGCCGGGATCAGCTTGTACTGAAACGTACTTGGTGGTTGGACGCTTCTCGTCCAAGCTTAAAGCCAAGCGATTGAGTGCCCTCATGCAAACCCGCTTTGTTCGATTTCTTGTGTCGCTGCGCAAAATTACGCAAAACATGACGCGCGGCTCGTATCGCTTTGTGCCTGTCCTGCCGCTTACCCGTGTTTGGACGGATATAAAGCTCTATGAGCGATACGGCCTGACCGGCGAAGAAATCGCCTTCATTGAATCTCGGATCAAGGAAATGCCCGCCGCGGGTGAGGAAGAAGAATGAGCCGCCGCATCTACGCCTACACCGTGATCGGCAAGGATGCCGAGCCGTGGCGGCGCAAAGTCGGGCGGAACGTGATTGAGGGAATCGGTCTGATCAAGGTGGGCGAGACGACAAAACACACCGCACGCGAACGGATCAAGCAACAGCTTATAACGGCTTATCCCGATCTCGCCGGCGTGGACATCCTGCTGGATGAGCCTGCGACCCGTGAGGACGGCGGCGAATTTTCCGACCACGACGTGCACGCGGTGCTGGTGGCACAAGGCATCAAACGTCCCGGTGGCGAATGGTTCGAATGCACGCTGGACGAGGTGAAGGCCGCCATCCACGCGGTGCGCACCGGCGCGGTGTTCGATGCGAAGCGCACCGAAAACTTCAAGATGCGGCCGGAGCAGAAGGAAGCCGTGGATATGACGGCGGCGTATTTCCACAAGCACGCGCAGGGCCGCGCACCCAAGTTCCTGTGGAATGCCAAGATGCGTTTCGGCAAGACTTTTGCCAGCTATCAGCTTGCGCGCAAACTCGGCTGGAAGAAGGTGCTGGTGCTCACCTACAAGCCGGCGGTGCAGTCGGCGTGGCACGACGACCTGCTGAACCACGTCGATTTCGCCGGCTGGCGTTTCATCGACCGCGACACGCCCATTCCCAAGCGGGTCAAGGCGGCCGACGGCAAAGACCCGCAAGTGTGGTTTGCCTCGTTCCAGGATTTGAACGGCCGCACCCAGGACGGCCAGGTCAAGGCACACAACGAAGCGATCCACCTGATCGACTGGGATTGCATCGTCATTGATGAGTACCACTTTGGCGCATGGCGCGAGGCGGCCCGCGACCTGTACGACCCCGTCGACAAGGCACAGGCCGAGCGCGAGGAACCGGAAGACAGCGTCACCGATGAAGATTTGAACCTCAAAGCGGCGCACTACCTGTACCTGTCGGGTACGCCGTTCCGCGCCATCACCAACGGCGAGTTCACCGAAGACCAGATCTTCAACTGGACCTACATCGACGAACAATCAGCCAAGGAGCATTGGGACGCCGCGAAGGGCCCCAATCCGTATCGCGAACTGCCGCGCATGGAGCTGTTCGCCTATCGCATGGGCGAGCAGGCGGAAGCCTGGGCCGACGATGGCGAGTTCACCGGGTTTTCGTTGAACGCGTATTTCAAGGCGAACAAGGTCGATCCGGCCAGTCGCGACACCGGGCCGGGCGCGTATGTGTTCGAGGATCCGGCGCGGGTGTCGGAGTTCCTGCAGATGCTGCGCGGCAAGCTGGCGGCACAGATGAAAATGCAGGTGTTGGCGGCTGGCAAGAAAGCACCGTTTCCCTACGAGTCGCCGGATTTCACCAAGGCGGTCAGGCACACGGTGTGGTACATGGCCGACGTGGCTGCCTGCCACGCGATGCGTGACCTCTTGCAGCAGCATAAATATTTCGCTGATTTCGAGATCGTGGTGGCGGCGGGCAATGCCGCGGGGCAGGGCGCCGATGCCAAGCCGCCGGTAGAGCTTGCGATAGAAACCGCCGTCAGGAACCACAAGGCGGGCTCGATCACACTGTCTTGCGGCAAGCTTCTCACCGGCGTGACGGTGCCCGAGTGGGGCGCCATTTTCATGCTGCGTTCGCTGAAGTCGCCGGAGTCCTACTTTCAGGCCGCGTTCCGCGTGCAATCGCCGTGGGCGCAACGCGATGCAGAAGGCCATGTCGAGGTCAAGAAGGAAACCTGCTACGTCTTCGAGTTCGATCCCAACCGTGCGCTGCAACTGGTGGCCGAGTACGGCATCCGTCTTGGCACGACCGGCGAGGTCAAACCGGCCGATGCCGTCGGGCAGTTGATCCATTACCTGCCGATCTTCGCCTTCGAGGGCGGACAGATGCAGGAGCTGGATGCGCAGGCGGTGATGGATTGGGCCACGGCCGGTATCGGTGCTTCGGCACTGGCCGCGCGCTGGAACTCGCCGCTGCTGGTGGAAGTCAACGAACACACCTTGGGCGCGGTGCTGGCGCATCCGGATTTATTGGCGACCCTGGAGCAGATCGAGGACTTTCGCGCGCTGGCCAACAATGCGCGGCAAGTGGTCACTTCGACCAAGAAGTTTAAGAAGGCCAAGCGAGAA